>JAWXTU010000086.1:0-9426 GCA_044433285.1 bacterium | reverse complement strand
TAATAGCTTCAGACCATGGTTTGTGGTTTGTCAAATTTAAGCAATATCTCTAATTTAGTAGATAATGGGTTCTTATACTAAATTTTGAGGCGTAAATATAGAAAATAGAACCCACCTATATTCTTTAAGCTTTAAAAAATACAATTATGAAATCAAAATCTCTTTTTGTTGGGTTAGTATTAGCGATGATTTTTACATCGTGTCAGTCGTCGAAATCGAAATCGGAATCGGATATTACTTTTACTTTGCCAGGAGGTAGTACTAGTTTTAAGATGATATATGTGGAGGGTGGTAGTTTTAATATGGGGTGTACTGTTGAGGATTTTGGTGTTTCAGATAACTCAGTAGTATTTAAAGTTGCATTATCTAATTATTATATTGGAGAATTTGAGGTAACACAAGAATTGTGGAAAGCTGTGATGGGTACAACAGTTGTTGAGCAGCGAGATAAAAATGAATTTTCTTATGACTGGCCTCTTAGTAATGAAGGTGCAAATTATCCGATGTATTATGTAAATTGGAATGAATGTGAGGAGTTTTGCATTCGTTTGAATAATATGTTGGAAGGTGAATTGCCTGAAGGTTATCAATTTATGTTGCCAACTGAGGCGCAGTGGGAATATGCAGCACGTGGAGGTAAAAAGGGTAAGTCAACTAAATCCTCTAGGAGAGATTATATTTATGAATTTGCATGGCTTTATGACGATATTGATGAATTTACGCATGAAGTAGGACAGAAAGGACCGAATGAATTAGGTATCTATGATATGAGTGGTAATGTGTGTGAGTGGTGTATGGACTGGTATAATGAGCCTTCTGATGATAGTAGTACAACAAAACTACAGAAATCTAAAGAAACTAGTCGTGTGGGGCGAGAAAATGGTTTGGAAGGTAGTGCTGTAGGTTGTCGTGTGTTTGCTCGCGGTTACACTTCGCATTATTATCGTTGCTACTGTTTAGGTATGCGTCTTGCCTTAGTTCAAAAATAAACAAAAAACTCTCACCACTGATATGCCCCCGAAAAGTTAGACAAAACTTTTCGGGGGCATATCAATTATTTCGCCGCTATGCGGCTCATGAATTTTTCGATGTTCACTACGAATCGTTCGTGAATGGCATCGCCGATGATGTCGCCGTTGCTGTCGGTGGCAACTATCTTAAATGATATTTTGCGCCCCTCGGTGGCTGTTAATTCTGCTTTGCAGCAAATGGTTTCGCCAATGCCTGATGCTTTGCTGTGGTTTACTTCTAGGCGAGTGCCAACCGTGGTCTCGCCATCGTTTAAGCCAGATGCGGCAAGTGTCATTGCGGTGTTCTCCATCCAAGCCACCATTATCGGTGTGGCTAGCACTTCAAGATTGCCAGATCCGACAGTTTTTGCGCTGTTTTCTGGCGCAACTACGAATGTTTTTTCTAATATTTCCATCTTTTTATCGCTTTTTATTCTTATTGATTATCGCTTTTTGGCGTGATTTTATCACTTTTTTATGCAAAATAAGAGGTACTGTTGTTCTCACTTGCTACTAGAAATAGAATTTATTACCTCACAAAACGGTATAAAATAGCTAAACTAAATACATTGCCCTTAAACAAAAAATTCATCTAACATTTTGATAGTTAGATGAATTTCAAGTGATCCCGACGGGATTCGAACCCATGACCCACAGCTTAGAAGGCTGTTGCTCTATCCAGCTGAGCTACGAGACCAACGCTTTGCTTATTTAGCGTTGCAAAATAACTACTTTTTTTCGACATTACCAAATTATTTAGCATTTAAATTATTCTGCTTACCTCGATTTTTTTTTGTATCTTTGCCCTGTAATTAAGAAAGTATGTTTTTTGTAAAATTTTTTGCCTTAATATACGTTCTATCTCTATATGGATTAAAGGGGATTCTAACAAAATATCCCTAGAATTTTTACAAACTATGAAGAAAATAAAATTTGTTGTAACTCTATTTTGCTCGCTGCTATTTTTTACGGCTTGCGACTATACCGAAAACTACTCTGATCTGCTCGATGCCGAAGAGGAACTTATCGAGGATTGGTTGACTCGTCAAGGAATTACTATATTAGATGAGTTCCCTGCCGATTCGCTTTTTGCTGAAGATGAGATGTACCATTTTGATGAGGGTATATATATTCAGTTGCTAGATAAGGGCGAGGGCGATACTTTACGCTCTGGAGACCAAATTTCGCTCAGATATTCGCAGTCTACACTAGACGAAAATCCAATCGTAGAGGATTATTGGACTACACTCGACCGCCCATATCCAAACGAAATTATTTATGGCGACTTGACAAATAGTTGCGAGGGGTGGCAAAGTGCATTCGAGATAATGTTGCGCAGTGATTCGCACAGCCGCATTATCGTACCGTCTAAAATTGGTAGAGACAACAGCGAGGTGGTGCCTTACGTGTATGAAATGAAAATTCGTATCGTGCCTAGATAAAGTTTGATTATTTATCGAAGTAGGAATTGATATATAGGGGACTTTTAAATTTTCCCGAAGAAAAAATTATGGCTTTAATAAAATCAGTAAGAGGTTTTACGCCTCAGATAGCAGAGGATTGTTTTTTGGCAGAGAATGCCACAATCATTGGCGATACGGTTATTGGCGAAGGTTGCAGTATTTGGTTTAATGCTGTGCTTCGTGGCGATGTAAACTCTATCCGCATTGGTAACCACGTGAATATACAAGATGGTGCTGTGTTGCACACGCTTTATCAAAAATCGACTATCGAGATAGGTGATTATGTGAGTGTAGGGCATAATGTGGTTATTCACGGTGCGAAAGTAGAGGATTATGCCTTGATAGGTATGGGAGCTACTCTGCTAGATGGTGCGGTGATTGGTAGCGGTGCTATTATTGCAGCTAATGCGTTGGTACTTAGCAATACAATCGTTCCGCCAAACACTATTTGGGCTGGTGTACCTGCCAAAATGGTAAAAGAGGTGGCACCAGAACAGGCTGCCGAGATAAATCAAAAAATAGCGCACAACTACGCCACTTATGCTTCGTGGTATAGCGAAGAGGAGTAGGCGAGATAAGATAATAATTTAAGGTAATTTTTAAATAGGGGGGAGCTTTTTAGATTTCTCCAATTATAATATAGATTATGGTTAGGCATATTGTATGTATTAAACTGATAGATGCTACTGCAGCAACTATGAGTGAGACAAAGAGAATATTGATGTCGATGGTGGGTAAGGTGCCTACTGCATTGGAGGTGAATGTGTTGGTAGATGCTTTGCGCTCTGAGCGTTCGTATGATGTGATGCTTGATGTTGTAGTGGAAAATTGGGCGAAACTTGATGAATATCAAGCCGATCCTTATCACTGTAATATCGTAAAAAAATATTTGCAAGGTGTGATGCAAAATGCAATAACTATCGATTCTGAAATTTAATTTGTAGTTAGGGGGTAGTTGTAAAACTACCTACTCCATCGATAACCCATAAAAAGCGATTAATGGTAAAAAGAATTTTAATACCAATCTGTTTTTTAATTATTTTAGTGGCTTGCACTAGCAAGTCAACAGCGACTCAATCGCAAAAATCTGAGACAAAATCTCTCAATATCCCCTCATTTTCAGCCGATAGCGCATTCTCATACGTAGAGGAGCAATGTAACTTCGGCGCACGTGTGCCTGCCTCAGAGGCGCATGCCCAATGTCTTGAATATTTCGTAAACTTTTTTAATGCAAATGGTGCTGATAGCGTTATTGTGCAAGAGGCAACAGGCACTCTGTACGATGGCAGAAAAATGCCAATTCGTAATGTGATTGCTCAATATAATGCTCAATCGCAAAACCGCATTATGCTCTGTGCGCACTGGGATTCGCGCCCATATGCCGATCACGACCCAAACGCAGCGTCGCACCGTACCCCTATTATTGGTGCCAACGATGGCGCAAGTGGTGTCGGGGTGCTTATGGAGATTGCTCGTCTGCTCAATAATAATCCACAAAATATAGGCATTGATATTATCCTATTTGATTTGGAGGATTGGGGCGCACCAGAGTGGGTGGACTCACGAAGCGACGACGGTGGTTGGTGTTTAGGCTCTAAATATTGGGCTAAATCTCCACATATACGTGGTTATCAGGCGCAATATGCTATATTACTAGATATGGTGGGGGCATCAGATGCAGTTTTTTATCGCGAATATTTCTCAGATAGATACGCCTCGTGGTTGGTGGATAAGGTGTGGAATAGGGCTGCCGAATTGGGCTACTCGGATATATTTGTCAATAAGAGAGGCGGAGCGGTAACCGACGACCACGTGCCTGTGAATGAGTATAATGGCACTCCGTGCATTGATATAATACATTACGACCCTAATACTGAGTCTGGTTTTGGCGATTTTTGGCATACCCACAATGATGATATTCAATCGATTGATAAAAATATGCTTGGTAAGGTTGGTACGGTTTTGGTTAACTTAATTTATAACCCATAAAAATCAGAATTATGTTGCTGCCCTATTTAAAATCAGATGTAGTAGAGGTCGGGTGCGACGAGGCTGGTCGTGGCTGTTTGTCGGGCGATGTATACGCAGCAGCGGTGATTTTGCCAGATGATTTTAAGTGTGAGATGCTGAACGATAGCAAACAACTCACCGAGAGACAACGCAATGAATTGAGGGGCGTGATAGAGAAAGAGGCTTTGGCGTGGGCTGTAGGAGTTACAACCATTGCAGAGATAGATGAGATAAATATTCTCAATGCCTCGATTTTGGCAATGCACAGAGCAATTGAAAAGGTGGAAAAGCAGCTAAAAAAGAGAGGATTACAGCCGATTGAGCATATTATCATAGATGGTAACAGATTTAAGCCATATAAGAAGATTGAGCATCAAACTGTGGTAAAAGGTGATGGTAAATATCTATCGATTGCAGCGGCATCTGTGCTCGCAAAAACTCATAGAGATGAGTATATGATGCGCCTGCACAACGAATTTCCGCAGTATGCGTGGGATAGAAATAAAGGTTATCCAACAGCACAACATCGCGCAGCGATTGCCCAATTTGGTGCTACACCGTATCATCGTACAACTTTTAGATTGCTTCCAGAAAAACAACTTACTTTGTGGTAGGGTGGCGCTTTCTGGATTATTTGTATAGGGAGTTTTCAAAAATTGCTTTCCTATATTGTTATTTTAATTTTTATTCGGGGAGTTTTTAGAAGTCCCCTTATAGAAGACCCCTATAGATAAAAGAATGAACATAGTAGAAAAAATAAAAAATATAAAGTATCTCTTCAAACCTCGTTCGAAATACTATTCGTTGTTGGGTTTTGAGGTGAATGATATAGCTATTTACGACTTAGCATTTGTATTAAGCAGCGAGAGAAATCGCCGTAAATTGGGCGCAGTGGCGAACAACGAGCGGTTAGAATTTTTGGGTGATGCGATATTAGAGGCGATTATCACCCATATGCTATACGAAAAATATACCGACAAACGCGAGGGCTTTTTATCGAGCCTCCGTTCGCTATTGATAAAACGCAGTACCCTAAACAGTTTGGGCAAAGAGTTGCATCTCGAGAATTATCTTAATGTAAGACTATCAGGGGCAAATGTTAATGTTTTGGGCAACGCTTTTGAGGCTCTTGTTGGGGCTATTTACATAGATAAAGGGTATCAATCGGCATACGAATTTGTGAAGCGTGTATTCTCGGAATATGTAAATGAGGCAAAACTTCAGAGGAAAGATAAAAATTATAAATCGCAGTTATTGGAATATTGTCAACATCGAGGCTTGACTCATTCGTATGAACTATTGTCGGAAGAGAGAATGCCGGGTAATAAGATGAAATTTCAGGTAAAGGTGATTGTAGATGATAAACAGATGGGTAATGGTGTGGGGAGTAACAAACGCGAAGCCGAGCAGGCAGCTGCGAAACAGGCACTTCACGCATTTAATAGTAGTAATTATAAATTTAAAAAAGAAAAAGTATGAAAATTGAATCAGTGCATTTTGCCAAATTCCCAGCCTATAAGGCAAAGAAAAATGGTAAAAAAACAGCGATAGCTTATCGCGACAACTCCTTGTCAAAATGGATAGATATTTCATGGAGCGAATTTTACGAACGAGTATCTCTTGTGGCTCGTGCAATTGCCTCGTTGGGTATATCTGAGCAAGACAATGTAGGTATCTGTGCGCAAAATATGCCACAAGGTCTGATTGCTGATTTTGCTAATTTTGCCAATAGAGTAGTATCAGTGCCAATTTATGCCACTTCGTCGGTGGGTCAAATTGAGTATATTGTAAATGATGCGCAATTGCAACTTTTGTTTGTGGGCGAACAAGAACAATACGATAAAGCTATCGAGGCACGTAAGAACTGCGGAGTATTAAAAAATATTGTTGTCTTTGATGATTCTGTGGATTTGCGCGGTGAGGAGAATGTTTATCTCTTTGGCAATTTTATGAATTTAGATGCAGATGCTAAATTTGAAAAAGAGGTAAAAAAACGTACAGAAGCGGCAAAAGATGAGGATTTGGCTGTGATTATGTACACTTCGGGTACAACTGGCGAACCAAAGGGTGTGATGTTGCTACATACAGCACTTTTAGAGGCTATGCGTATACACGATATAGCTCTATATAAGGTAAATAAAAGAGATAGATCGCTTGCATTTTTGCCTATGACTCACATTTTTGAGCGTGCATGGGTATACTTCTGTTTTTATGAAGATGTAACCGTATATCTCAATCAACACCCAGTGGAGATACAGAAAATAATCAAAGAGGTGCGCCCAACATTGATGTGCTCTGTACCTCGTTTCTGGGAAAAAATTGGAGCAGGTGTACAAGAAAAAATTGCTACTTTCTCTCCGATGAAAAAAGGTCTTGTTACTTGGGCTTTGGCTGTGGGTAAAGAGTATAATATCGACTACCGCCGTGTAAATCGTCGTGCGCCTCTAGGGTTGTATCTAAGATACAAATTTGCAGATCGTGCCATCTTCTCTACCTTGAAAAAGGTTATCGGTATAGAAAAAGGTCGCCTATTTCCAGTGGCAGGTGCTGCGCTAGATGATAAATTGCTTATGTTCTTCCTTAGTATGGGTATTCCTGTGAAATATGGTTATGGACTTACTGAGACTACTGCTACTGTCTCTTGTTTCGATTACGAAAATTATCGTATTGGGTCGGTTGGTAAGGTGATGCCAGATGTGCAGGTGAAGATTAGTGATGAGGATGAGATTTTGGTTAAGGGTAAAACCGTGTTTGTTGGGTATTATAACAAGCCTGAGGCAACAGCAGAAGCATTGAAAGATGGTTGGTTTCATACAGGTGATAAAGGTAAATTGGAGGGAGATCAATTATATATGTCAGAACGCTTGAAGGACCTCTTTAAAACTTCAAATGGTAAATATATTGCACCTCAGCAGATAGAGACAATATTAGGTGCTGACCGCCATATTGAGCAGATTGCAGTTATTGGCAACAACCGCAATTATGTAACCGCAATTGTAGCTCCAAACCTCGAAACTGTAAAGAATATTGCTGATGAAAAAGGGCTAAAATATGATAATATTCGCGAGTTGATGACTAACCCAGATGTAGTTAAATTCTACGAAGAGATAATTGCCAAAGGACAGGTGGATATGGCTAGCTATGAGAAAATTAAGAAATTTAGATTGATTAATCCAGCATTTACTATCGAGGCGGGAGAGCTAACTTCAACACTAAAATTGCGTCGAGCAATTATTTTGCAAAACTACGCTACATTGATAGATGAAATGTATGAAACTGTGCAATCGCCAGGTGGATATCATTATTAAGAGATTTTTTCGGCAAATATGCATTTGAACTATTGCATATTTGCCGAAAAATTATTATCTTTGCAAAAGTTTTTTTTAATATAAAATACAAAAGATTAAACAATGAGAATTACAAGAATTTATGCTCGTGAAATCATGGATTCACGTGGCAATCCAACCCTAGAGGTGGATGTAATGACAGAGAGTGGTGCTTTTGGTCGTGCTGCTGTGCCAAGTGGCGCATCAACAGGTGAAAACGAAGCACTTGAATTACGTGATGGCGACAAAACACGTTTCTTAGGTAAAGGCGTGCAAAAAGCTGTTGCAAATGTAAACGAAAAAATTGCTGAGGCAATTGTTGGTATGAGCACACTAGAGCAAGTTGCTATTGATAGAGCGATGCTTGCATTAGATGGCACATCAACAAAATCTAACCTCGGTGCAAACGCTATTTTGGGTGTATCTTTGGCGGTAGCTAAAGCTGGTGCTGATTTCCTTGGTATGCCTCTATATCGCTATATTGGCGGAACAAACACTAAAGTATTGCCAGTTCCAATGATGAACATTATCAACGGTGGTTCTCACTCTGATGCTCCTATCGCATTCCAAGAGTTTATGATTCGTCCAGTTGGTGCTTCTTCTCTTAAAGAGGCAGTTCGTATGGGTGCTGAGGTGTTCCACAACCTAAAAAATGTACTTCACGATCGTAATTTATCTACTGCTGTAGGTGATGAGGGTGGTTTTGCTCCAACTCTTAATGGTACTGAAGATGCTATCGAATCTATCATCAAAGCTATCGAATTGGCTGGTTACAAACCAGGTCGCAAAGAAGATGGTGGTGATGTTTCTATCGCTATGGACTGTGCTGCATCTGAGTTCTGTGAAAATGGTGTTTACAATTATGCTAAATTCGAAGGCGAAAACGGTGCTAAACGCAACTGCGCTGAACAAGTAGCTTATTTGCAAGAACTAGTTGAAAAATACCCAATCGATTCTATCGAGGATGGTATGTCAGAAAACGATTGGGACGGCTGGAAAATGCTTACTGATGCAATTGGTGACAAATGTCAATTAGTAGGTGATGACTTGTTTGTAACTAATGTTGAGTACCTAAAAAGAGGTATTGACACTGGTTGCGCTAACTCTATCCTTATCAAAGTTAACCAAATCGGTACTTTGACTGAAACTCTAGACGCTATCGAGATGGCTCACCGTGCTGGTTATACTTCAGTTACTTCTCACCGTTCAGGTGAAACAGAAGATGCTACTATCGCTGATATCGCAGTAGCAACTAACTCTGGTCAAATCAAAACTGGTTCTATGTCTCGTTCAGATCGTATGGCTAAATACAACCAACTTATCCGTATCGAAGAAGAATTGGGCGCAAACGCTCGTTACGGTTCTATGTAATAGCAACTGTCATAATATTATACTGAGTTATTTTTAACTTAGTTTTAAATAAAAAAAGCACTATCTCTATAGCGGAGATAGTGCTTTTTTTGATCTCTTTTGAGGTGTAATCATGCATCGCGAAAAAAAATGTAAGCGTCTCCGCGATACCGTCTTGTAGTATTTACAAGAACTATCTACCTTTGTGTCGTAATACTAAAATGATAAATTATGATTTTAAACATTGACGACAACGTTAAGTTCTAC
>JAWXTU010000085.1:0-9469 GCA_044433285.1 bacterium | reverse complement strand
GCTCGCAATACGCCATAGAGGCGATCAAAAAACATGGAGCTATTAAAGGTCTGTGGCTCTCTATAAAACGCATAATCCGCTGCAATCCATGGGGCGGCAACGGATATGATCCTGTACCATAGCGATAAACAACATCTTCTATATACTGCAATAAACCACCACACGCTTCAGAACGTGTGATGGTTTATTATTTTATTAAGTATCTCTACAAAAAGCTATTTTACAATTACTTTTCCTAAATATTGACTTCCTGTACCAGCTGTAATTCTCACTACGAATACTCCAGACTGTGTAAGACCATCAACTACAATTGGATCTGATGTAACCATTTGGTTAATCACTTTTTGTCCTAATGTGTTATATACCTCAATCACCATACCATTACGCTCTGCTGTTGTAAATTCTGCATCTATATAAAGTGCTGAACCTGCTGTTAGTGGGTTAGGGTAAATTGTTAAATCAAGTATCGAAGTATTACTTACCGCCACTTCGTCTTGAACAACTATAAGAGTATAGATAATAACATCAATACAACCATCATCTCCTGTAACTGTAATCTCATCTGTGTACTCTCCTACCTCTGTCTCCACTCCATATTCAACACCTTCGTAAATATATGGTAAATCAGATTCTGCAATAGTTTCGCTTGCATATATTGTATCTTGAGCTAACACTGTCAATGTAAGTTCTACAATTCCTTCGCAGTTACCAGTCTCAGATGCTATAGTTTGTGTATAAATTCCAGATGTTGTAAGGAGCTCACCATTGAACTCAAAGCTTTCGCCTTCACACATTGTATGAACAATAGAATTATCTTCACCTAACACTTCCAATGTAACTGTTACTATCGAATCGCAACCATAATTATCTGTTGTGAATGGCTCAGAATATACACCAGACACAGTTAATGTTTGTGATCCAAGCACATATGACTCACCTTCGCAAATATATTTTACACCAAGATCTGTTGCTCCTGGAGAATATACATTTAAAATCAAACTTACAATAGAATCACATCCATTTGCTGCAATATAAGTTTCGCTATATTCTCCTGCCTCTGTATAAGTTTTACCTTCAAATGTATAGCTTTCTCCTGAACATATAGTAACTTCTGTAGAATTTATTGACTTTGGCAACACCTCTAATGTCAATTCTATAGTAGAAGAACAACCTGATTCACTTGTGATAATATGAGTATATACTCCAGTCTCTGTTAAGTTTTCACCATAGAACTCGTGATAATCACCTTCACAGATAGAGTCTGTTTGTGGTACAACTGCACCATCAACCACTACAGTCAAGTTAAGTTGCATAATAGAGTCACAACCATTCACATCAATAAATGTATATTCATATACACCGGCTTCAGAATAATACTCACCATAGAACTCATAAGAATCTCCATCGCAAATATACTCATCTGTAACAGTGATAGGGTTAGCCTCAAGCACAGTTAATGTTAAGAAAGTAATACTATCTGCTCCTGTTGTTACAGATGTATCAATTTTACGATATACACCTTCATAACCATAACTAAATCCATATTTATCGTATACATCACCTTCACAAATTGTAGCGGAGATATAATTTATCATTGGTGCTATCACTGTAAGATTTAAGTAAATTTCCTGGTCACAAACACCAGATTCTGTACTGTATTCACTACGTTCGAATGTATTTAATCCAACACTTAAATCTGTATATGGAATATAGAATCCATTATCATCATAATCAAATCCTTCGCTTATTTCGTCTGTATATGTAACTTTATTTACACAGTTAATAGAGATGTCATCAATATAAACATCTAGTTCGACAGCATCTTCATTATCTATATAGAATGCAAAGCGAACTGTATCATTCAAATATTTATCCAATTCTATAATAATGTGTCCTGTAGTTTCAAAATAATTAGAAAGTGCATAATCAGCATCTGCAGCATCTCCAATAACAACATCACCACCCCAAGTAGCACCATTGTCTGTTGAGAATAATACTCTAATTTCTGATAGACGATCGGCAGTAACTAATTCGTCAGAAATAGCGTAATTTTCACCTCTTTCAGTTCTCAAATTAAATGATAATGAAGTCTCTTGATCAATAATAATTCTTGGTCCAATAGCCCACTCATAATTAGGAGCATCAGTTGTTCCATTCATGTATGTATATAGAATATTACCGTCGTAATCTACAACTGCAAAATCTGAATATGTAGATTCTGTTTCTTCTATATAAGTGATAGTAGCTGTTTCTATGTCATCACTTGCACGATACCATTCAACAGGAAGATAACCAACAGTCGACGTTGTAAATTGTTCTGTATATGGTAATCTTTCTGGAGCTATTGGAGTTGTAAATGACACAGGAGCTGACCACTCAGCATCACTACCACAATCACCTTTCACATACAAATAATATGTTGTTAAACCAGAGAAACCAGAAATTTCTACATCTTCATAACCTGTAATATCTTTTGTGAATTTAATAGAATTAGAAGTACCATTATTCAACTCTGTAGAGGTCAATTGTTTTGTAGCTGCAACTACTGTCCAAGCATTTTGACCTTTGAATGGTTCAAATGTCAAATTAACAGCATAATCTGTAATATTAGATACTTCAACATCTGTTACAGGAGAACAAGGAGAAATTTGATACAAATGGAAATCATCAAAATAGACACTGTTTTTTTCTGAAACCATAATTGCAATAGTTCTTGATGAACCAGTATAACCTCCAAAATTAACACTCCAAGATGAAAGAGTTGGATTAGACGAATCTAACATAGGGAATGTAAAGCTTTCATACGATTTAAACGATGTATAATCACCACGGGTATCTAATGTACCTATAACAACTGTACGAGTTGCAGTTTCACTATATGAGACACCATCAAAATCTAACATCAAATCTTTAAGATCATAATCTAAATCAAAATCAGGGAATTGGAAATATATCGAATTACTATTACCGTTCAATATAATTACTGTATCATTTCCGAAAGTTTCAGTATCAAAACCATTAACTTTAGATGTGTTCAATAGCTCAAATCCCATTGCATAGAAGTCATCCTCTGATATATAATCTACTGGATCATAGAATGGTATTTCCACTGGAGTTTTACTTGTTGCGAATGTAACTTTTACAGCTGTTGTAGTTTCTGTTCCACAAATAGCTTTTGCATATACATAATAAGTTGTTACCTCATCAGTATCAAATTCATATGAAGTAACACCTGCTGGTAAGTTTTCATTAAACAGAATATCATCTGCTGATAAATACTCTACATCGTATGCATTTTTAGTTGCTACAACAATTTGAGTTCCATCTGTACCAGAATTACTCCATTCTACCTCTGCACTTACAGTAGTATAATATGTAACTTCAAGACCATCTACCGCATCGCAATTTGTATTATAATCAAGCGATATATCATCAACATAGATAGCAGCACCAGTAGCTTTAAGAGCAATAAATCTACTATCTCCAGAGTATGCAGCAAAATCATAAGCTATAAAGTTAGATATCGCCTCAGTTACAGAAGTGTACTGATCTACACTAAATGTTGCAAATGTTGCAAAGCTAGATGTTTCTGAAGGATGAGAAACAACACCTATTGAAACAGATGAACTAGCACTTGCCGATACAGCGTCAAATGATATTTGAAGTGTATTAACATCTGGGACTAAATTAGGCAGTACAACTATACCGTTTTTAGGTATATATAATGTTGTATCTGGCACCATCACATCAGAATCAGAAACTGTTGTTACTGTAGCTGTTGAACTAGAAGAAGTATACCAATATTGTGGAAGATTACCCCCCCCCTCGAGTTCATTAAACGCCTCAAAATAAGGAACATCCGTTGGTTCATCTAATGTAGTGAATGAGAATTGAGTATAATATAAATTTTCTCTTTCACAACGAGCCTTAATATACAAATAATATGTAGTAGAAGCAGATAGACCCGATGCTAATGATGCTGTTCCTGTTCCAGATGAACCTGTTCCACCTGAAACTGTAGAAGTTAAATCGCTTGCACCTGTTACATTTTCAACATCTTCTGTTGATAGAATAATATCCCAAGTAGAACTTTCATCTGTAGTCCATTTATATGTAACAGAATTATCAGTAAGAGTTACTATTTCAAAATCCATAGGCTCTGGGCAACTAGCTTTTGCAAGTGATATATCATCTATATATATAATATTAGATGTTTGATACTCGCCAGTAAATCCCGCCATAGCAGAAATAACAATATATTTACCTTGTCTAGCAAAAGCATCACCAGTGTATTCTGTAAATTTAACACTATAATCAGTCCACTCTCCTGTTGGGATAGTATCTCTATAAATCTCTACATAAGAGTCACCTACAGAACTTTTTAGTGTAGGATCTGTAACAACACTCACTTGGAATGCACCACCATTACTATTTGGACTATAGGCTCTAAAGTTAATCTCTACCGGGTTGATAGAATCACCTAAATACTCTGGGAGAATAACATACGAATTACCTAGAGTAGTTATGTAATATTCTACATCTGTATAAGTGTCATTTACAATTGCAAAACACTCTTCACCATCAATAATCGCTGGATATCCTGCATAATCTGCTGTACCCCAAGTTTGAATACAATTTACTGTTTCACCTTCACCATATGCCCCAAGATTATTAAAATCTTCACTATAACCTATGTCAATACCATCACACATTGTTGTAGCTATCAAGGCTTCTGACCAGAGACCATTACAGTTATCCTGCTCACGGCGCAAATAAATATAATATTTTTCTCCCGATGTTAAACCTGTAATTGTATAACCATCTGTTGATGGATCAAAACCAGTCAGTGTAGTGCTTAAAACATCACCTATATCTCCTGCATTTGGAGATATAGGAGTAGTAGATACCTCAATACCCCATGATGTCTCAACAACTTTATTCCATGATATTTTAACCCAATCTGTAGAATATCCAATAACCTCTTGAGTCTCAATATTCATACACTCAGCAGAAACAACCGAAATATTATCTAAAGATAAGTACCTATAAGAACCTGTTGTGTATTTACCTGTACGGAATGCTATTCTAGATCCATTTCCTGTATATTCTGTCAAATCCACGGTAATATCACTCCATTGACCACCAACAAGTGTATAAGTTTCTATCGATGTAAATAGAGCATCTGTCGCTGGTAAATCTGTATAAGTAAGTGTTGGGTCAACAAACGACTCATCAACACTCTCCATAATACCAACTTCTAATGTTGTTGTTGGATAAATAGTTCCGTTTTGTATTTCTAAAAGTGTTGCATAAGCCTTAAATTGAAGTACAGAATACTTAATATCTTCAATATTCGGCATAATTGCATATGTATAACCATCGCTGCAACCTCTCATAAATAAAGTCCTACCTGTACTAAGCATATCTACATCATAATCAGGAATATAGTAATTAGGAGTGATAGTAGCACCAGAAGATGATAGACCCGATTCAAGTGGCGCTGTTACATAACAAGAGTATGATGTTGAATATGGTTTCAAATACCAACAATCCGGAGCTGATATATCATCACTAG
The DNA here is from genome assembly GCA_044433285.1 of bacterium. GTDB lineage: Bacteria > Bacteroidota > Bacteroidia > Bacteroidales > Paludibacteraceae > Aphodosoma. The sequence goes on along the minus strand of JAWXTU010000085.1, from coordinate 3,894 downwards.
AACCATTTGCTAATCCTGTAAAATCTTCATAAAACTCTTTTTCGTAATAATAAAAATCGCATCGTGAATTAAATGTACCTATCACCCATCTTGTTTCACAAAGACCCTCTACAACTGACTGTATAGCAACATAATAATCAGTATTATGCGACAATGCTGGTAGTGTCATTGTAATTGGATATGTAGTGGTGCTAGTTTCTGCAATGATATTTGCAGCAGGCAAATTTTCTACCTCATCCCACGATACCTTTTTATCTATTATTTTTATATTCCAAGATGTTTCCCAAGCTCCTGGTGTCCAATTAATATCAATCGAGGTCTCTTTAATGTTCGTTACTGTTATATCTGATACCTTATCACACTCTGAAATTTCATACAGTTCTATATTATCAATACAAACTTCATTAAACACAGTCTCAGCACCAGCACCATAAAATGCAATATAACGTCCCTCACCTGCATATGAAGATAAATTAACTGTATAATATTCTGTTGTCTCAACAAGGTCTATAGTTTCTATTGCAGTAAACGTAGTATAATCACTTTTATCTGTCATCACACCTATAGTTACTGTACTTGTATATTGCCATGTAGAATTAGATAAAAGTGTATTATTACCCTTTCCATAAAATGACATCATTAATTCAGAGACATTATAACTCTCCTCTAGCTGTGGCATAACAGCAAAGTGTGAATAATCACTATGCGAATATATCTGTAAACAATTAATCTCTATCTCTGGGGAGATTTTTTCACCAGGTTCTTCTGCTTCCCACTCAAAACCAGCCACTTTAACACAATAATAAGTACTTGATCCGAATGGAGTATATATAGTCCAGTTTGTTGGACCATTACCGCATCCTGTTGTATGATCTGTAAAATCTTCAAAATATGGTATTATAATATACTCATCCATTTGAAAATCTGTTACATCAGACCAGTCTGAATTTGGACAATATGTAGAGTTTAATTTAATATATGCATAGTATTTTTCTCCCATCTCTAAACCTTCCATTGTATATGTGGTAGATGTTAGACCTGTAAACGTAAATACTGGTGTAGAACTAGATGTTTTTGCTGATGAGTACAACTCAATATCCCAAGTAGAACCTGCAGGATATCCTGGCGAACTCCACGAAATAGTAGCTGTAGATATAGTTTGATCATATACAGTAACATTACTTATAGATGCACATTCTACCAACTCTTCAATATAAAAATCATCAAAATAGTAACAATAATAATTATCTGCTTCTGAATTTAATAATCCTGAAAGAGCAATATTTCTACCACTACCACTATATTTACTTAAGTCGATTACAAACTCTTCATAAGATCCAGTTTTTGTAGAGATTAAAGAGTCTATTACAACAGCTGTTGTAATATCATATCCATCACAAATACTTACACATGGTTTACCTATGTTATATCTTTGACGCAAATATAATCTAACTTGTGTTTGGCTCATATCTACACTATAATCAAGAGCTGGGAATATAACATAAGGAATATTATCCGCGCCAGCAGAGCTATACAATAACAAAGATGATCCTGTGCTTCCAGATCTATTAAAGTCATCATCAAACTTTAATGCTGTACCAGATCCATTTTTATTTACTACACCATCATATGCTACCCAATTTCCATCATCATCTTGTAGCATATTACCATATACCCATGTAGTAGGGAAATCTGAATAATTAAATGGATCGTAATACCCTAGTGATATAGCAGTTGGTGTCGTAAATGTAAGATAATCGGTATTCCATTCACCACACTCAGATTGTACATATACATAATACTTAGTGTCATAATTAAGATTATCTAAAAAATATGATGTATTAGTAGTAGCAACTCTAACATCTGCATCTGTAGTTGGGAGTAATAAATCCATTATACCTAATTCTATTTTAGATACACGAACATTCCAAGTAGAAGTTGAACTTGCGTCTACCCATGATAGTGTAGCTGAGTGATCATCATAACTATCTATGCGGTAAAGTTGTGGTGTATAACAATCCACTGATTCTTTAATCACTATATCATCAATCCAAATTTTTGTATCTTTTTCTGCATCACCGCAATACAATAAGATATATTGTCCAGTACCTTCATAATCTCTAAGAGACACTGTTACCTCACTCCATTCACCTACAAAAGGCAACTCAATTGTTTCAATTGTTGTGATATCTGAAAGGTCTGATGCATTATCTATAATACCAATACTTATTTCAGCTGTCAAAGCATCAGTAGACTCTTGATTTGTATACAACCACATTGTAATTTCAAGATCCTTCAAATCTGCATTAAATGGAGCTACAGCATATGAGTATCCGCCCTCTTTTACATCAAACATAAGAGAATTAGAACCTGTGTTTGCTACTGAATTTGTAATTGTTGCATATTCACCTGTACTTGAAGTGAATGCCCAACATGTATTAGAATCCTCAAATCCATCAATATAGGAATCCCCAATTTCAATTAATTCACAAGGAGTATATGCCTCTAGAGATAACCAATCACTAGTATCACCTCCTCCACAATCTGACCTGATATAAGCATAATATCTTACATTTGATGCTAAATTTTCAACAGTAACTCCACCATACAGACTAGATACAACCATCATGGTATCTAAACTAATTGTGCTAGCATCGATATTATCATAATTGGTCATAGGAGATGTTGTTAAAACAAAATGTGTTGAATATGACACCATATTTGATAACCAGAAAAACGTCATTGATGAAGTTGATAACGATGTAAGTTTGAAGTTAGTAGGTGCAGTTGTACAAACAACTGCGTTTACCAAATAAACATCATCTATGATTACCGACTCGCCATATCCACTTTTCACCTCAAATTTAAATTGCAACTCAGAAACGAGCATATCATCTGTCAAATCAAGTTGAACTGATGAATAGGTGGTTTGCGCCTCACTTGTTACATAATACTCAACCCAATCAGATGTAGAACTAGTTCTGTATGATACAATCAATGTATCAACATTACCACGGTCTGGAGTGTTCGTAAACTTAAATATCAAACTTGGAGTGTTTGATTCAGTTAAATCAACTGCTGGGGTTATTAACGCTGCCGTAGCATTTAACTTTGCACCACCGACAAATTTCGCTGTTCCATCATCAAAACTCCATGTAGCAGTAGAAGAGATATCAATATCCTCTTCCCATCCACTTGGTATGGTGTTTGATGAAAAATCTGCTGAAATAAATTGTGTTTGTGCACTTAGGATTCCTGCTGATAGACAAAAAACTATCAATAGAAAAAACTTACAAAAATCAAATTTTTTCATAGAAAATTTATTATTAAAAATTTATAGATACGTTTAGATTAAATCAATGTTGCAAATTTAACCCTTTTTATCAAAATAAGGAAATAATTTTATTGTTTTTTTTAATTTATTTGTTCGATGGATGAAACAACAATGTAACTTATTAATAATCAACGAAAAAGCGACAAGTAGACAACCACTCATCGCTTCACCTAATTTAATAACACAAGGGAAATAACCCCTAATAATCAGTAACAATAGACTTTTTAAGATAAATAAAAGATAAATAAAATCAATTATTGATATAATTATCCTACAGAACAACCAGCTTTTACACCCCTACTCGGAGAGCATAAAACCAACTTTCCATCAGCATCTACAGCACTTAATATCATACCCTCAGATACCACACCTTTCAATTTACGTGGTGCAAAATTTGCAATAAACAAAACTTGCATACCTACCAACTCTTCTGGATTTGGATAACTCTGCGCAATGCCAGATACGATAGTACGGCCACCCATACCATCATCTAACTTAAACTGCAATAGTTTATCTGCTTTTGGCACTTTACAACACTCAATAACAGTACCCACACGAAT
>JAWXTU010000084.1:0-9642 GCA_044433285.1 bacterium | reverse complement strand
AAAATACAACTAATAAAAAGAAGAGCTCGAGGATACAGAAATATTAAGAATTATATGAACATGATATACTTCTGTTGTGGTAAACTGAAATTTAATTACCCACAGTATTCGTTATAGAGCCGCAGTTTTTTGTAAATACTCTTAAAATTTTTATATTTTTTTGATAATAATTTGGTCAATTCAAAAAATGTTCCTATCTTTGCACCGTAAAATTTAAGGGAGATCTGACATATGAAAATGTTAGGTTTCTTTTTTTTAAAACTTTTATGTTATGGCAGTAGTATATATGACAGAGGCTGGTTACAAGAAATTGATTGCACAAATTAAGCAATTAGAGTCGGTAGAGCGACCAGCAATTTCAGCGCAAATAGCTGAAGCAAGAGATAAAGGAGATTTGAGTGAGAATGCAGAGTACGACGCTGCAAAGGAGGCTCAAGGTCTTTTAGAGATGAAGATAGCACAATTAAAAGATACATTGTCTAATGCACGTGTGCTAGACGAATCGAACATAAAGACAGATGCAGTTCAAATTTTATCTAAAGTAACAGTAAAAGATAAAAATACTGGTCGTGAGATGAATTATACACTTGTATCTGAGAGCGAGGCTAATATAAAAGAGGGGAAATTGGCTGTTACTACCCCTATTGGAAAAGCGTTGTTAGGCAAAAAAGAGGGTGATGTAGTAGAGGTTACAGTCCCTGTTGGAATTATGACTTTTGAGATAGTAAAAATTTCTATTTAAATTTTATGGCAACAATATTTTCACGAATTATTTCAGGCGAGATACCCTGTTTTAAAGTGGCAGAAGACGATAGTTTTTTTGCCTTTTTAGATATAAGTCCATTGTCAAAAGGGCATACACTTGTTGTGCCAAAATGTGAGGTAGATTATATTTTTGATCTTGACGATGATATGGCGGCTGCTATGATGCTTTTTGCTAAGAGAGTGGCGGTGGCTATCAAGAGCTCAATCGAGTGCAAAAGAGTGGGAGTTGCGGTTATAGGATTAGAAGTTCCGCATGCACATATTCATCTAATTCCAATAAAAAATGAGGGAGATATGAATTTTTCTAATGCTCGATTGACGATAGACAAAGAAGAAATGGCTCAAATAACAGCTGATATAGCCTCGAAATTTGTATAATAGTAAAGTGTAAAATAGCTCTATTTTATTAGTGTAGCTGCTGATATACAGAAATTTACATAAATATAAAATTCGCGATATTTATTATAACATATTATTTAAGATAAAATATTTGGTAGTTTCAATAAATATGCGTAATTTTGCAGTCCGAAAAAAGGTATTAAATACATTGATTTCTATGGCGGGATAGCTCAGTTGGTTAGAGCGTCGGATTCATAACCCGGAGGTCTCGAGTTCAATTCTCGATCCCGCTACAAAAAGTCCCCTGATTTGAATTGTCAAATCAGGGGACTTTTTGCGTACGCCCAGCAACAGCAAACGAGCAAACGCAAACTTGCGGTTAATAATTTGGGTTCAATAAAACCACCTATATATATACGATTATTTGTCAATGATAATTAGCTCGTCAAGTAACCATTTTGCATCTGCATATTTATCTACAATTAAGAGAAGATAACGAACATCAAGGCAGATGGTTCTTTGTAATTCTGGCTCGAAAGCAATATCGCCTGACATTGCTTCCCAGTTGCCATCAAAGGCTAAACCAATCAGCTCTCCATTCGCATTAATCACTGGAGAGCCAGAGTTTCCTCCTGTAATATCATTATTAGATAAAAATGCAACGGGCATACTACCATCTTTATCTGCATAGCGACCATAATCTTTTTCTCTATGTATCTCCTTAAGTTTCTCTTCAACGGTAAACTCCACCGGGTTGTTCACATCCTCTTTTGCAATCAAACCATCAAGTGTGGTTTGATATTCATACATCTCACCGTTTTCAGCTCTATATGGGAGTATTTGTCCGTAACTCATACGAATAGTGAAATTTGCATCTGGGGCATATTGTTTGTCCTTGTATGCAAGTACTAATCCTGCAACATATTTCTTGTGCCCCTCTTTGATCATTAAATCATAATCAGCCATTAGGTCACTCAAATTATTGTTTTTAGAATAAACCGAATAAGCAAACTGAACAATAGGATCTTTTAATAACTGTTTTTTACTCTTTACTTTTGCTGCATAATCAATAGCACTCTCAGCTTTTGCCAAAGGTGATGTAGTATATAAATAGTCTACATATTTATCTGTATTACCCTCAAATTGAGTGTTGATAACCTTATCAAAGATTAATGGCAAATGCTTGCAATTTTCTTGGAGCATCTTCAGCATTTCTTTTGATACAAGTACCTCTGTCTCGTAATCGTAATCTTTGTATATATCTTTTATAATTTCCACCAATTCAGCACGCTCTTCTTTAGATATAGGTTTATCTAAGTTGTCGAGAAGAGTCATAGCAGAGGCGTAAAATCCAAATGACCTAATAACAGTTTCAGATAGATATTGAGATGAAGCACTATATTCTCTTCTGCCCTCAACACCATTTTTTATAGAAGACAATGCTCCCATATATCCATCAGCGTAGAATGTTTTTTCGTCTGCCCATTTTTGAAAAGCCTCTTCCTCTTTCTCTTTTTTCTCTTTAATATTTAGTCTTTTTAAGCCGCGAGACATCCCAATAGAGTTTTTCCAGTAGTTTGATGAGATAGCAAATTTAGAAGAGTATTTGATACGAATAGTGTCGTTTTCAGCCATCAGTTTTCTTAAAATATCTTGGCGTGCGCCGCGTATTGCAATGCGTTGTGGATTTTCTATCTCCAGTAGTTCATCTATTTCGTATGAACTCATATATCTTTCAGTTGAACCAGGAAAACCTATTGTCATAGCATAATCACCCTCTTCAAATCCATTGATAGATAATTTAAGGAATTGGTCTGCTTCATATGGACGATTGTCGGCAGAGTAGTTGGCAGGACGATTGTTCTCATCTGCATATACTCTGAATATTGAGAAGTCACCCGTGTGGCGGGGCCACATCCAGTTGTCTGTCTCTCCCCCAAATTTTCCTATTGAAGTAGGAGGTGCACCAACCAAACGAATATCGGTGTATGTCTCCATTATAAACATAAAGTATTGATTGCCTCCGAAAAAAGGTTTGATAACAATTTCATTACCCATATCGTTAAAACCGCTGATATCTTCATATCTACCCAACAGAGGTTTAGCATCTAGTACCAGCTCTTTATTCTCAAATAGTTCATAGATTTTCTCTATAGATTCATCCGCAGACATATTGTAATTACCCAGCACCTCTGGAGTAACATCACAAATCTTACGAATAAATTTTACAGACAAGTCCTTAACTGGTAATTCTCCTTGATTATTTTCTGCCCAGAAGCCATTTTTTAGATAATCAGACTCTACAGACGATAACATCTGTATTGATCCATAACCGCAGTGGTGATTGGTGAAAATCAAGCCATTAGCGGAAACAATCTCTCCAGTACACCCGCCACCAAAGATAACTATTGCATCTTTCATCGATGGTTGATTAACAGAATAGAGGTCTTCGGGAGTTAATTTAAACCCTAATCCCTGCATTCTGTCGTAATTCTGTTTTTCTAAATATAGCAATAGCCACATACCTTCATCTGCAACACTTATTAGTGTGCTAGATAAAAGAACTAATGATAGTAAAAATTTTCTCATTTTTTTTATTGTTTAGTGTTTTACAATGTACCCTTAATATTTCGATACAAAGATAGAGTATTTTTTTGAATAAAAAAACGTTCTCTATAGTACAATTTATACTATAGAGAACGTTTTATATAAAATAGGAGTGGTATTTATTTATTCTGGCACATAAATAATCTCGCCATTTTCGAGTTGGAATGCAGTTCCTACTCGTTTGCCGCGAGAACCATTGCTTTGGTCGTTGTTTTTTGAAGGAGTATATTTCTCGATTTTCTCCCCTTTTTTTGTGATTATTTCCATCTGTTCAGTGCCGGGATTTTTTACCATAGTGAAATCCTCTTGTGAGAATATTTCGGTCATATCAAAGCGGGTAACGAGTGCTACCATCAGAGCTACAGCAAAAACCATCGCCACATCAAATAGGTTGGTCAAAACCGATAACGGATCTTGGTCGTCGTTGTCGGTGATTAATCGTCTTTTTCGTGCCATAGTCTATTTTTTTAGAGATTCTGCAATGTAGTCCAATATATTCATATCATCTGCCACCCAATTTTGGCGTACTTGTAGAGTGATAAATCCAATTGCACCGATGATAACACCAATTACCGTTGTTGCAAATGCCACCTGCATATTGCTTGCCATCGATGCTATATCGCCAGTAGCCAATCCAACCAAAGCTGGTCCCATCGGTATCAGAGTGCCCATCAAACCAAGCATAGGTCCAATTTTTACTAGTCGTTTTGATTTCGCCAACTCTTTATCTGCGATAATTTCATAATCTCCAATAATCTTATCAATCATAGCATTGTTGTTTTCTACCCCTTTGATTTTTGTAAGAGATTGGATGAGAGTGGAGTTTTTTGTGTTGTACTGTTCCAGAGTCGACATAAAAGTCATTGCATCTTCGGTGTCTAACGCTCTGTTTATTTTCACATTAGTCTTGTTGCGTGCGATATATGCACCATAAAACCCACCTATCATAATGACAGCACTCAAGAAGAAATAGATAAGTAGTAGCGTAACTGGTATCATCAACCCTGTTGATATCCAGTAGAGAATGTTAGTGATAAATTCCATTTTTTTGTATTATTAGTTTATTTCTGTAATTTTCCGTTTGAGGAGTTTTTAGCCATACCCATTATCAATCTACCGATTGATATGTTATATTTGTATGCTATAGCCCCTGTTGCGATAAGAGCCAGAGAACCAGCTATTATCGCTATTAGTGCGCCCCATTCGATTTGACTTTGAGCGTGCGATACGTTATATTCTGCTACAGATGAACTAACCAATAATCCTAACACTAAGATTATCAGATTAAGTAGCACCCTCAACTCCAATTTTATACTCTCGCCACTTAGTAGATATTTAAACAGTAGAGATAGAGATACGACACCTATAAATACTATTGCAGAATAGATTGCAGCTGTGTAGATAAATTCACCCCCTACTCGCATCTTAAAAAAGAGTAGTTCGAAATAAGTGATAGCAAAAAAGACGATAAAACCGGGTATTATTTTCACTGCTGTTGCAAATTTGCTTCTTTGCTCTTTTGGTAAAAAATAGTTCTTAATCAAGTATATCGATATAAAAATACTGATTAAAGATTCGGCAGTTGTGATAAGTGCGATATTTTCTACCACACTGCGACTACCAAGCAAATTAGAAATGATAGATAGCGGTTGAGCAATTACTATAGGGTAGAGTAAAAGCGGTATGACTGCCAAGAATATAGCATAACAAATTATTGACCATAATTTGCCAGTCATAGCTGCTTTTAAACAAAATTTTGCTATAGCAACAATAAAAATTAGTTGAATTACTATCTCCATTACCTATTGCGTCTTCTATATATCGCCCAGAAAGCAAGTAGTGCAAATAGAGCTATAATGATATACAATGTTGAGTAGTTTTTCTTCTCCTCTCTGTTTTGAGCTCTAGAAGTTCTGTTTTCCTCTTGCTCATCTTTTTTCAATACGACACTATTTTTGCTCTCCTCTTGGTCGAGTTTCACTTCGCGCTCTTTTGTGATTGCATCTTTATACTCTTGCGCATTTTCGGGGCTATTTTGAGCAATAAATTCACGTAGTGAGTTGTTGTTGCACACAAATCCGCTACAACCAGCATCGTGTTTCACCACCATACGAGTATGGAGTTCAGCGAGTTCAGCAATCTGTTCTTTTGTAGCATCCCACATACCTTTGCGAGCCGATTCGAGCATCACAGCACTCATTTCTTGCAGTGCATATGGATTTTTCTCAGAGAATTTACTCTCAATATTCATTTTATACTTATCGCGTACATAAATTTCGTGATATTCATTCCAGATATGTTGGTCAATAGCAGACGGTTTCATCGCGTTCCAGCCAAAAGTATTACGTACCGTTTCGGCAAATGAGTTATACGAACTAGCTTCTCCATTCATCTTTTCTTGAATATATTTTGGATTAAATATTGTAGAGTTAGTCTCCACGCCGATAGCCTCTTTAAGCTCTTGCACCTTAGCGCGATTACTATTACGGAAATCGTTAAAGTAAGCAGTTGGGTCGTTGCCAGTTACATGTTGCACAGCAGCTGATAAACCACCCATAAATTCGTATACGTGGTCGAGACTCAATGGTCCCCAAGTGTTACTTGAGCGTGGTTGCACCACTACGGCAGTATTCAGAAGTGCAGCTTCAAATACACCGTCGCGACTTTCGCCCCAACTTTCGCCTCCATTTGCCGAGTACATACCACTCATATTGTGTATGTATCGTTTAGCAATATCGTCTTGCGATTGCCAACTCTCACTGTCCTCTACCATACCAGTAATACCGGTACCATAATTACCATTAACACCACCAAATATACGTTCGCGCGAGTAATTACGGGCATCTACAGGCGAAAAACCTTTATCAAGTAGTAATTTTTCGGAATCATTGAAACCTTTTGATACGTAGTTTATAACATCTCCATCATTTTCTGCCGCTGCCATAGCAATAGCATCATTTATCAATTTTAATCGAGATGCGGCAATATCACGAAGTTGTCCCGATGTTTGTACCACTACATCTACACGTGGACGACCGAGTTCTTCAATTGGCACAACACGCAGAGAGCGGATATATCCAAACCCATCACGAAGAGGTTCAACACCAAGCATCCACAATATTTGAGCAATTGTTGCCCCCTCGCTTGATATAAAATCAGACGACCAAAGAGTAAAACTCACCTTTTCTGGATATTTGCCATTAACCTCTATCTCTTGTGCTAGAAGATTATCAGCCAAACGTTTACCAACTTTCCAAGCTTCAACTGTTGGTGTTGTTTCTGGATTAATAGCATAGAAGTTTCTACCAGTAGTTATAGCTTTAGGATTTGCAATTGCATCACCAGCTGAACTTGGTAAGATATATCCACCATTAAGAGCATTAATAAGAGCATCTTGTTCTGCTTTAGTAGATAGAGCTAGTTCCTCTTTTTTTGATGCAATCATATCTACTGTCTCCTTTAATACTTTTAGGGCATCAATCAGTCGTTTATCTTCGGTTTCATCGGTATTTTGCGACATAGTTTTCGCCATACGTTCCATCATAGAGATAGGGGCAGCTTCACTATTTTCTTCTGATTTAGTCGAATCATTATTTGCATCATTAGTAGGCATTTTTCCTCTACCATTATGATGCGAATTTTCGCCCATTTTATCAGAATTCTTATTACCCCTATGTGGGTGGTTATTTTTCACATCCTCTTTGTTATTCTCTGAATCCATATCTTTTACAAAATCAGGCATTTCTCCTGTTTTTGGAATCCATGATGGATGACCTCCGCCAGAAGAACGACGTTTATTCATCTTTTCTTCGTCTGATTCTATCAAATTACCCTTTTCATCTAAGAATACTTTAGTTGTAGAATCTTGTTCCATCGATGCCATCATCATATTCATCATAGCCATTCTTTCTTCGGCTTTTTTGCGCTCCATCTCTTCTGTTTCGGTTAGAAGCGTAGCATCAGCTTTTGTAATAATAGAGTTAAAAATAGCACCGCAATTCTCTCCACGTAGTGCACGATTAATTATTTTATCAGCCTTGTTGCTATAGTTGTCTGCCATAAACGATAGATTATCTAATTTTTTCTCATCAACTCTATTATGAGCCACATCAATATTTGCCAGTGCATAACGTATAGGGTCAATCATCATCAAGCGGATAGTATTTTGCAACTCTTCGGTAGTATATTTCTTGCCAAGAGTATATAGTCCATCAGTAACTTTTGCCCCATCAATCTCTTCGAGATACATATGTACCTTTTCAATGTCAGAGTCGTTAAAAGTACGAGTAGAATCAATACCTAGTGCATTGCAGAAGTTTTCAGCTTTGGCAAGTTCAGTAATAGTTTTGCGGTATTCTTGTTTTATTTCCCCCTCTTCGAGTTGCTCATAACGGTGCACAATTGACTCTAATTTTTGCAAATTACCGTATAGTTCTCCCTGCATAAATGGAGCAGTAAGATGGTCAACTAGAGTTGCATAGCTACGACGTTTAGCAATAATCCCTTCGCCGATATTATTGATTGTATAGATATAGAAGTGAGGCATATCACCTACTAGAGTATCTGTCCAGTCGTAATTAGAGAGAGCCACTTGTTTACCAGGAATAAATTCTAGGCTCCCGTGGGTACCAAAGTGTATTAAGGCATCTGCATTAAAGCCATATCTACTCCATAAATATGAAGCTACATACGGATATGAAGGTGCACCCTCTACACCGTGAGTAATTTTATCGATATCACCACCTTCTGCTGCCATCGGTTGTGGTAGAATAGCAACATTACCAAATTGTAGACGAGCTACAGCTATATATTTGCCATTTTCATCTTCGTGGTTCATATATTTACCAGGTGCATCGCCATATTGCGCTTGCATATCTTCTATCAAATCATTTGGAATTGCATTTTTGCACCACGAATTAAACATATCAACAGGCACTAATTCAGGATCTCCATTTTTGATAAACTCATCGTAAGCTCCCAGCGCATAAGCTCCTAATACGGATCCTTGTTTTTGCACCATATTTTCTAGTTCTTTTGATGACGCAGGTAATCCATCCACATTATAACCGCTATCTTTTAGATGTTTTAACGTATTGTATAAAGATTCAACCCCTTCTATATCAGCGGCATTTATCGATCCTTTACCTACACCCTTATAGTAGTATATCGCTACTCGCTTTTCGCTGTTATCTTTGGTTTGCAACTCGATAAAATTGTTTACCATAGAGGTGAATTTAGCGGTATGTTGCGGTATTGTATCAAATATTTTATACCCATTGCGCTCAAATTGTGCTACTGTAGCAAATGGTACTATGGCACCATCTAGTTCAGGCAACACCACACTCATAGATGTAAGTCCGCCTGCTTCCATACCCTGTTTGCTTTTCAACCAAGTGTCGTATAGTTCATTAACCGTAATAGGCGATAAAATCGGCACATTTAGCTCTTTTAGTAAATCTTCGCCCCCCTTTGCATCGCCCATTACAAGACGACCGTGAGGGTTATTTATGATCAAATTTGGTTCAACTGCTTTAATTAATCCTAGTTTTTTACTTCCAAACGAATTGATAGGATATACGTTTAAACCCTCTGATTCTAATAGATTAATCATAGCCACAATATGCTCTTCGTTAGAGTTTTGCAGGTTGATATTTCCAGATACTAGAGCAACGCGAGGTGCACCATCTTTGTATTTGCCACTAGTTTTGTAGTAATTTTGATACTCCTCAAAGGTAGAGAAGAAATTATCATCACCAATGTGAAAATAGAAATCTGATGGAATAATAAGAGGTTCATAATACTCTTTGTTACCTATTTTTTTACGGTCAATATTCTTACGTACATAGTTAAAAAAACTACGATTATTTTTTACTGAATTATTGGATAATAAAGTATTTACATAATCCATCTCACTGCCTGAGAGAGTATTTA
>JAWXTU010000083.1:0-9671 GCA_044433285.1 bacterium | reverse complement strand
GATGGTTTCTTTCGTAGCGACTGTTGAACGTGAGATAAATACATCATCATTCGACATGTCTTTGAATGCTACGGGACGATAGCTTTCTGGATGAATTCCTTGTTTCATTGTTGTAATGTTTTTTAGGCTCAATTATTATTTAGAGTATATCGCAAGCAGAACCTTAATATTCTCACGTACACAATATTTTGGGCTGCAAAGGTACGACAAAAATTCCAATCCACCAAACGATTATCGATTTTTTATTTTTTTACCCGCAATTCATACTGCTTATCAGCATTTTATATACTTCGTCGGCGTAGTTGCGCCCTACTGGTATTGTGGTGTTGTTGGGGTCGGAGAGTTTTACGTATTGCTTGGTGAACGATGCCACTTGCGATTTTGCTACGGCATAAGAGCGATGCAGGCGCAAGAAATCAGATGGGGGAAGTAGTTCCATAAACCCTTTGATACTCATCTTGGTGAGTCGCTTGCAGTTATTTACGCAGTGGATTTTTACATAATTTGCCAGTGCCTCTATATATATAATGTCGGCATATGCAATAGTAACATTTTGATAGTCAACTTTTATTGTGATTGCTCCCTCGTCGCTACTCTCAAATTTTGCCGCACGATTATGTATCTCCACTATCTGCTCTATATGGGCAATTGCCGAGGCAAATCGTTCGTAAGTGAATGGTTTATGCAAAAAATCTACCGCCTTAAGGTCATAACCGTCAAGAGCATATGAGGCGTGTGCAGTGCTAAAAATAAGTAGACACTCTTCGGGTAGTTCGCGCGCTAATTCCAAACCAGAATACTCCTTCATCTCTATATCCAGCATCACTAGTTCTGGTTTCTCTTTTTTTATCGCCTCAATGCCCAGTATCGGATTGGTAAAAGTTTCCAACTCTATGGTGGTATGATGCTTAAAATACCCCTTTATAAGTGACAGAGCCAACGGCTCATCATCAATAGCTATACATTTCATAACTCTATTTTTATTAAGCTGTTAAATGTGTTTTCAACCTCTCCGTACTCCATTATATAGCGGTCTGGATATAGCAGCGAGAGTCGTTTTCTGCAATTCTCAATCCCGATGCCACTCTCACCATCTCCTCGCCTAAATATAGTGTTCGAGGTGGTGAATGTCAGCACCCCCTCACGCAGCTCAATGGCGATATCAATTGTGCAATTCTCCGACGACGAAACACCGTATTTAAACACATTTTCTATAAATGTAAAGAAAATCATCGATGGCACCACCTGACTCTCATCGTCGATTTTGCTTGTAAAATTCACCACCGTCTCCTCGTTAAGGCGCATCTTGTGCAGGTCAATAAGTTCTTTGATATATTTCACCTCGTTCACAATCATAATCATTTCTTTGTCAGTGTTTTGGTACATATATTTCACTATGTTAGAGAATTTCATAATCACATCGCTAGTGCTTTGCGACCCAGTCATATTCAGCGCGTAAATGGTGTTGAGTGTGTTGAAGATGAAGTGAGGGTTAATCTGCGATTTATATATCGCCAGTTCTGCCTTACGTTTCTCTGCTTCAATCTCTTGGCGATTAATGATTTGACTAAATAGTTCGGTGAGTAGCACGAATATTGTAGTAAAACCCAAGTCGATAAAACATAGGGTGTATAGTATTCTGTTGCGCACCTCTTCTATCTCATCTACAGATATGTGTGGGGCTAACTCTCTGATGTCGTCTACTTTAATGAACGAGGTAGCATAGGTGATAGCTACAATACCGACCAGTGTTAGCGCAGATTTTAGATAATCGCCTTTTAGGATAAATGTGATAAAGTTAAATTTGCGGTTAAAGTAGTGTAATATAAATACATACACTAACATAACTAAAAAGAAATAGGGGTCACGCTCCACCAACATCCCAGTAGGGATTAGCAGCAGAATTGTAGGGATATAGAGTAGATAGATACCCCAGTCGATATATTTCAATAACTTTTTTTGTCTTGTTTTCACACTGCAAAGTTACAATTTAATTTATTCTCAGCCAAATTCTCAATCAAATTTTACATTAACTTTTCGCAGGCGGTTGTTTTAACCTCTAAAACGGTTTTGCTAAAATATTTAGTTCCTAATATTTTCGCTTTGGCGTTCTGTGTAGCAATATTTCTGATGACCCTGTTATTTATCCCCAAAATTATGCTGTATATATACTAAATATTGCCTATATAAAATATGAGTATTACTTTTGTCGTTGATTTAAGAGAGGTACGATAAAAATCTAAAATAGAAATAATCAAAAATCCTCTTTATAATCAAAAAACAAATAATCTATGAGAAAATCAAAAATCTTTATGCTATTTGCGATGGCAGTAGCGATGACGAATGTCAAAGCACAGTCGGGTAACTACAAAATTGTAGATACAGGTCAAGAACTCTGTTACGACAACACAAAGGAGATAACTCCTCCCACTGTTAAGTCTAAGTTTTACGGGCAAGATGCTCAACATCAAGGCAATCAGCCATCGTATACCGATAATGGCGATGGTACTATCACCGATAATGTAACAGGCTTAATTTGGCAAAAGGAGTTTGCTGTAATGAGTTATGCCCAAGCTGTCGAGACGTTGAAAACCTTCAGCTTAGCAGGCAAAAAAGATTGGCGAATACCTACAATCAAAGAGGCATATTCGTTGATGATGTTCAGCGGTAGTGATATTAATCCAGAGGCAGGTATAGAAGATGAATCAGCAGCAGTACCATTTATCAATGCAGAGTATTTCGCATTTAAATATGGTGCAAATGGCAATCGTGTAATCGACTCGCAAATGCTATCGTCTACGCTCTATGTGGGCTCGTCAGATAAAGAGGCGTTGGTGTTTGGTGTCAATTTTGCCGATGGTCGTATCAAGGGATATGGTATGCGTCTTGGTGGTAACGACAAGGAGTTTATGGTGCGTTTTGTGCGTGGCAATGCTTATGGCGAAAACCAATTTGTAGATAATGGCGATGGCACAATTTCAGACGTGGCTACATCGCTTATGTGGAGCAAAACCGATAGTCAAAAAGGTATGAAATGGAGCGAAGCGTTGGATTATGCCAAAAAGATGAATAAAATTAACTATCTAGGTTTCTCAGATTGGCGAGTGCCAAATGCTAAGGAGTTGCAAAGTCTTGTAGATTATACACGCTCTCCAGCAACTACATCTAGCGCAGCAATCGATCCAATGTTCAGCACTTCTGCAATGGTAAATGAGGCGGGATTAATAGACTATCCATTCTATTGGACATCAACTACTCACGCTCGTGCGGGCGAGGATGGTGGTACAGCAGCGGTGTATGTTGCATTTGGACGCTCATTGGGCAATATGGCTGCTCTTTTAGGTGGTGGACAGCATCCTGGTGGCGGTGAATCTCGTGAAAATGATGATAATGGTAGCAGTATGCGTGGTCAAGGCGGTCCTGGTGGCGGCGGCATGGGCGGCGGTGGTCGTTCAGGTGGCGGCATGGGACCAGGTGGACCTGGCGGCGGCGAAGGAGGCGGACAACGCCCTCGTCCAGAAGGCACTGCAGCCAATTGGATTGATGTGCACGGTGCTGGTTCGCAACGTAGCGACCCCAAAACTGGCGATGCCTCTAAATTTGCCAATGGCAATGGTCCTCAAGGCGATGCAATCCGCATCAACAACTATGTACGTCTAGTTCGTGATTTGTAATTTAACGACAAAATATCAGGGGGAGTTTTAGATATCCCCTAAAATTAATAAATTATTAGGGGGCTTAGTTTCAATTAAAAGCCCCCTAAATTATGCAATATTCAAAATATGACAAAAAAAGTTTCTTTTAAATTTATAGCTGCGATTGCTATAATTTTATTCGCCACTTCGTGTGCGAAACCAGTGCAAACCGAAACGGCTAAAGAGTACAAAACTCTCACAGTAGTCAAGGGTAGTAGTGTTGTAGACACTAAATATTCTACCTCTTTAAGAGCAGAACAATTTGTAGATATCCGCCCTCAAATCTCGGGTGTAATCACAGAGATAGCTTTCAAAGAGGGGGCGCAGGTAAAAAAGGGTGAAACTCTTTTTGTCATAGATCAAGTGCCTTACAAGGCAGCGGTTGATGTAGCAAATGCAAATGTAACAAGTGCAAACTCTGCACTTTCCACAGCCAAACTCAATGCAGAAAGTGGCAAAGATCTTTTCGATGAGGGTGTTATATCTAATAATGAATATCAAACCTTGCTAAATACACAAGCAAATGCCGAAGCGAGTTTGGCTCTTGCCGAGGCGCAGGTGATTAATGCAAAAAACGATTTGTCGTATACCGTAGTCAAAAGCCCTCTAAGTGGCGCAGCTGGTATGATTAACTACCGAGTTGGTGCGTTGGTTAATTCATCAATTACCGATGCATTAGTAACAGTCTCTAGCAACGATCAAATCTATGCATATTTCTCAATATCTGAGGCGTCACTCCTCTCTTTAATTCAGCAATATGGCTCGGCAGATTCGTTGATGAGCAATATGAGCGATGTAAATTTACAGCTTATCAATGGCACTATCTATGAGCACAAAGGCAAGGTAGATGCGATAAGTGGTGTTGTTGACCAATCCACTGGTACTGTTACAGTTAGAGCAGTATTTGATAACCCAGATCAGATGCTTCGAGATGGCGGCAATGGCACACTCATTATTCCTACTACATACGAAAACGAAATAGTAATTCCTCAAATTGCAACTTACGAAATACAGAATAAAATCTTTGTCTATAAGGTGATAGATGGCAAAGCGGTCTCTTATCAAGTAGAGGTCTTGTCACTGAACAACGGTAAGGAGTATGTTGTAAGAAATGGCTTGCAATTAGGTGATGTGATTATTGCCGAGGGAGCTGGATTAATACGCGAAGGAACAGTAATTTCTGGTAATTAATAACAAGGAGTGTGAACGTATGAATATTAAAAGATTTATCGACAGACCAATTCTGTCTTGTGTAATATCAGTTGTAATTGTCTTTTTGGGTATCATCGGGTTGAATATGTTACCTATCGAGCAATTCCCCGAAATTGCACCACCTACAATTAGTGTAAGTGCTTCATATACAGGTGCGAGTGCTGAAACTGTACAAAAAAGTGTGATTATACCGCTAGAGGAGGCGATTAACGGCGTAGAGAATATGTTGTATATGACCTCTACTGCCACCAGTACCGGCTCGGCAAGTATCAGTGTATATTTCCGTCAAGGCACCGACCCAGATATGGCAACCGTCAATGTGCAAACAGCTATTTCGTCGGCGCAGGGGCTTTTACCTGCCGAGGTAACCACCTCTGGTGTTACCGTCAAGCGTCGCCAGTCTAGTAATTTAAAGATGATTACCGTATATAGTCCCGACAATAGTTTCGATGATGAGTTTATTGTCAACTATATGAAAATCAATGTAGAACCACGTATTGCACGTGTTTCTGGCGTTGGTGAGGTAGATGTTATGGGGGCAGAGTATGCCCTTCGTATCTGGCTCGATCCGCTCAAAATGGCACAATATAATCTGGTACCATCTGATATCGAAACCGTACTAGCGCAACAGAATGTAGAGTACCCAACAGGTACGTTGGGCTACAACTCTGAGAATGCTTTTCAATACGAATTAAGATATAAAGGACGTCTTGAAGATGAAATTGATTTTGAAAATATAGTGCTCAAATCGCTCTCTAGTGGCGAGGTTCTATTTCTTAAAGATGTTGCCACAGTTGAGTTAGGTCTTAAAGAATACACTATTTTTAGTCAAACCAACGGCAAAAATGGTCGTACCTGTCGTATTTCACAAACCTCTGGTTCTAATGCCAACGATGTCATCAAGGGTATCGATGCTGTAGTAGATGATATTAGAGCTGATTTGCCAAAAGGACTTGTTATTGAGGATATTATGAGTACGAAGGATTTCCTCGATGCCTCTATCAAAAATGTACTTTGGACACTAATCGAGGCTATCTTGTTGGTGATCTTAGTCATATATATCTTCTTGCAAAATTTCCGTTCATCAATCATACCATCTATTGCAATTGTAGTATCATTAATTGGTACATTTGCACTGCTTTATATCTTCGGATTTAGTATCAATTTGCTCACACTCTTTGCCTTAATTCTGGTTATTGGTACTGTGGTAGATGATGCCATTGTGGTGGTAGAGGCGGTGCAGCACAAGTTCGACGGAGGCTATAAATCCGCCTATTTGGCTACAGTCGATGCTATGGGTCAGATTACCTCGGCACTTGTTACTACCACCATTGTATTTATGGCGGTGTTCATTCCTGTATGTTTTATTAGTGGCACTACAGGCACATTCTACACTCAATTCGGTGTAACAATGGCTGTGGCTGTGGCGATTTCTACGCTCAATGCGCTCACGCTTAGCCCTGCATTATGTGCGTTGATAATGAAACCACACCGCGATGTAGCAGCTGGTGAAAAAGCAAATTTCTCATACAGATTCCACGTTGCGTTCGAGTCGGCATTTAGCTCTATCGTAGATAAATATATCAAACACGCCAACTTCTTCCTCAAACATAAATTCACAGCATTTATATTTGTTGTTATTGCTTGCGTAGCGTTATTTTTCTATGTGCAAACCACCAAAACATCGCTCGTGCCAAACGAAGATACAGGTGTATGTTATGTGATGGTGCAAACGCCTCCGGGTTATAGTCACGAAGAGACATCAAAAATTATGGACCAAGTAGATGCTTGTATCACTCAACTAGAAGAGGTTAAAATTTATACTAAAGTGATAGGGGTTAATATGATGGCATCTCAGGGCTCTAACAACGGTATGTTCATTCTCAAACTCAAAGATTGGAGTGAACGTGAAGGCAAAGAGCACAGCGTTGATGCTATCACGGCTCGTATCTACGAACAAACAGGGCATATCTCCTCTGCTCAAATTATGGTTATCGCTCCTCCTATGGTCTCTGGTTTCAGTATGAGCAACGGGTTTGAGGTGCACGTTCAAGACCGCCAAGGTGGTAGTGTTGAGGATCTATTTAAATATACCAACGA
The DNA here is from genome assembly GCA_044433285.1 of bacterium. GTDB lineage: Bacteria > Bacteroidota > Bacteroidia > Bacteroidales > Paludibacteraceae > Aphodosoma. The sequence continues at coordinate 2,664 of JAWXTU010000083.1, read as the reverse complement.
TTTTATCGATCAACTTGCCGAGCGTCCAGAAATTGAGCGCGTGCAAACCTCGTTTAGTACCAAATTCCCTCAATATCTGGTAGATGTAGATGCAGCTACTTGCGAGAGAAATGGTGTGTCGCCTTCAGATGTCTTGAGTGCGATATCTGGCTATGTTGGTGGATCTTATGCTTCTAACTTCAATAAATTCTCTAAGTTATATCGTGTGATATTGCAAGCGCCAATCGATGCGCGCCTTGATCTGCAATCACTCGAAAATATCTTTGTTCGCAATTCGTCTGGCGATATGTCGCCTATCACTCAATATGCCGTTATAGAACGTGTATATGGTGCACAAACACTCTATCGCTATAATCTATATTCGTCGATTTCTGTCAATGGTACACCTGCAGATGGCTACAGCTCGGGGCAAGCAATTGCAGCGGTACAAGAGGTGGCAAGTCAAGCATTGCCAGTGGGATATGGCTATGAGTTTGGTGGATTAACACTCGAAGAGTCTAATTCTACGGGTTCAACAGCTATTATTTTTGCAATCTGTATAATATTCGTGTACCTTATACTGTGTGCGTTGTACGAATCTATCTTTATTCCGATGGCTGTAATTCTCTCTGTACCATTTGGTCTGGTAGGTAGTTTTATGTTTGCCAACTTCTTCTCACTCACCAACGATATTTATATGCAAACAGGGTTGATAATGCTCATCGGATTGCTTGCCAAAACGGCAATTTTATTAACCGAGTATGCTTCGGAGCGTCGCCGTCAGGGCAATACTATTATGGCATCTGCTATATCGGCAGCCAAAGCACGTTTGCGTCCGATACTTATGACGTCGCTCACGCTTATCTTCGGTATGTTACCACTTATGTTTGCTACTGGCGTAGGTGCCAATGGTAATATTTCGCTTGGTGTAACCGTGGTGGGTGGTATGATTATTGGTACTATTTCGCTTATTTTTATAGTACCAGCGCTCTTTGTGATTTTCCAAAATATAGAGGAGAGATTGATTCCAAAACGTATAATACCTACATCTGCTACAGCAGTAGTTGTTGTATTGCTTGCGTTACCATTGTCGAGCTGCGGTCTATATTCTAACTACTCATCGACTACTGAGGAGGACAACAACATCAAGGAGCTATATAACTATATAGAGGCTACTGATGATACAACTAATATTGCCAATATCTCGTGGCGCGAGTTTTTTACAGATTCTCATCTCCAAGCACTTATATCTAAGGGGTTAGAGAATAATAGCGATTTGAGCGTGGCGCAGATAAATGTTGAGCAGGCAGAGATTGCCCTCACCAAAGCACGCTTGGCTTATATACCATCTGTCAACGCCTCTGTCAGTGGTGGTGCGTCGAGTTTTAATGGTTCTAACTCCCAAACATACGAGGCGGCACTCACTGCCTCGTGGGAGATTGACCTCTTTGGCAAGTTGCGCAATGCAAAACGTCAAAGTAAGGCAGCACTAGAGCAGAGCAGAGCATATCGCCAAGCGGTGCAAACACAACTCATAGCCACTATTGCCAATAGTTACTATTCACTTTTAATGCTAGATGAGCAGCTGAAAATCAGCGAACAGACTCAGGTTAATTGGGACGAAAATATCCGTGTGATGCAGGCGATGAAGCGTGCAGGGCGTGTAAACGAGGCGGCTGTGTTGCAGTCGCAAGCCAGCAGTGCCGCGCTGCAATCGCAGATTATCACCCTTCGTGAGCAGATAGCAGAGTTAGAAAATACACTCTCTACACTCTTATCGATGCCTACCGAGCATATCGAGAGGGGGGTAATAACGGATATCCAAATACCTGATAATCTATCATTTGGAGTGCCAATGCAGTTGCTTACTAATCGTCCAGATGTGCGTATGGCAGAGAGCTATTTAGAACAGATGTTTTACGCCACTTCAGAGGCTAGAGGTTCATTGTATCCATCTATTACACTCAGTGGCACAATAGGTTACACCAACAGTTATGGTGTTACTGTCAATCCTGCTCAGATGCTCTACAACGCAGCGGCGCAGGTGTTGCAGCCTATCTTTAATCAAGGCACACTGCGCGCACAACTAAAGATAAGCAAATTGCAACAACAACAGGCGTTGATACAGTTCAACCAAACAGTTATCGAGGCAGGGGCAGAGGTGAACAATGCCCTCAGCAGTTGGCAGGCAGCGCAAGCGCGCTTGTATTACACTAGCGAGCAAGTAGAACTTTTGCAACGTGCAGTAACTAATACCGAGTTGCTTATGAAACACGGTTCGTCTACGTATCTTGAAGTGCTCACCGCACAACTCACTCTGCTCACAGCCGAGTTATCTTATGCCTCAGATATTTATAATCAGGCGCAAGGGGTTGTGAACTTGTATCGTGCGCTCGGAGGTGGAGAGGAATAGTTATTAATTGTTGGTTGTTAAGGGGTAAGTGATTGATAAGAGAAATCGAAAAAAATCAATAAAAAGTCGAACAATTAACAGTAAATCACAAAAATTCCGATTAAAAATCGCTTAATATACTCTGTTTTAGGGTAAAATGGGCGATTTTTAATCGGAATTTTTTTAATTTGTCACCTTGTTGTGTTTTTTAACTTTCTTGTAGTTAGTGTATTATATACAATAATATGTTTCGATATGTTAAAAAAGGGGGGGGTGGTGTTGTATTATCAAAA
>JAWXTU010000082.1:0-9925 GCA_044433285.1 bacterium | reverse complement strand
GTACCTGATTTTTTACTTCCATAAGACTTAGTGATATTAGCCTTAAAGATAGTAAAAATCAGGGACTTAAGCAAGGAAAATCACATTTATTTTACTGATAATCAGTACGTTAAATCAAAATTTAACGGAGTATTGAATCATTAATCATTATTAAAAAACCTCTCGTCAAAATTAATAAAATACAACCTCTTCTTAGCGCGAGTTATAGCTGTATAGAGCCATCTTTGGAAATCTTTAGTCATTTGTTCGTCGCCAAAAAGCATTTTGTCGACGAAAACGGCATCCCACTGTCCGCCTTGTGCTTTATGACAGGTTATGGCGTAAGCAAATTTTATCTGTAAAGCATTAAAGTATTCATCTTCGCGCATAGCTTTATAGCGGTCTGCCTTACGAGTTATGTGAGAGTAGTCTTGTTCAACACCTTCAAATAGTTTGTTAGATTCCTCTTTAGAAAGAGAAGGGGTTTCGCTTGCTAAGGTGTCCATTATCACCTTACATTCTAATTCTGTATTATCATAATCTGGTAGTATGATGGTAGCATTTATAAACCTAAAGCCGTAAAGCTCTTCATAACGACGAAGTCGACGAACTTTAGCAAGGTCTCCATTGGCTAGAAACCCTACTTCTGTACCATCGGGAGAGTGGAAGTAATTGTTTTTTACTATCATTATCATATCGTTAGAAGAAAGTTCCTCTTCTTGATATAGAACACGACCACGTATACCTGTATTAAATCTATTAGCTTGTTTGTTTGAACGTGTTATGACTATGGTTTCGTCAATTCCATATTTAGAATAACAACTTTCTAGTTCGTCTATAAAGTCACTTCCAGTAATAGACTTCACATCGGGAAAGTCAGTGCTAAATTTCGGAATGTCAGGTATCTCATTATTTATCAAGTCACGAAGTAGAGTTGCATTATGTAAAATTCCTGAGCCTTCTTTTTGTCTTATTATCTCGGTTAGCTCACAGTAGGTTACATTACCATATTGCTCCATGCAGTAACGGTCTAATGCAGGAGATTCATCAAAATATACAGGGGGAAGTTGGGCTTTATCTCCTACAAATACGAGTTTGCAGTTTTCACCACTATTCACATACTTCACCAAGTCAGCAAGTAAGTTCCCACTACCAAAAAAACCAGAATCAAGGCTTTTGTCAGACAACATAGAGGCTTCATCAACTATGAAAATACCATTTTTTGTTGTGTTTCTGTCAAGTTGAAAACTTTCTACAAGAGCAGATTTTTGTTTGTATATTTTTTTATGTATAGTAAGTGCTGAACCCTCGGCATAGCCTGCCATTACTTTTGCTGCTCGACCTGTGGGAGCTAACAAAAAGCAAGGAACTTTTAGCTGTTTTAGAGTTTTAAAAATTGAAGCTATGACTGTTGTTTTCCCTGTACCAGCATATCCATTTACTATAAAAATGTCACCACCTTTCCCCTCAAAAATGAACTCCGCAAAAGAATTTATTATATTTTTTTGGTCAAAAGTTGGTGTTTTCAAAAAGTTTTTGTAAATTTGGGATATAATATGTTGTAGTATCATACTGAATTAAGTTATTGTTGTTTAGTTAATTAACCCTTATTTTTAAGTGTTTATACGGTAAAGTTATTATTTTTTTCTTAAAAAAGATAACTAAAATCCATCTAAATTTTATAACTTTGAGCCATAAAGATGCAAAATACCTATTGATTTTAAAATAAAAACTTAAAATAAATAATATTTCAAATGAAAACAGTTATTAAACTTATCCTTGCTGCGGCTGTTGCTGGTCTTGCTTATGTATTGTACCTGCAAATTATGAATCCACTACAATTTATTGAAACGCAAGAAGCACGTGAAAAAGAGGTTGTTCAACTTATGAAGGACATCCGTAGTGCTCAAAGAGCTTTCAAATCTGTACATGGGGTTTACACAAAATCTATGGACTCACTAGTTGAGTTTGTACAAAAAGACTCTTTAACTTTTGAAGTTAAATTCGGTTCTGAAGATGACTCTTTAGCAAAAGCTAGAGGTGAAGTTAAAACATTCAAAATTAAAATGGCTGTCCTAGACACTATTTTCAATCCTAATTTTGATGCTACTAAACTTCGTTACATTCCTTTCTCTAACAACGAAGAGATTATCATGGATGCTGACACTATCAGAACAGAGTCTAAAGTTCTTATCCCTGTATTCGAAGCTAAAGCTCCTTACAAAGCGTTCTTAGCAGACCAAGATCAACAAGAACTTATTAACCTAATTGATAGAAGAAAATCTATCGATAAATACCCTGGTATCAAAGTAGGTTCTATTGAATCAGCTACAAATGATGCAGGTAACTGGGAATAATTTTACGCTAAATAAAGATTTGTCCATCCTTATTCGTACGGATGGACTTTCTTTTTATGTACCTACATCATCTGGAAATGTAGAGATAAAAGCTCTTAGCACAAAACAAGTGTCTCTAGAAGCGGAAATTAAGGCTCTAAAGAAAGAATACGAACTGTCAGATAAGGTCAAGGTAATAATATTTACAGATAAGTCTGTTGTTGTTCCTACTGAACTATACATTAGTGATAATGCGCGCCTATATTTTGAACTTAAGGGTATAGATATAGATTTTGAACAGGATTATATAGTGTCATCCCAAAACGAACTTTGCACCTATTTCTGGTTATGCATTAGGCAAGTCATAGATGTAATTAATGCTAATTTTGACGAGGTAGTTTATATTCATATTCTTGAACTAGCCCAGCTTTTTGGTGAGCGTTTAAGTTTGAAATTTAATAGTAATGTTTTCCTTATAAGTAAGGAAGGTGATATGTTGTCGCTAACAGTTTTTCAGAAAAATACAATGGTTTTCCATGAAATATTTGAGGTTAACTCACCTAGTGACACCATTTTTTATATAAAAGCTATTTTAGTAAAATATGCTTTTAGGAATAGTGATAATCTTGTTGTTATTGGTGAGAACAATGAAAGTTTAACAAAAATATTGTTGAACTTCTCGAAAACAGTATCTGAAATAGAATATTTTGAAACTATTTAAAGGAACTTCTAAAAATCGAATAAAACCAATTATTAGAATTCTCCTTAATAAAAATCTAATTATAATATATGAGAATAGTAAGTGGCACATGTAGAGGTCGCATAATTAATCCTCCTAAAAATTTTAGTGCACGTCCTACTACGGATTTTGCAAAAGAAAATTTATTTAACATTTTAACTAATAGATTTGACTTTGATGAAATGTCTATTTTAGATCTTTTCTCAGGTACTGGTTCTATAAGTTTTGAATTTGCTTCACGAGGAGCACAAAGAGTGGTTTCTATTGAGCAAAATAGCCTGCACCAGTCGTTTATTAATAAAACTGCTAAGGAACTTAAGCTAAATCAAATTTCTTCGTTTAAAACTAATGTTTTTGTGTACTTGAAAACTTGTAGTGAAAAATTTGATTTGATTTTTGCAGACCCACCTTATGATTTAGATAATATTGATAATTTACCTGATATTATCTTCTCAAAAGAAATGCTAAATGAGGGTGGTATTTTCGTTTTTGAGCACTCAAAGCATAAAAATTATTCTTCACATCCTAATTTTTTTGAGCATAGAATATATGGAAGTGTGAATTTTTCTTTTTTTAGACAACAAGTATAAAGATGTGTATTTTTTTTAATTTTTAATCTACTGAGTAACAATAAAGTATAATTTTATTTGAAAAAAGATTAAAAAAAGTTATTCAAAAATTTGGAAGTAAAGAAATTTTGCCCTACCTTTGCATTGCAATTGAGAAGAACACCTCTTAAGAACAAAACCACGGTGTGGTAGTTCAGCTGGTTAGAATACCTGCCTGTCACGCAGGGGGTCGCGGGTTCGAGTCCCGTCCATACCGCAAAAAAGAGAGTTAATTACTTATTTTTAAAGTAGTTAGCTCTCTTTTTTTTTTGAGGGTACCCAATAAGGGGCGGAAACTAATATTTGTACAATATTCTAATACTCTGACAGTTGAGTAATATATCCGTCCCCAAAGAATTTTATTTTTCCCAAAATACGTATTAACTTAGCTCATGCGATTATCAATGTTATTGATAATATAAACTTCTAAATGATTAATTACGTATGAAACCTTTCTCTGTTTATCCTTGTATTAGACAAGACAAGCCATTAAAGAGTGGCAACTATCCAATATAACTAAGAATTATGGTAATGGGTAAAGATACCAAGATTCCTACTGGATATGACATCTCAATGAAGTTATGGGATAGCAAAACTTCCAAAGAACAATCCTCTTTGTGCCGTAATAGGCAAACTCAAATCAGAGATAGAAACTCATCTTTGCAAAGAAATAGCAGCAGATATTCAAATATCCATTCAACCGGTAAAAGATTACTACGGAGGGAAGAGAAGAGTTAAGCCAGAGAATCAACCTTTCCTTGATTACTTTCTTGAATTTATAGAGAAAAAGAAGAGAGAGGGTAAAGATGCTGATACAATTAGAATATATAGGAATACTCACAATATGCTACAAGAGTTTTCTCCAAAACTTAAAATCAGTGAGGTTAATCTAAGGTTCATCAAGAGGTTTGATGATTTTCTCAGAATAGAAAAAGGAAAACAAGATGGAGGCAGAGAGAATAAGCATAAAAATATGCGTGCAGTCATCTTAGATATGATACGCCACGATATAGCTATCAAAAATCCATATACACAGTTTAAAATGCCTAAAGCAAAGATTAGGGAGGTATATTTGGAATCTGACGAATTAGACATAGTTAGGGAATTAAGGTCTAAATTTGAATTAGGCTCTAGCAAGCGTATTTCATTGCAAATGTACCTATTTGCTTGTTATACAGGCTTACGACTTTCAGACGTACAAGATTTAAAGTGGTCGCATATAGATTTAGAAAAGAACAGAATTGTCAAAAAGCAGATAAAAACCAAAGATATGGTTACAGTAGTTATTACTGAGTGGGCAAGGACTGTTCTATTAGAGTTTAGCAATAGCAAAACACATATTGGTACTGACAAGGTAGTATTTGAGAATCAATGCACATCTAATACCATTAACAAACACCAAAAAGAGATAATCGCTATGGCTGGAATAAAGAAACACATCTCTTTCCATCAAAGGAGTCATACCGCAAATTACTACTCTCTCAAAATCAATACATTACCGCTTATTCTTCGGTGACTGCTAACTATTTAGAAACGAGCGAAGTGCTTTATATCGCTACATTCTGCTTGCGCGTTGTTGATATGCTTATATCGTTAGCAAAGGTAGTAAACTTTCTGTAATTTATTGCATAACTGCATACTTCTTTTCATTAAGACATTATGCAATTATATTTTATATATCTTTATCACCTTCCACTTACCTTCTTTAGTACAAACAATATCTGCTTCCACAGAGCAATTTGAAACTATATTGAATTGTCTCAATATTGATCTATGTACATAATAATCTCCGATAAATGCAAAGTCGGCTTCGATACCATACTCGTCATCATCTTCATCCCAGTATGAATCTTTGTATTTAAGAACAAGCTCTCCTTTTATTCTTTTTAAAGCATTATTATTAGTTTCATTACTTTCTTCGACACGCAGATTAACACGTCTTTTCTTCCCTTTCTTATCAACTTTTACACAATATGTTAATTTCAAACAATCACCTATATTGGGTCTTATACTTGTTTCATTGAAGTATATAATTCCATCTAATAATCTCGGATGCACAACATAGTGAATAAGCTCTTTCTGTTCATTTACACTATCAACCACGATTATGCGTGTTGAAAAATATGGTAATGCAACTTCTTTATCAACCTTGCTAAGATTAGCAAAAGAAACCTCCATATTATCTTTACGCTTTACGGAGTACTCTCTACAACTGACAAAATCTCCCTTAACTATATTGTGAAGATCTGTATCTTTACAACTATAATATCCCTGCTTAGAGTCCTGTGTAATAATATGAAGAACTTTTTTCTCTTTATTTACATATTCAATATAGCCATATTTTAGAGGCAAAGATGTCCATAGATCATCTTGAATAGGACTCATTATAAGAGGCACATACTTAATCAATTTGGTTGCATCTGCACTCGCCAAGTAATTATTAGATTCTATCTCTTTATCAACGCTCTTTTCGTGGCATTTAACTTTAAACGCTTGTCCCAAGTTTGCTTTGTGTAAAGATGCAAATCTATTAGCATTTACCTGAAAAGAGATCATATCTCCATCTGTAAATGAGCACCTTGTTTTTCCATCATCATCTTTCCACCTTGAGACAAGAGTCACCTCAATACTCTCTATCTCAGAAAAAACAAATTCATCTGCTAATAAAACATAATTATAATATTTTGCTTTATGATTTTCTTTTTGCGAGTTATCACCAACTAAATGCATTAGTTCGCTATGTTTCGAAGATAATCTCCACCCCTCTTTTTCTCTGGTCTGTTTATACGTGTTTAGCTCAAACATAGCTTCTGAAATCATACCTTCAGCAACAAACAACTCCGCTAAAGAGAGTCGAATATCACCCAAGAAACTTTCATTTCGTTCTAATAGTATAGCTTTCGATAGCAAAGCTATCTTTAAGCTGTTATCATCAATAATACACGCTGCAAGTTCACTCCAAAGATAATACTTCTCGCTCATCTCAAGTATTAAATCCTTATATGAACTTATAGCTACATCATATTTCCCTTGCTTGAAATACAATGTAGCACGCTCTCGTAATGACCATTCATCAGCCAAACCATTTACAGTTAGTTTATCATAATAGCCACTTAACCATTCAATTATATCGCTATCAATAGCTTTTTCGCTCTTGATATACTCATAACACCTTTTGGCTGATTTTATAGCCAATGACTTATACACATTGCCCTTATCATCTTTATCTTCTTTCCAGTCAGCCTCATTCAAATTTTCGTAGTTCCAACTTCTAAAAAAGTTAACAAAACGCCACATCTCCTCTTTGTCAGTGTATCTATAAACTAATTTTAGTACTTCTGAATTCCAATGAGAGGGACCATACTTGGCGTATTTTCCACTATACTCATCAAACAATATATATAACTTCTTAAGATCACCCTCTTTCCCGCAATTTTGCATTTTCCAAAATAGAGGCTCTCTTATTAAATCTAACACCGTACTCCTCGATAGTGATACATTATCACATAATTTCTCGACATCTATATCACTCTCTCTATCAATGATTATTTTAATTATTCTGGATATAAGAGATGGTACATTATGTCCGTTGTAATATCCTTTATGAAGATCCTCATGCCTTAGATTTGCAGGTCCCCACAGTAAGAAGAATTTGTAAAAACTGAAATCAGCACTCTCTTTTGAAAAATTTATAGCAATATTCAAAATATTAGAGTGAAGCATAGATGGTCGCTCATTTTGTAGATTCATATAATCACGAAGCAATCTACGAACTTCAACTGACTGCAATGATGTTATTTGAGCTTTAATATAACGAAATAGAATCCATCCTAAATCCTCGTGTAGAGATTTGTCTATACTCATAGGAGATGCAATATAGCTTTCAATTTGACTATATGCCTCAATAGGATCACTCTTAGATAGCTCAGAAGCCTTACTTATATCATCTGCTCCAGATTGAAGCTTCTTATAAAGATTATTATAAGCATTTTTACCAGCCCCATTATTATCAACCATAGTAGATAATAATATCTTCATCTGATTTAAACACTTATGGATTATTTCAGTATTATTCTGTGTCAAGTAAAATTTCTCACACATATCCCTTAAAACCCAAAATAGAGACATTTGAGCCCAAGAATCACGAGGATCTTCCTTCAAATCAGAAACAGCCATTTTGTATGCTTCTGTAAGTTTTCCGCTTTTTCGCAGTATTGTAACTTCTTTTACTGACATATCACCTATGTTTAGAATATTTCTATTCGAGAATACTATTTAAGACATCCGACAATATTTCATCATCTGCGCCCATAGAACTCATCGGGATTATTTTTGTATATTGGTGTTTTGAATTATAGAATAACTCTATTGAGCACACTCTATTCTTCATTTCAAAATAATAGGTATCACTCCACTGATTTTGAACAATGTTTACCATTGGTAAAGTATATTGCGTTGTTCGACATATCTTATCGTGCATCTGCCTCTGCGCATCAAATTTGGGTGTGTACGGTATATTCTCGGGTTGGTATTGACATACAGAGACAGCAAACTCCTTTAAGAAATCTTCACTACTTGATAACACCTCTATTTTCCCATTATATCCCTTTTTTCCATACCAAGCAGAGACAGTACAACTTTTACCTGCTCTTGTGAATGTGAACCTATGTTGGTATGCTATTGTTCTATTATCCGTTAGTTCAATAGAGCAATTAACACAAGCGACTTTTACTGCATCATATAACAAGTCTTTGAAATCTATGTCGCTTGGGTAATAATAGCTAATATGCTTATCGCTGCATTTTGCGATTGGCAATATCTCAATCTTGTCAAATGAGCTAAATCTTGGCGATGAGATATGCCATAGATGTTCTTTGGCTCGCGTAATTGCCGTATAAGCCCATCGGAAATAATCCTCACATACCTTACCTCCATTTTTATTCATATCAGCAAAAATATTTTTCCACTCGCCACCTTGAGCTTTATGACAGGTTATAGCATAACCATATTTACACTGTAAAGCATTTAGATACTTATCTTCACGAATACGAAGTTTAAACTCCTCATCACCACGAGCTATTCCCTCACTATACATTCGCTGTTCAAAATTAGCCCAAAGAGCTTTTTGTGTTATGAATGGTAAAGCACCATCATTTGTGGTTAAAAAATCATCGAGAATGAGTGCTGATATAGGATACTCCTGCATCAAACCTTCTTTTTTTGAGTATTCTTTGGCTAAAATAGTAACACTTCTAAAATATAGATTACATTGCTTCTTACCAACAAATGCCGTTTGAGTCTCTACGGCATTATCTACCGAAATAACAGAGACAATTGTACCATTATAAAGGTCTATATCTTTGCCATAATTATTGCGAGTTATCAATAGTAGATCTTTTGCTCTAATTGGCAAATTTGCTTGACCATATCGACATTCACGGATTGTTTGATTATACTCCAACGCAGCCATATTTGAATCGGTAATAACTATACAGTCCTCTACCGAGCTATGTTTTGCCACCTCTTTATACTTCGCAATAAAATCCGATATGACAAGTTGGCAAACATCAACGCCATCTGTAATAGAAAAATTAGAGAAGTTTTTACTATCTACTGCACGCCTAATTTGTTGAGCGTTTTGATTGATGCAACTTTCAGAAGCTTGTCGAACCACCTCCGTTAATGTTGTTGATATAGTATTTACACCATATGCATCCTTTAAATAACGATCCGATAGTGCTGGTGATATTGATTGTCCAACAGGCGGTAACTGTGCGTGGTCTCCCACAAATACGATTTTTCTGTTATGACTAACGATGTTACAATAATTAAAAAGGTCTTTAAGGAGCCTTCCACTACCAAAAATAAACATTTCATTGTCAGAGAATTTATCCGACACCATAGATGCCTCATCTACAAAATAAACCGTATTAGTTGTATCTTTGTTCTCTCTGAGGCCAAATACGTATTTGTCATCTATCTTTTTAGGAATCTCTTGTAGTTCGTATATTGAACGATGGATCGTTGCAGCATTGTTCCCCGTCCTCTCTTTTGAAACGAGTGCGGCACGACCGGTTGGAGTCATAATTTCAAATGGAATATCACTATCTTTAAGCAACCTAATAAACTCCTTTAATATTGTTGTCTTACCTGTTCCTGCTGCACCTCGCATAATAAATACACGGCTATCCGACTCCAAAAAAACTTTGAAATCAGATAATGCTTGTTGTTGATCAGAAGTTAGAATCATTTGCTATATTTAT
>JAWXTU010000081.1:0-9952 GCA_044433285.1 bacterium | reverse complement strand
TGCTGCTTAAGCACGGATTTAAATATAAATATTAATTTAAAAATAACATTAACTAGCACAGAATAAGTAATATCTGTCTTATTTTATAAGAAATGTTGTCTAAACTAGGGGCAGTACTTTAAAAAGCCAATTCATATAATATCTTTCATCTCCAATTATTTACTACATTGTATCTAATTCATTTATTAATAGATATGTATCAAAACATTTATACAATTTTTCTTCTTTTATCCATTGATTAAACTCTTCTAACTTTACGTTAAATTGATTATTCAATTTCTGAAATGTGGGGTACTTAATATTTAGTTTAGATTCTATTTCTGCAATAACAACTTCATCTGTTTCAAGGAGAAACTCCTGATATAACTCTAAAAATTCTCTATTATCAACAACTTTAACTAGTTGCTTAAATATCTCAAAGTGCATATCACTAAGAGCCTTATATTTAACATACGTATCATATATTTTGTTAAACAACTTCTTATCAAATAAAGACTCTGATAATATTGCTGCATCACGCATCTGCTCCACACTTGCTATTATTTTTTTATTAATAAAATTTGGATCGTCTATACCTATAATCAATACCTGATTAGAGTAATTTTTTTCATTAAATATTAAGCAACTACTAACAATAACTTCAAATACCTTATATCTTTTATCAAAGAGTTTAAGTTTAATATTTTGCTTACTAATCAAATTCTGTTGATAAGCATTTATTGCTAAAACAGCAGTAAAGAAAAATGTACACACACCCAAAAGAGATGTAACATAAATACCTACTTCAGCCGATTCATTATACAGCATATCTAAAATAGCTACAGTCAAAACAAGCGTTACAAAGCCTGCGCCGATGTACATATATTTTATTTGTTTCATTGAATATTGAGATTAACTTTAACTTCCTTTCCTGCAAATGTCCCATACGATTTACCTGAAACCTCTCCAGTTTTATAATAATCTGCAAGCATCTTAAGTACTATATCAATATCTACATCTGACTCAATACAAAGTTTACCATCCTTTATATTGAGATTAACTTTGTGCTTTTTACACACACTCTTCATTTTTCTTACTATGCGAGCATTAAGACCTCTATAATTACCTATTCTTGATATGCTAACTAATTTTTTATGTATAGGAGGATGAGTTTTAATTTTGTCGAACAAAATATCAAGTCCAATTATCATATCTGTTTTTTTAAGTTCTTCCAAAACACTAAAAGCTTCTTCTTTATATTCCTCTTCTAAACAGAGTATCTTTTCGAACGCATCTTTACTTACTACATAAAACTTATCTTTACAATAGATACAATCAACTTTGTCGTCCAAATTTATAGTATCACCCACTACTGGCTCTAATTTTAGTGATTTTGTGCTAAAAAATGTTCGCAGTATTTTTCCAACTACATTTTTTCCTGTTTTATCATCTATAGTTGCTTTACCTCGAAGCATTTTTCTAAAAGTATAAATCCATTCATTTGTTTCTTCATTTTCAAAACCAATACAATATGCCCATAACCCGCGATTATCCGTAACAAGACTCTCTATTTTATCAATTTTACTGACCTTATTAGGCAATTGCTCATTCAAAACACTCATAAAAGACAACGCCTTATTTTCAACGGCATATGAGAATATAGTTTTTATATCACCTGCAATAACACAATAATCTACTATGTCCATATTCTTATTTGATTCTTTTGTTATGGTAGCAATAGTAGATCCATAGAGGTAATCTCGAATAGCATCATCAATATCAATATGAAATGCTTGAAAGTCGTATTTATCCATAACTCGACTTCTTCTGTTAACTCCTTCTTTGAAGCTGCGAGTTATAAAATACAGCTTTAGATTTTTAGGATTTGTATCCTGAATGTTTTCATTTATCTCTTTTAAGGTCATAATATTTTAGTTGTTTTTGTAATATAATTTATATCCTATTTCATATATTTTTATTTTGTCTTCTTCATATATCATATGACATTTTTTAGAAATAAGTAATCCTGTTCTCTCTTTATCTCCTAATTTATATGTTATTTCATAAATTGAATAATTAAAGTTAAGAATCGGATTTACCAATAATAGACTTGAATTGACATAGATATTGTATATAATTAGAAGTAATATTGATAATGCTATAAGCTCATACATTGAGTTAAAGTTTTCAAATAAAAATGGGACAATATAGGTAGCTATATATCCTATAGATTCACTGTTTTTATTCCCTACAGATACTACTGTTACATTATTACCATTAACAGAGTCTTTACTGAGTTTTCTAAATATAAGAATTACACCAAAGATTCCGACTAATGCGACAATTATTAATACAGTTGCAAGGGCGAAATTTTCAAACCAAATAGATACTGAATCCCAACTAAATCCTCCCCAATGCAAAAATAACCTATTGGTATATATTTGTTTAAAACCAATAAGAAAAAACAATGGCGCATAAGAAGATAGGAATAACATAAATTTAGCTACTCCATTAAACTCATTAGTATATCGCCACTGTTTTACCATATTATTTAATTGCTATCTGTCCGTTCATTAACATTGGTAGTAGCCAGTCTCTAAGGGTGGTTAGTTCTTGGTTTTCATTTGCTGCAGCAAATATCTTTGATAAATATTTTCCTGCTACACTTTCGAACGTATGCTCTAAATCATTGTTTGTTGCGATGACGGGCAAAGAGAATAAGTCATCTTTCGTTATAGACCCAAAAGTCGTTCCATCGGAGTTTCTTTGATTAAAAATGCTCTCCAATTGACATACTACTTGGTATAAGTATGAGATGGTAGTATTTTTACTATTCATTGCACATAAACCTCGTCCTATACAGCAATCAGTATTGGCAAAATTAAGTGTTCCAACAGGAGCTCTTACACTCATTAAAATATCGCCTTTCATTGCCATCCTTGATGGAGCTGTAGTGTATTGACGAACTGTGGGAAATATTTTCCCAAAATCAGTACATCCTTGATAAAATATAGCACCATCACCAGTTTCATTATAGCTTTCGCCATTAGGAGATTGCCCCATTGTAATATTTGCAATACTTGACAAAGTTTTCACTTCCCAGCCGAGGGGAATTTCTCGTTTGAGGGTGGTGTTGTAGGTCATTGCGCCACCGCTTGTGCGGTAGGGTTTGCCGTTGGCTTCGGGGAAGTCGAACTGTACGAACCAATAGTCGTATAGTTCTTTACTCATTGTTTCTAGCTCTTTTATTATTTTGTTATTTAGCTCTATCTTTTTATCTAACGCTGATAATACAGATGCGATTTTTTGTTGTTCTAAAATATCAATATCTCTGATCGGTATATTATTATACGCTTGCTCTAATTGTAAATTTTTAATTCCAGATGTTTTGCCTTCAAAGTTGAAGAATACACCCAAATTATACATATACTTTAAATAGTAATATATATACTTTGGATCATACACATCTTTAATCTTAAATGCCGCACAGAAGTTAGAACACACAACATCCTCATTATTAATAATTGAATCAGATATGTATGCAACTCGCCCTGTCGATTGAGTTGGGCTACCTCCCGATTTTTCAACAATAATATTACCTGCAGATAGTAATTTCTTCTGCTTTGAATTATCGCTAATATACCTTGTCGGTATTGACTCGTTATTATTTTCGTTAGCACTATTTATATCAGCACCTCTGATACATCTAACTCTATTAGGTGCATCAAAACTCGCCTCCTCATTACCCCAGTCGCCAGAGATAAAGTAGTCTATAGTGTCTATTATATATTTAGGCTTATTCATTATTGTTATTCCTTATCAAATTGCATATCAAGTCGTTCTTGTGCTATCTTCATCTGACGATGTAAATGTTCTTCGAGGAGTTTTTTATCAGGTAATTCGGTGTAGTATTGTGATACTTGAATGCCTGCTTCACCAAGTTTTAGGAGTTCGATTTGCTCTTGTCCGCCCTCGCTACAAAGCAATAAACCAAGTGGCGACTCCTCGCCCTCTTGTCGTTCGTATTTATCTAACCAGCGTAAATACAACTCCATTTGGCCTTTATAGGCTGCCTTGAATTTGCCAAGTTTTAAATCTATTGCAACTAATCGTTTAAGTTTGCGATGATAGAAAAGCAAATCTAACTTGAAATCCTCGCCATCTATGACCATTCGCTTCTGCCTCTCGACAAAAGTAAATCCATTGCCTAATTCTAATATGAATTTTTGCAGTTCCGCAAGTAGCATATCCTCTAAATCACGCTCGCTATAAAAGCCTTTCAATCCTGTAAAATCAAGGAAATAAGGACTTTTAAATACTAAATCTGGCGAAAGAACATTGTCGTCACGCAATTTTGCCAATTCTTGTTTTACAAACTCTTCTGGTTTGCCACTTATCACAGTGCGCTCGTAGAGCATACTATCTATACGCTCACGAAGCGTCTGTATACTCCAACTTTCGGAAGAAGCCATAGTAAGATAAAACTCCCTTTGCACATCGTCTTTTATAGGCAGAACTTCCACAAAATGAGACCAATACAATTGTGTCGACAGCGTCGACACAATCTTTAAATCTGGCATAAGAGAAGCAAACTGCATCATTCGACGTAGTTTTCTCGGATGAAACTCCGATGTCTTATACTTATTATTTAATTGTGTCGATAACGTCGACACAATTTGTTTACCATACTCCGCGCGCTCATTATCAAGCACATCAGAATTGATGCGACTTCCCACACCCCAATACATTAAAGTTATACCGCTATTAACGGCAGTAGCTACTCGATGTTTGGTGTTATCTATAATTTTACACAGATCCGCAAAAAGGCTCTCTTCTTGTTTCAATATTTCATCACTCATAATGTAGGCTGTCTAAATGGTTCATAATATCTTTTTCGAGCTGTGCAGACTCCGCAAAAAGTGAAGAAAGTGATTGTTTATGCGCTGCCATCTTTTGGCTAAACTCTTCAGCTGTAATCTCTGTATACTCTATCTTAATATCGAAATATTGACCTGCGCTAAAAGAGTGCCCCTTTTCGATAATTTCATCATAACTAACTACTACCGAAAAATCATCAATCACCTCTTGATTATGGAATGCATTAACGATTTTATCTTCATCAGCTCGCTCCAATTTTGTACGTTGGTTTCCATCTTCTTTTACCGTAATACCTAATTTAGAAGCATCTATAAGAACCACTTTATCTGACGTATTGGCTTTATTGAGAAACAGCACCGAAACATTGGTTCCTGTGGTTGCAAATATATTACTAGGCATAGAGACTACGCCTGCAATCATTCTCTTTTCGACCATTTGTTCTCTAATCTTCTTCTCGATACCACTCTTGGCTGTAATGAACCCAGTAGGGATAACAACAGCGGCTTTACCTCTAGTACTCAACGAGTTCATAATATGCTGCAAAAACAGCAGATAGATAGCCATACTATCTTTCTTTTTGCCTGGTACTTTAGGCACACCCGCCCAAAAGCGGTTAGTGTTGGCTGCTAGTGCTGCCTGATTATCGCTAAAGTCTAACTTGAAAGGTGGATTACTGACGATATAATCAAACACCTTTAGTGTGCCATCTGAATTTTTATGATACGGAGTAGCGAGTGTATCGCCTTGAATAACATTATGTATAGAGTGTACAAGGTTATTTAATATCAAATTCATCCTTAGCATTTTAGAGGACTTCTGACTAATATCTTGACTATATATTGTACATCTATCATCACCTATGGCGTGGGCAATAGACATCAGCAGTGTACCTGACCCTGCTGATGGGTCGTAACAACTGACACTCTTAATATCTTCATTCTCTTTGATAAGCAATCTGGACATAATAGCCGCTACCGAGTGAGGGGTGTAATACTCTGCATATTTTCCTCCTCCATCTTTGTTATAATCTTTAATTAAATACTCAAAAATGGTGGCAAAGAAATCATTTTTTTGACAAAATAGTACCTCAAAATTAAAATTAACCAAACGAGATATAAGTGCACGTGCAAAATCATCTCGCTGCGCTGAATCTGGAATGTATGTAGTGATATTCTCAAACAGTGCAACGCTTGTATCGTTTGCTGTCTTAACCGAAAATATACCTGCATTGTAATTTCCAACATCCACAAGGGTTGCATCTAAAAGTGTTGCAAAATCGCCTTTACCCTGTTGGTTCCAGAGTGTAGAGATAAAATGCTGCGGTTTTAATTTTGGACTACTCGCTGGTATATTATACTCTACCAAATCTTCGTACTCATCTTCTGTGAGAGTTTTTAATCCTGCCTCCCAATTTTTTGCATTTGCAATTCTAGCTTTATATGGGCTATTAAGATTTTTTACCTCATACCCAAATTTATCGTTAATAAACTTATAAAGAAACATTTGAGTAATGATTTTATACTCATTACCATCATTTCCCAAACCATAAGACCCACAGGTGGACTTTAGGTCGTCAATTAATTCTTTTGTCTGTTGTTCTATTTGTGATGTCATCTTTTTTTTAATTATCTGCTGCTATTCGCACTATTGTTTCATTATCGTAATAAGCAGGGGGAGTCTTCAATCTAACCGTGTGATATTGATTTAGATATTGACGAGAAATAAGTTCTGAGATATCTTTCTTGTCTTTCAATTCTGCCTTTATCTTTAATTCGTTGAAACCTACACCAACAAGCCTTTTTACTACTCCCTCAAAATAAAAATCATTTTGAAGAATTGCACTATTAAGCATAATTTGCCCATCTATATCAGATTTTAAGCGATTTAAAATATCGCAAACCTCACTCTCTCTTTTTGAGATAATGCCTCGCTCCACAACTCTTTTATGAACTCGAGCAAACTTTTCATCGCCTTGATACATGCGCTGCAAATTGGAGTTTCTACGATTAATTTCTCGTATTTTTGCCATTACCTCTTTCATATATTCAACACCTGCTTTTGCATCAGCTACATTATTAGGTTCTAATCCTCGTTTCTTGAAATAGTCCTTAAAAGCCTGAGCTAGAGTAATATACCCCTCATCTTCTTGATCGAAATTATTAACAAACTCTTTTGTTACTTTCTGAAATTCCTCCTCGTAATCTTCACCCACCATTCGCAACTCCTCTTCGCCAACTTTATAAAACGAAAAAGTAATGGTAGCCATCGCCTCGTTGATAATATTACCAACTTCGTCTTGATGTTCAAAATTAGCTTTTAGGTTAAGAGTATCCAGTCTACTAGATGCCACATTGTACATCTCATTAATTCTATCAAATCCCAACTCGGAAAATTTCTCTTTTAGCTCATCGTCACCAAAAGAACGAATCGTATTAGAAAGTGCTCGGGCTTGCTCTAAACTCTTTTTTATTTCAAGCACTTCTTTTCTATCATCTATCTGATCGAGCTGTATACGAAACTCTTCGGCATTAGTAAAATCATAAGAAAAGAGCACCTCTTTTATATCCTTAAGCTGCTCAACAACAGCCTCGTTACTCTCAAAAAGATTTGTATACGCTTCATTATAATTCTCTTCGCCAACCTCTCTATACAACTCAGCCAAATAAGCCTTATTTGTTTCGGCAAAATCTTCTGATATATCCGCAAAATCTACAATATATCCATATTTAAACTCTTTGTAAGGACGATTAACGCGAGTAAGAGCTTGCAATAAATTATGATCTTTTATTCGTCGCCCTAAATACAATTTCTTTAAACGTGGAGCATCAAATCCAGTCAACAGCATCTTATTAACAATAAGAAAATCAACTGTATTGGTCTTCTTGAAATTATTTATATTTTTCTTTCGTATAACACTATCATCTTCATCATGTAGAATAAGACAAGCTCTTAATCCATGTTGCTCCTGCATATCTTTAAATACCGAAAACATCGTCTCTGCTTGCATATTAGAATCGCAAACAATCATACCTCCGATAGTATTATCTTTCAGCTGATTACGGCTACGCACCATATCTAATAAAATATATTCAAGCATCGCTTTTACATACGCTATTTCAGAAAATATTTGCTCACGTTTTACATCTTTTTTCTTTATCCTTATATCCGCTAACACCTGCTCTATCTGCATTTTATAGTTCGACTCAATATCCTCGCGAATTAACTTTAGAGTATATCCGTCTGAAATAGACTGATTGTAATAGTATTTATCAATATAATTTCCGAAGACCTTGCAAGAATTATGTTCTTCGCCGATTAACGGAGTGCCTGTAAGCGCAATTTTAATAGCATTGCGATCGCTATCCAAAAGGTTTGCCAAGAAACTACCATCAAATTTATATCCTCTATGCGCCTCATCAATGAAATATACCCTCTGCATATTTATGGCATAATCTGGAACTGATACAGTAGACTTTTCTTCTTTAAATTTCTGAATATTAACAACAGTAACTTCTAATGCTCCTTGTTTATTTTGCACAGACGTATTAATACTGAATTGCTTCATCAACTCATCCTTGGATTTTACTACATTAACTGATAAACCTCTATCCTCAAACTCCATAAGAGACTGATTCAAAAGATCTAATCTATCCACTATAAAATAAAATTTAGGGACTACACTTTTCTTAGCGTAATAATCATACAATCGCTTGATATTATAGTAAGCGAGGGCTGTTTTTCCACTTCCTTGTGTGTGCCAAATTATACCAGATTTTGTGCCAGCATCTAGCATTCTCTCAATCTTATAGGTGGCAAACAGTTGTTGGTAGCGCATCACGTGTTTTTGAAGTATACGCACTTTGTCAATCGTACCATCTGGTTTCTCAATATCCTGCTCTTGATCTACATACACAAAACTATATTTGAGCATATAAATAATACGCCCAATACTCAATAGCGATGTAATAATCTTGTTTGTGGGTGTGGTTAGTGATTTGTTTGTTTGATATTCAGGGGTATGCATTATCACCTCAGAGTTATTATCTCTGTGTATAAACTGCTCATCTTTGGCAGATACTGTTTGATAATTTACTTTATCATAAAAACTATTGTCCGACTCTCTGAAACAATTAAATGAGGCTCTATCTCTCGCATTAGTAGCGTAAAATGCACCCTGTATTGGTACAATTGACTCTACGTCATACTCTTGATTATTAGAAAATATCATAAGTTGACAGAGATTTAAAAACCTCCTAAAACGCCTGTTTTTAAAGCGTTTGTTGATGCGATCTCTCTCCGCTAAAATACCCTCTTTATTGTTTGGTTTCTTAACCTCAATAAATGAAAGAGGTAAACCATTAATAAGCAATGTAATATCTGGGCGAAATTCATCGTCGCCATTTTTACATGTAAATTCCGTTACACATGCAAAATCATTGTTGTAAGGATTATCAAAATCAACCAACTTTATCCCTGATGTCGCTGTAAGTAGCGAATAAAACTCACGCCCTAAATCATCATTATCTAAGATACTGTTTAATTTATCAATAAATAAATCTAACTTTAAAGGGGTTACTGAGGGATTAAATTCTGAAAGTTTTTCTTTTAGGATAGGTCTTGAGATATTGGTATCTACATCAAAATCAAGGCTTTTTATTGACACATATCTATACCCTAATCTACACAAATGGATTAGCGCAGGCAACTTTACTCTACTATCTTCATTAAAGGTGTTTCTCATAACCATTCTATTTTAAGAAATGAATTTTATCCTAATTTATCGAGAATAACAATGGTAGATTAATTAGTGTTTTTTATTTGCCCACAAAGATACAAAATTTATTTATATTTACAATAAATAAACCATATAAATACTACAGTAAATTTGCCTTATTATAATGTTTTTTTGAGGCTTATGACTTATGTTATTCACCAATTTTAAAAACTACTCAAATATCGAATAATCGTTATTCAAAGCTGAATTCAACTTGCAAATGCAACAGAATCCTGATTAATTAATTGATTAAATTTTTCGTTTGGTGTGAGGTAACCGAGTCTTTTACGAGGTCTATTGTTAAGAATATTTTCAATCTTC
>JAWXTU010000080.1:0-10137 GCA_044433285.1 bacterium | reverse complement strand
GATACCTACTGCCGAAAAAGAGGAGATAGAATCGCTCGACAAACAAATCGCTGCCGAAGGTGATAAACGCAATGCGGTATATGCTACATTTGCAGCTAGCCACGACAAGGTAAAACAACTCGTGGATTTGGCGTTGTTGTCGAACAATATGCTGAAAGGTAAAGAATTAGCTGATTTTGTGAAGCGTAGTATCTCGCTATTAAAATAAGAGTATATAAAAAGAATATTGTAATAAAAAGCCGTGTTTCTACTGTATAATGTAAGTAGAAATGCGGCTTTTTTGTTGTAAATAGAAGTGATTGTATGGAAGCCGAATTTTTGCAGTATTTTATTTAATATTTATTTGGTTATTTGGTGTAAAAATAGTAACTTTGCACTTTGTTGTGTACTATTGTTAAATATTTAATATATAATCTATGATCAAAGACTTATTATTAAGATTTTCTCTATTGGCAATGCTTGTATTGTTAATAGATGTGGGGTTAAGTGCCCAAAATCAATTCTTGAACGAAACTTTTTCTTCGGGAGCATTGCCTAATGGTTGGACAGACCAAGTAGAAGATTCTTCAACTGCATCGTGGAATTTTGAACAAGGTGCGGCGGTGTTTAATGGCGGAAATAAGTATAATAGTTCGGCAAGTTTCATTACAGAAGAAATAGACTTGTCTGATGTGATACTTCCATATTTGAGTTTTAATATTACATCTCCGCATAGTCGAGGTGTAACAGACTCATTAGTTGTTTCTTATCGAACTTCATCTTCATCTATTTGGACTACATTTATTGTAAGTACAGATATCTATTCTACTAGTACAAACTATCAGTATTATTTGACAGATAAGATGCAGAATGAGGGATTTCAACTTAAATTTGAAGCTTTTTATAGATTTGGTGGCGGAATAACGATAGATGATATATTTATAATTAATTCTATAGCTTGTACAACTGCACCGTCTAATATAAGAGTCTCTGCATTGGGTGGCGACACAGTATCGCTATTGTGGAATTTTACAACATACTCAGACTCAACTCATTTAATGCTTACTACCTCAGAGATAACAGATTTTGCAAATATTGATGATGATGTAATTGTGGTTGATACAATGCTTATTAATCAATATATAGGTATGGTCACATTAAGAGATTTGAGTGTATCTACAAAATATTATGCTTATCTACAATGTGATTGTGGTTCGGGTGATGTTACACCATATGCCTCTACCAGTTTTCAAATACCGTGCGAGGCTATTGTAGTAGAGGATATATATACAGAGAGCTTTGAAGATGGTTTTGGCTGTTGGGCAGAAAGTTCGTCGACAGGAGATGTTGCTCAAGTAACAAATACAAGAGCATATGATGGAAAGAAATCGCTCTATTTTAATGTAGATGCAAATGAATATTCGTATATCGTTGCCCCGTTTGATGTCGATTTGAGTGAGATGGAGATATCGATGTATATGTACGCTAATACGATAAGTGATAACCTATCTGCAGAAATAAATATTGGTATAGTTGATAATCTTGGTGATTTGAGTGACATTACTGATATAAAGAGTTTGGAGCTTCCCCTAGAAGGTGTTTGGTATAATATAATTGTGGATTTAAATGGCTATACTGGTGATGGCAAGTATATTGTTCTGTATACAGGTAATTCTGAGAGAGCAAATCAGTTTTGGTTAGACTATATTCAGGTGCAAGAAGCATCAGATTGTTATGCTCCAATGCTTCAGAAAGTTACAGATGTGAGAGCACACTCGGCACAATTAGATTGGGCTGATGTTAGCACTTCATCGTCGTTTAATATCTATGTTTCTACTAAATCGTTGAGTTCGACTCAACTTGATGAGGTTTCAGATGGTTTAATTGAGGTAAATGCCACGTCGTATTTACTTAACGACCTTGAGGCAACAACAAAATATTATGTATATTTGCAGTCAGGTTGTGGTATGTGGTTGTATGAACCGCTTGAATTTACCACTTTGTCTTCTATTGAACTAGGTTTTTATGATGAGTTTGATTACTCATCTATTCAATCTACTTGGTATTATGGTAACTTGGTTTATGATAGAGAGGCATCGACATGGACGGAATATCCTTATTGGACTTCGGGATACGAAACGCCAAATATATACGAAAATAGAACAAACACTGGTAGCGCAGGAGGATCTTTGAGATTATATGCTAACTATACTAATATGAATAATCCGTTTGTCATATTGCCAGAACTACATAAAGATATAGATATTAATAATATACAACTCTCTTTCTATGCTTATATTTCTAAGTTAGACGAACCATTTACAGTGAGTATTTGTGAGGGTATGGATATTTCTACAGCTGTTGCTGTTGATACACTCTATCCATCAGAGGCATCTGTATTTGCAAAATATATTTTATCTTTTGAAGATTATAAAGGCAGCGGAAGAAATATTGTATTCTCTTCACTGTTGAAAAGATTTGGCACAGACACTAGAGTAATGTTTGTTGACGACCTAAGTCTAGAGGAATTAGACCCTTGTAATGCAGTACATAATACAACGGCTAAAGATATTACACTAAATAAAGCTACAATTACATGGAGTGCGCCAGGTGCATCATCGTATGATATTGAGCTTTATACAGAAGAGAAAACATCTACATCTGTAGCACTCGGAACATTTACCTCTACAGCTTCATCATACACGTTTACCAATCTTGATATGGTTACTAGATATTATGCATATGTGCGCATAAATCAAACAGAGTGTCCAGATGCAGATTGGTCAGAATATATCTATTTTAGAACAGCAGAGGAGTTGGTTGTTCCATATTTCAACGATTTTACAGATGAGCCTATAGGTGCTATATCTCGTAGAGGACCAGAGGGTTGGGTGCTTTACAGTCCGTACGATTCCGATTTGGAGTCTGATGCTAGACCATATATAGATGATACTCCGTGGTATGTGAACACAGGTGTTACATTGCCATATGAAATATCAGCTAACTCATTGAGACTTAATCACAACTCAGAAATGATTTATGCAATAATGCCAATAGCTGCTGACGAGGTGAATATCTCTAATCTTAACATCTCATTCTATGGATATGCTGCAGGTGCTGATGAGTGTCACGCTGTGATTGTGGGTATAATGGAGAGCAATTCTGATGTTAATACTTTTGAACCTATAGATACTATCTCTGTTTTTTCTACGTATAATACGGCATCTCTATATAATATTAGTACAGCAGGTTACACCGGTACTGGTAAATATATTGCATTTAAAGGATTCCTTGATGGATACACAGAAAATGATTTTTATATTGATAATTTATCTATTACAGATGCCTCTGATTGTGTGGCTGTAACTAACGTTATTATTAGCAATATCACACCTACGTCGTTGTATGTAAGTTGGGATGACGAAAACTCTACAAGTTTTAATGTTGTACTGCTTGATGGAGAAGGAACGGTTATGTATGAAGAGAGTGGAATTGCTGTTAATTATCAATCTATTACAGGTGTTAGTCTAGAGGCAAACACTATATATACGGTAGAGGTGCAGGCTGTTTCGGGCGACTGTACAGCTAGATGGGTGGTAGCCTCGTTTGATACAGGTTGCGACGCTGTTAGATATCCAATGCCTTTTACAGAGGACTTTAATACTCAGACTACTGGAGTGGGTAATGCTCCTGAATGTTGGTATCTGAAATCTTACACATCAACATATGCAGCGTACATTATGGATGCAACTTCTACTTATCCTGATGCTACATACGGAGCTTCGTATGGTGCTACACTATATATGTATGGTTATCCGAGTGCATATAATTATGCGATTATGCCAGCTATGGATAGTATTCAACATACAACTCTCGAGTTTAAAGTGTATACTAATTTAGCTACAACATATGAGTCATATGTAGAAGTTGGTATTATGGAGAGTGTTGATGATTCATTCAAAGATCCAAGTGTATATTCTACTTACTCTTCTACCTCAGATAATCTTTTCACCCCTATCACAACATATTATTTATCTAGTAGTAAAGGGTGGGAGACTGTAACTATAGATTTCTCTACATATGAGGGTGAGGGTAACCGTATTGCATTTAGAAACGGGAATTATTCACACGTAAGTACTTCATATACAAGAGTCCTTATCGATAATATTACCGTGTCAAAAGCGGACTGTCCTCTGATTACAGATATTACTGTAGGAGAGATAACTACAAGTTCAATTACCTTGTCGTGGACGCAACTTGATGAACCGGCATGGGATATAAAGGTGGGTACTTCTGCAATAAACTTTACCGATGATGAAGAGTTGGTGTTAGATACACGCATATCATCTAATACATATACAATAGAGTCTTTAGAGTCGAGCACTACATACTATATATATATACGCCGTGTTAATGCAACTAATGACTGCGAGGGCGAATGGTCTGAAGTGATGGTAGTTACAACTGAGTGTGCTTCGATTGAGGTGCCATATAATGATAACTTTGAAGACAACACCGCTACTGGTACTAGTGCAGAGACTAAATGTTGGTCGGTGTGGGGTACATCTGATGTAACTGCTTATCCTGTGGCTCACTCTTTGTCGGTAACTGGACAGGCTTCGGCTACTGGAGATACTAGATGTTTGGCTCTTGAAAATACTTCATCATCGACTGATGGTATTTCGGATTTGAGATACACTTATGCGGTTCTGCCTGAGGCTAATGTTACATCTCTAAAAGAGGTTGTTTTGAGTTTTAGAGCATATAACCCTAGTAGCACTGGCGGACAATTTGATGTAGGGGCTGTATACGCATCAAGTAATAACGATATAGTGGGAGATACTTATGTATCTGTAGCAACAGGGGAGATACCTAAAGGTGTGTGGACATATTATCGTATCTCGTTTGAGAATCTAGAAAATAATTATCTTGGTGAAGAGGGCAAATTTATTACTATCATGGCTTTACCAGGTGATGAAACTACATCTAATATTTTCTATATCGATGATGTTTCTGTTACATATGCAGATACAGATTGTGCTATCCCAACTCAATTTGAGGTGTTGGAGTATGGTGCGTCGAAAGCATCTGTAGGTTGGCAAAATGCAGGTACTGAGGGTACAAGAATAGTAGTATCTAATGTGGCAGCCTCTGATATTCAATATCTAGATGATGCTAGCATAATAATTGATACGCTTCTTGCACCTACGGCTACAACTTATAATTTCTTAATTGACCCATCTACAAATTATTATGTTTTTGCAAGTACAAAATGTGGCGACGATTACTCTTATGCGGCGCTAGCATCATTTAAAAGTACTGAGGGAATACCTATGTATGAGCCATTTGCATATACAAGCAATAGCGATGGACTATTAGATAGAGGCTGGATATTATATGGTACTATTGATTTTGTCTATTACCCTACAACTGCCGATACGACAATTAACTGTTATGGAAATGACGGTATTATAGAGTTCCCAGAATTTGACTCATATTTTGATGTGAAAGATTTAGGGTTTAGTTTTGAAACGTTAGGTTACGATGGTGATGATTATAGTGTGATTATTGGGGTATTGGAGATACCAGGCACTGAATCTTCTTTTGCTGGTATAGATACAATCTCTATTCCATATGTAAATGGAGGAGATTTGCAGACTATAGATGTTAACCTTAGCAGCTATACTGGTTCTTCTAGAACTTTGGCAATGAAGCTAAATGATATTGCTGATATATATATAGATGATTTCTATCTCTATGAATTGAAACCATGTACATATAATCTTGATGTAACAGTATCTGAACTTTTTGACGATGCTGTAACTCTTAAATTTGACCCAGTAACCAGACAGGAGAGCTGGGTGGTAGTAATAAATGATGAACCGCTTACGGAAGAGCAGCTAGAGGTGGTTACAGAGGATGATGTGGTGTATATGACTACCACTTCAGATACATATTTAACAGTATCATCGCTCAGCAATAACACTACATATTATGTATATATCAATAGCGAGTGTTATTATGTGGCTGAATGGTCGGAAGTGTTTAATTTTGTTACTTTAAGTACTCCGATTGATGTGGCTTACTCAGAATCATTCGAATCGTTTAGTGCAAATGATTTCCCAGAGTTATGGGCTTTAACATCTGGAAATGCGTATGTATCTACTGATATTAATGATCCTGATTGTGGCGATAGTGATGTTACTCTATTTATGGAGAGTGGCTCTGTTCTAACTCTGCCATATTTCATCCCTAGTTTAAATCTTCTGAATCTCTCTTTTGATGTTGCCTCTCCAACAGATGCAATGCAAATTGAGGTGGGAATTATAAGTAACTCTTTAGATGCTTCTACATTCCAATCTCTGCAAACATTCACGGTGGTAGGGTATGAATCAGCAGATGCTGCAATAGCAAATTATTTCTCGTACAACTTTGAGAATTATAGCGGAATTGCTAATTTTATAGCAATTAGAGCTGTAGGCGGTGATGCATATATCGATGATGTTTTAGTAGATTATGCTTCTGGTATTTGCGAAACACCTCTCTCTCTTGAGGTATCTTTGGCTACGGTTGGTGTGGCAGAAGTAACTTGGGAGAATTTAAACTCAACTGTATCAACACAAATTCTTGTGGGTACAAGAAATGTATCGTCGATTGCATATCTACTTGATGATGACCTTATATATGCTGCTAAATATTCAGATGGCTCTACTAGTTATCAATTCCCGGTTGATGCTCACAGCGTATATTATATATATGCTAGATCTTACTGCGATGGAAATGGTACATCTCCGTTAGTTAAATGCAAATTAGAAACGGGTTGTATGCCTGTAGAAATACCATATTACGACTCTATGGATTATGCTACCGAAGAGGAGTTTACTGATGCAGGTTGGCAATTGTTGGCAGGCACATCTATCTCTTCATTAGGTTATGTGGCAGACTTTGCTAATACAACTACTGATACTGTTTTGACTGTTTCTGGTGGTAGCGATGGTGTCTATATTCAATTGCCAGACTTCGACCCTCGTTATGACCTAAAAGATATTATTTTAGAGTTTGATGCAGTGTCGTTTAGTTCTACTGCTACTCGCTCTGCTTATGTGGGTACACTAGAGACATCAGGCGATTATACATCGTTTAAGTCGTATAAAAGCATTACTCTCCCAAAATTGGGATCGACAAGTTATAGCTTCACAGTCGATTTTAGCGACTACACAGGCTCTTCAGAAAATATAGTTATATATGTAAATAATACAGCCAAGTCGGTATTTGATGATTTCCATATGTATACACTATGTGCTCTGCCATCTGATATTTTAATTTCGGATGTTACAGACGTATCAGCAACGTTAAGTTTCGAACCATTCTCGGGGCACGATAGTTGGAGCGTGGTATTGGCAGAGAGTGAAATGACTGCAGAAGAGTTAGATGCTGCAACAGAGGCAAATGTTACTATGCTGGTGGATATGACAACTTATGCTCCCGTGATGTTTACCGACTTAGAGCAACAAACAGATTACTATGTATATGTGAAAGGTAGTTGTGAATATGGCGGAGATTGGTCGTCGGTAACTACATTTACAACAGAAATAACTAAAATGACATTGCCATATTTCGAGGAATTTACCGAAGTATCTACAGGTTATCTACCTACTGGCTGGTATAGATCTAATTCTAATATGGAAGATGCTACAGTAGATTTTGTGGCTGAAACATCTGCTACATATAAATATATTGCGGTGCAAAATATAGATGATATTGAATCATCTCCTCTATTGGTTACCTCAATGTCAAATGCAACTACAGATTATGCTTGGGCTATTAGTCCAGAAATCGTTGTTGATGAAGATGCATTGTTGCTATTTGACCTTATATATGAGGATGCAGGAGATCAAAGTGATTTGGATGCAGATCAAATACTTCCGAATCCAGAGTGTAAAGTACTCATCTCGCTTGATGGGTTTGAAACTTGGCAAGAGGTTGCCTCTTATGTTGATGATGCGAAGGTTATGTATGATATGTTTGATTATAAAGGTGATACTATTCGTTTCGCAATTTATATTGATACTTATGAAGCTGCGGATGTAACTGTTTATATTGATAATATCTCTATCAATTGTGTAGTTCAAGATGAATATAAGGATGTCGTGCGTCAGGGATATGATTATTTGGCAAGTAGCTATACTATCCCTTATACTGCTTTTGATTCTGGTGATGATTATGAGTCTGATCTGTTTATTGCAAGTTCTGAAGTAGGTGTGTGTGACTCGATTATATCATTGAGCCTTAAAGTGTTAGAAACAGTTGTAACTAATATTACTGGTGAAATTTGTGCCGAAGGTTCTGTTTACGATGCAAACGGATTTGTACAAAGTTATCCAGGTGTTTATCTAAATGTAGCGGTATTAGAATCAGGAGCAGATAGTTTAACTTATTTGACTCTAACAGCGAGAGAGGCAAATCCTATAACTTATAAATCTGAAACTATTTGTGAGGGTTATGAACTTGTCTTCGGTGATACAGTATTAACTACATCTGGTACTTATACAGGTGTATTTGCAGACAGTTTTGGTTGCGACTCTATTATCGAACTTACATTGTCAGTTACACCAACTATAACAACTGCACTTTCAGATAAATATCTCTGTGAAGGGGAAACTTATCAGTTTGGCGACGAAACTCTTAGTGTATCTGGTACATATAGTAGAACATTAGTTGCTGCAAGTGGTTGTGATTCTGTAGAGACTATTAAGATTATCGTCATTGGTAACGAAACTACTTATGTAGTAGATACAATCTGTAGTGGTGGTGTCTATACCATTTATGGTGAGGAATTTACTGAATCGGGTGTTTATCCATTAACAGTAACAACTGATGCTGGTTGCGAAGGAAATATAGAACTGACATTGACTGTGTTGGAGACATCATATGAATACATCGAAGCTGCAATATGTGAAGGGGAAACTTATGAATTTAACGAACAATTGTTATCAACTTCAGGAGAAGTTAAAGCAAATTATATTGCTGCAAATGGTTGCGACTCAATAGTTACTCTTACTTTGACTGTGCACGAAGTGGCGAAAACAAATCTTGGTGAACAGTTGATTTGTGATGGAGATAGTTATACATATAATGGTGTAGAATATACTGAATCTGATGAATATTCAGTAACATTTACTTCAGTTGAAACTGGTTGTGATTCTATTGTTAGCTTTATATTGATAGTTCTCGGTGATGATATAATTGAACAAAGCCACACAATGTG
Organism: bacterium; assembly: GCA_044433285.1. Lineage (GTDB taxonomy): Bacteria > Bacteroidota > Bacteroidia > Bacteroidales > Paludibacteraceae > Aphodosoma. The sequence goes on along the minus strand of JAWXTU010000080.1, from coordinate 890 downwards.
CGAAGGCGAAACTTATGAGTTTGACGGTAATCAATTGACTGTAGGCGGAACTTATGAACGTACAGTTGTTTCTGATGGTTGTGAGACTACAATTCAATTAACTCTAACAGTTACGCCGATAGATACGATTTATGAGACAGAGACTATTGCGCTTGACAAATTGCCATATACTTTCGGTGGTAAAGAGTATGATCTAAGCACTGAAGTAGGTGGATATGCAGACACAGTATATGTATCAGGTGATGATGGTTGTATAGATGTGATTATTTATGTACTTACAGTGATTGAAGGTGATGTGGCAGTGGATAATGTTATGGATATAGATATAACAATGTATCCAAATCCATTGTCATCTGGACAATTGCTCTACATCGATGCTGAATTTACAGCGGAAGAGCGAGATGGTATGGTAATTGAGGTGATGAATATGGTAGGACAACGCATTATCAGTGCTAGCCCAACAACAGATCCAATTACAATAAATGGATTGACTCAATCAGGTGTATATATCGTACGAATTACTACTGGAACAGGTGTGCAACATCTTGGTAAAGTAATAGTTAAGTAAGGACTGATGTAGATTTATTCTACTAAATAAGCACCGCCCCCGAGAAGTTATTGAAAACTTTTCGGGGGCGTTCTTTTTTCGCTAGTCAGTTACCAACTTCTAATAGCTAGTAAGCGGTAAGCGTCTCCGCGATACCATATAGTCTGGCAAATAAAAACCTTGAAAAGTATTGAGAACTTTTCAAGGTTTTTGTTTACTGAACAGTAAGCGTCTCCGCGATACCATATAGTCTGGCAAATAAAAACCTTGAGAAGTATTGAGAACTTTTCAAGGTTTTTGTTTACTGAACATCTTCTATGCCCCATTTATCAGGCAGAAGTTT
>JAWXTU010000079.1:0-10443 GCA_044433285.1 bacterium | reverse complement strand
ACTTTTTTTCCATTCAGAAAAGAGAAGGAGAGATTTTTTTCTCTCTTTCCTTTCTGATAAAGTAATTATCTAACTATCAACGCCTCACAAGGTGTTGCATTTATAAGTTGAATTTAAGAATATTAATTACAATTTTTATTGCAATTGTTATTAACACACAAAAAATTCCAACCACCATAAACATCCTCAAGTTGATCTTCATTTAAAATAAGAAAACCTGATTCAAGTTCCAATTCACTCCCATTCATACTAGATGAAAGCATCAATCCTTCCATTTTTTTACTTTTCATAACGTATTAAAATTAGTAATTTTCTCTACTCTATTCTGGATTTTCGAGTACCTCCACTTCTATTTATATAATTAATCTCTAAATATCCCAGCATCACTGTCTCTATTGTTGATTTTCTTATTCCCCTCATTATATTTTTTACCACTGCCGAAACGATAACTAACACCCAATATAACAGTATTTTTTATGTCCCCAAGTGTATAAGTTTTATTGTAATTAACTATGCTATTACCAATCATTTCAGTATCATACGTGGTATTAGTTAAAAAAGATGCACATACTGCGGTAAAAGAAAAATTCTTATATTGGTATTGGAGATATAATTCTGATTTAGGTTCTTGACCGTTCAAATATGGTCCATCAAGATATTTTGTAGGTATATTCCCATTATAACCAAGCAAGAAATCTTTGTAATAAAACATCAATGTATAATTGAACGGAAATGAGGTATAGCTGTAATTTCCTATTTGAGAACCATTTATTATATTATGTTGCACACCTCCAGAAAGTTGTAGAGTAAGAAGGTTGTTTTTGAATGGTGATATATTTACATAGGCTGTTGCAGCCACCTCTTGTTTAGAATCAGCATTCTCATACTTAAGCGAGATATAATCGTCTGCCTCCACAAAATATGAATTTATAGGACTATCCTCATATACATACTTTCCCTCTATACTCAAATTCAACCAACTATTTCTGATATCAATATTCAACTTTGCCACATCAGAGGTACTATTCTCTAAATAAGGATTACCCTCTCGAGAAATACCTTCGATAATTACTACTGAATTTGAACTCAATTGGCTAAGCGATGGTTCATAAGTATTACGATTATATATCAAACGTGCTGATATTTTATCTGAAAACTGATACCCTAAAACTAGTTTAGGCAAAAAGAGCAGACTCTGATAACTATTTTCGTTACTCGTGTTTTTGTAATACATAAGTGCAGCTGTTGCTCTATACATCAGCTTCTTATAGCTGCCGCCAAACTCTGCCCACGAGTAGTTTGAAAATACATTTGTTGTATAAGTTGAGGTTGTTGTAAGCTCTTCCACGTCCGACTTTAAAGTACCATAATTAACGTTGCTACCTACTGATAGCGTACCAATCTTAAAGTTATTTGCATATTGCACCTCTCCGATAATCGATTTTTTGTTATTTGTCAAATAATCTTTATCTTCAAGAATTGCAGTATCATCTTCTCCTATCAAGTATTCACTGGTATAAATATCTTGATTAGCATGGTTATATGTGCCCACCACATTAACAATAAGCTCTTGATTTTCTGCAAGTTTAATAGCGGAATAGATATCTAGCGATGGCGCAAAATTGTTTGAATTATCAATATTACTACCACTTCGCTCCTCTATGCTGTCACCAATATACTGTGTTATTTCTGAAATATTACTTGTTTGCATATATTGAAAATTTGGAGATAGATTCACTTGCAAAAAGTATTTATTCTCTACATTACGAATGTATTTGAGGTTCATATTGTTAGTTATATACCCTAATTTACCATTAGCAGATGAATAACGGCTATAATCAACACCATTTATATTATAAACATAACCATCAGAAGTAAAATTGTTTGTAAAATCACGATAAGATATGTCGCCATTTATCCCAATTTGATTCTTATCCCAATTATAATTGAAATAATAGTTATAGTCTCCCATTGTTCCACGAACTTCTTGTCCTACATCAACACCTAGATTATAACCTCTTTTTATCGGCTTTGTGATAAAGTTTATCACGTTAGTATACCCAGAAAAACGTGCAGGTGGCAAATCATAATGTATAATACTCTCTATCTGGTCTGAGTCGATTGCCCTTAAATCTAATTCTGTGGCATTTGCCCCATTTATGAGGATTTTTACTGAGCCTCCCATCGGGTCGGAGATTGTTTTGGTTATAGGATTAACTGATAGTTTCGGAATATTTTTCACTAGGTCTAATGAACTCACAGTCCCTTTTAGATCTTTTTTGCTGATTATGTAACTAGTATTATCAACGTTCTGTTTAGTCAAATAACCCACCACCTCTATATCATCGAGAGTAAGAGAACTGAGATTTAGTATTATATTTTTTGTTATATTACCCTGAGCCTCTTCAACACTCAAATTCTCTTTATACTCCTCATACTCCAGCGATGAAGTTATTAAACAATAATCTCCACTCGGCACGCTCTCTATCATATAATAGCCATCAATATCAGAGACAGCAGCCTTGTAGATAGCAGTTGTATCCGATTGCTTGTATAGTATCACGTGTACAAAACTAGCGGCTTGCACTTCGCCATCTTCTTTTGCGGTAAGATGCCCACTAATGTTTTGTGAGCACAGAGTTGCGGTAATAAAACCGAAAACCAAAAGTAATAGAATTTTTTTCATCGTTTTAATGTTTTTTATTGTTAATTTACACATAATGTAGATCGTATAAACCATATGTAACTCCATTTTTAACAGTATTAACCAAGCGAGTACTGTCAATTAACAGGTTACTATTATAGTAGAATAAATTCAACTCGTCGAGCAGTTCAGAACAAGTCATTTCTCCTTTTGTGATTAAAATATTATATATAACAGACTCTAATCTTAAAAGTAAAATCTCATTGACTCTTAAATTCAATATATCATAATTAAATATTACAACTAACTGCAGATAGCTATGTAAAGATTGAGACGCTGGTATATTCTTTTCTTTTAAATACTCTTTTACCTCATCTCCCTCTAGTGTTAAAGATAGAATCTTCTTACTTATATCTATTTTTAAAGAGTCAAGATTATCTGATGTGATATTAATTTTTGAGTAATAGCGTAGTCTGCTTAAATCCAAATCATAAAAATATTCCAAATTATTATTTACAACACTATTCACGTGAAATTTAATCGCCTCTATTGATCTACTCCCTATGGTATCAACTTGATAAACATTACTCTTTAGTTCAGTTTCATACTGAATATTCTTATCGAACATCTCAGTTCCACTAGCGTTATAATATTCATCATAATACCTTAACCCTGTTGGTATTGATTTCTGCTTAAAGAGACAAATTATATGACTATACAACTTATAATCATATAGAGACAATAGATTTAGTACTAACTTAAAAGAGGGTGTACGCCTTTTCCAGTTACCTAACAAATGAATATATTCATGTTTCTTAAATAGTGAATAATCTACATCCATCCAATTATATGAGGTACTCAAATAGTCTCCATCAGTAAAACAGCCTAACTTATAGTCAAGAGAATCCAATAATATTTTGCAAAATAGTTGTTCGTATAAGAAGTTAATAGACCCATCTCTATAGTTGTCTAATACTTCATAGTTTGAGTCAAAAAAAAGTTTAACCTCCTTAACATATCTCTCTAAAAACTCAATATCATTAAATGCCAATATGCCCGCATTAATTACAGTGAGATGTTCGTTATTATTACTTGTTATATATTTATCAAAATTCTCGTTTAAATTTCCTCCGACACTCTTAAATTCTGCTATTATTTTTTTATACGAATCTTGATCGTCATATTCAATATTTTGACAAAACAGAGGGACTGATGTTAATATCTCTGGTTTATCAAACATAAAGCAATCATTATCTACATGCACAAAAGGCTCTTTCTGAAGGCTATAAGTATATATTTTAGGAGATGCCCATAAAGTAGAATTTCTAGGTATTGCTTCTGCAGGGATAATAACAAATTCATCGTAAGGAATGTGCAGTGTATCAATTATTATACTCTTTGCTGCCTCATTACAATATAAAACAACTTTCTCAAAATGTCTTTTCAGTAACACGCAACTTAAAGCCATACTCATCCAACAACAAAGCGGATTTATATAACTCATTTTACTCTCCAATGTACAATCATCAGAATATAGGTACAATGTTTGTATAGCTTTCATACTTTATATTATTTTAATTTAAACAATAATTCACCCCAATTGGTGTTACCAAGTTCTATATAGATAGAAATCTTCTCATATTCAGTATCAATATTTAAACCTTCTATTGATATAAAATATAGGTTTGTTTTTGTCTCCAAATTATAATAATAGTCCATAATTTTTGCTCCATATTCAATATTATTATACTCAAAATAGAGACTATCATTACATATTTTTCTGCTTCTATTCGCATCATATGCACTAACCTCAAAAAAGGCTATATTATTCTCCGCCAAAACTGTCATTTGTGTGTTAATACGCTCCTTTGTTGGCATAAGAAATATCAATATGACAGCAAAAGCAACACCTACAATTATTAATATATTGTACAATACAACATATTTACTTGGCATTGAATCTATTAAATTATCTGAGTGCGATTCTCTAGGCATCTTGTACAAGTTGTTGTTCTACTAATTCGTAATATTTTCCTCTCTTTTTAATTAAATCTTCATGACTTCCATGCTCTACTATTTGCCCCTTCTCCATAACAATTATAGAGTCGGCATTTTTTACTGTACTTAATCTATGAGCAATTACAATAGCTGTTTTATCTTTAAACAACTGATGTAAATTTTTTGTTATTTCGCTCTCATTCTTCGTATCTAATGCACTTGTTGCCTCATCGAACAAAAGTAGATTTGTTTTTTTATATATTGCTCGTGCTATTAAAATTCGTTGTTTCTGTCCTGCACTTAAATTCATACCAACCCCACCAATATTTGTATTCATTCCCCATGGTAAATCATATACAAAATCATCACAATTACTAATAGTAAGAACATGCCTCAACCATTCATCATCATCTTTTTCTTTCATTATAACATTGTTTTTTACTGTATCAGAAAATATATATCCGTTTTGTAATACGGAAGCAATATTTTCTCTCCATTCTCTCATAGGTACCCTTTTAATATCTACATCATTAACAAAAATTTGCCCCTTATCTGGAGTATAATAATTCAACAACAGCTTCATCAACGTAGTCTTGCCGCATCCACTCACGCCAACTATTGCAGTTGTAGTACCACTCTTAAATGTATAACTAAAATCTCTAATAACTAATTTTTTACTAGATCCCTCATAACTAAAAGATACATTATCCATTGTTATATTGATTTCTTCTAAATTATTATTGGTTACTGTATCGTCTTTTATTTTATATTCACTTTCGATAGTATTAAACTCCTGAAGACGTTCAAAACTTAGTTTTGTATCTTGTAAAGATTGTACTAGACCAGAGAGTTGGTCAATAGGACCATTTAATAATCCAGTGATATAACTAATACTCATCATCATCCCCATTGACATATCTCCAGACATTACAGCTAGTGCTGCAAAGTATATTATTACTATACTCTTAATTTGATTAAAGGTAAAACTACCAATATCTTGTTGTTGCCCAAGTTTTAAACTCTTTAAATTAATACGAAATATTTTTGCATATTTCTCCTGCCACATCCACACACGTTGCAAATCATTATTATTCAGCTTGATATCCTCTATTCCTTTTAGTATCTCTAAAATACTATCTTGATTTTCTTTATTTCGTTGAAACAGAATATAGTTCAATTGTTTTCTTTTACCATTAAATCGCCATATCCACAACAACGAAGCTATGCTACCAATGGCGAATATAAAAAAATACTCCAAACCATAAAGAGCTAATACTGTTGAAAATACAACTATATTTATTAAAGAAAAAACAGTACTCAAGAATTCACTTGTAAGAAACCTTTCAACAACTTTATGATCATTTATACGCTGCATTATATCTCCATGAGATTTTGTATCAAAATACTTTATAGGAATATGCATCAATTTAGATAAAAAATCTGATATAATATTCATACTAATACGTACATTCACATGTGTTAGCAACCAATTTCTGTTAAAGTTAATAATTAATTGCCCCAATAATAATAATAGTTGCGCACCCAAAATCATTGTTATAACTTGAGTGTTATTTTGCATTATACCGAGATCGACTATAGCTTGCGTTAGGAATGGAAGAATAAATGATATTAAACTTGCGCCAGAGAGACCCAAAAATAAAATAATATAAAATTTACTATATCTCTTAAAATATTGAGAAAAATATACCATTGGATTCTCATTTACAGAACTTGCCGCATCATCAATGCTATCTAGCTCATTAGGAGATAAAGTCATAATTATTCCATGCTTATCATCTCTAAGCCACGACTGTAGAAATTCTTCTTCAACTACATTAACCTTTCCATACCCTGGATCTGCAATTTTATATATCGTTTTATTGCCAAACAAACTCTTCTTTATAGATTCAAGTACAACAAAGTGATTATTATTTATGTGAACTATACATGGAAATGGCTTGACACGTTTCAATGTAGATAATGTTGTTTGTGCGCTGACTGTACGAAAACCAATAGCCTCAGCACCTCTTGCAAGATTAAGCATACTTACTCCATATTTGGAGAGATTAATGCGCTCTTTTATGTATGATAAACTTAAATCTTTACCATAATAGTGAGCAATCATTTTCAAACAGGCTGCACCACAATCACCAGAATCTAATTGTCTACTTATCTTCATAAACTTCTTATATACTAATCTTTAGTGCATTTTATAAAACCATTAAATAAGCCATACATTATAAATTTCATAACCATTGCATTATTATCATACTTTTTCATTAAAACAGACGTGTTTATCCCACATACTATATCACTTATTATCATAGCATCAAATCCAATTAACACAAATTTCTTTACTTGATCATAAATTGGAGCATATAGCATTATTAAAATAATATTTTCATAACGCTTATTGCTATTTATTATCTTATCTTGAATATTTGCTATATCAACTACACAACAATAATCAGGTAGCGCATAATTAAGTTTATATACTATAGTATCATCTAGCACAATATCCTGCAGATATTTGTATGATTCTTGATGTTGTTTATCAATTTTATTATAATTTGCTCTACTAATATTTAAACAGTTTTCAAATAATATATCTATATCTTTTGAGCTATTGCAATTATCAACAATGCTAGCATTATCATATAAAACATTAAAATCACTATCGCTAGCTTTTAACATAAAGTCGTTTTGAGTATTATTATCTATCATAACAACATCTTGTCTAACCCCCTTATCATACAAGAATCTTAAAATGTAATCATATTCACAAGGGAACTCGTCTCTCATTTTACGAATAATTGCATTATAACATGTATAATCTTTTTTAAAGTTCATCAAATGTAAATACTCTGTTTTAGGATACATAATAGCTAAATCATGTTCAGATACTTGCAATCTAAAATCTACCACTTCATCCTTATAATATGTATCTATATGCCTATTCTGCTCTGCTGCTAGTGCATATAACAACCACTGTTCAAATACAACATTAAATAAAAAAGGCTTTTGCGTCAAACGCAATTTATTATAGTTATGCTGAATTAAATTATCAATACTGTTAGTATAATATTCAAAAAACTCCATATCATGCCCACCAAATAGCCCCATATTATATGAGAACACAAAGTCATCATTAAAACAACTGTCCATTACTTTAGGAAGTTCCACTTTAGTTGTTTTTAGAAACTCACGAACTCTTTTATAAAAGGTAGAATCCGCCTCTTTATGCTGCGCTATTATATTTGAATTTAACAGATCTTCAGGGAGTCGACACGAAAGAAATATGTCATTATCAATATGCAAGAACGGATCTTTTTGTAATTTATAAGTCTCAATTTTCCCATAAGCATAAAATAATTTTTGATATTCTATATTATTAGATAATTCTATACCATTTTTATATGGCAAATTAAGACCATCCAACATTAAAGAGAGTACAGACCTATTCCCATATAAATATAAATCCTTATCATCATAATGCTTATTAATTAACAATGCACTATATGCCATTGTTAACCAATTAATTGTAACTGATGGATAATTAGATTTAAACCCTAATGGATCATTGGCTATATAAAGTGTTTGAAGAAGATTCATGCCTACTGTTTTTTTGAAGTTCTCATATAATAATCTAAAAACATACGATCCTTAATATTATGAATAAATGTTGGACAAGATACAGTATCTTCATACATTGATTTAGGACATGGGGTACAAGCTGGAAGAAATTTACAATCTAAGCACTCTGGAAACTTACCGTCAGCTAAATCATTGATAAAATCAAATAGATAGCTTCTACTCAGCGTATTATTTTTTTCTTTATGAACAGATCCTAAAACAAGAGTTGTATCTTGATATACTGATGAATACGATGCCTCCGAACAGTCAAATATATTGCCATATGCATCATACATTTCAGAATCATTGCTCAAAGCCATACAATTAGCAAAGCTATTTTTAGGTAATACCGCAATAGGCATATCAAAATTAAACATATCAATCAAATGGTCAATCTCTTGAGCTGCATAACTATCTTCTGAAACTAATTTGTCTGCATCATTTTGAGCCCAGGAGTGTATTCTTGCTGTATAGAATGAGAAGAACTCGAAAAATCCATTATTTTTCATCTTCTCAAGTAAGGGATAAACACACTCAACATTATTATCATCTATATTACACCTAATGCTCACTTTACAAGATCTCATACTTTCATCCTCTCTCATTAAGTCTACTATCTGACTCAAATTGTTAAATATCACATCAAATGAGGGTGCACCACCAATAAAACAACGTCTTTTATCATGAAATTCAGCCGTACCATCTAGCGTGACTTCAATTCCATATACATTATACTCTTTAACTAACTGAACAAATAAATCCCTTGTTAGCGACACTCCATTAGTCGTTAATTTAGTTGAATATTCAAGTTCATTTTCCCGAGCAATTCTTTTTAAATCTGAGTTCAATATAGCCATCTGTTTTCGCGCCAATAATGGCTCTCCACCGAACCAACTAACCAACAGCCTTTTATGATACGGCTTTATTTTTGACACTACCCTATCTAATGTTGCCTTAATTGTTGCCTCATCTATATTTGTTTTATCATGCTCCTGACCGCAATAATAACAGCCTAATTGACAGTTTGCAGTTGCCTGGTATGATATATAAAGCACTTCAGACTGCATGCGATCTTTGAATACCTCTAATTTTCTATTTATAACCAATTCGGTTTCTTGATCTTCACTTTCATCAACTATAATCAGCGCATCACATAAGGCTTTCATTGTAGCCTCATCAATAGTTTTTATATCGTTATTAATCAGATTTTTATAATTTTCATCAGAGAGTAATACATTTAATCCACTACGAGTGGAATAGACCAAATTTACTTTTTTACCATTTTCCAACGTTGTTGTTGATAGAATAGAGTATTTTGATATTGTTTTATTTGACATAATATATATGAATTTATGGTTTATATTTTCACCAGAATATCTTTAAGTGACATCATAAGAGTCCAATTATCCATTTAACTAATCATGCGCTTACTACGATGTAGAACTACTTAAATTCACGACAAAAATAAGACTTTATAATCATTTATCGATTACACAAAAGTGCAATAATTTACTTTTGTTGTAAAATTTACACTTTTGTGTAGTTAAAAAACATTTAACAACGATTGATATTTGTTGTAAAAAGTTTCTAACCCCTTATTATTTGAATAAATAGGAACTGTTTCAGATGCTAGATAATTAATAGAGTCTCCCAATTTCCAAGTTTTTATGCCCATAGCAGCCATAACTTTCAATAACTTAACATCTGTTTCTGCAATCATATAGCTGTCTTTACATTTTATTATTGGATCTATTGCACACAACATCAATTGTTTAAATAAATTGACTGTGTTTATTCCAGAACAAGAGTTTATTGCAAATCTCCCAATATGCCAAAAGCTAGTGTCATTTTCAACTGGAAGCCTATTCAATGGATTAATATTAAACAACTTATGCATAGGTAATTTCTGTTGTTTATCCCATTTTAGCACTCTAATTGCACCAATTATTTTAGGTGGGTTCTATTTTCTATATTTATTCCTCAAAATTTAGTATAAGAACCCATTATCTACTAAATTAGAGATGTTGTTTAAATTTGACAAACCACAAACAATGGTCTGAAGCTATTAATCGACCGCAAAGTTACACTAAAAAACCATAAAATCCAAACTTTTTATTTAAATTTTCTCAAAATCCATCCATCTATCTATCTATCTATCTATCTATCTA
>JAWXTU010000078.1:0-10539 GCA_044433285.1 bacterium | reverse complement strand
CACCTCGATTTTCTCCGCCTCTTTGCGCCTTAGCGACACGTGATAACCCATCACAACGTATTCGATAGGGTCGCCAAGAGGAGCAATTGAAGCAACTTCAACCACTTTTCCCTTTACAAACCCCATCTCGATGATGCGACGACGAAAGCCTCCGTAACCGATAACTTTCACAATTACAGCCTTATCGCCTATATTAACCTCAGATAAATTCATTATAAATTTGATTGATAAATTCAACCTGCGAAATTACACATTATTTGTTATATCTGCAATACCTATTAATAGGTATAAATAAAATAAGGAAAAGTGTTTTATATTTAGAAATTTTTATATACCTTTGCATCGTAAAAAAAACAATTTAAAAATAGCTATTTTTTTGTATCTAATATAATAAATTTGCTTATTAGGAGTAGCCGAAAACCTTATTAGAGTAGGCACAAAACTTTAATTTACCTAATTATGAGAAAACATTTACTTTCACTACTTTTAATCATTATTCCGTGTAGCTTTTACGTAAATTCAAGCGCACAAACAACTCAAAACGTTATTAAGTTTAGAAATGGCAACGTCATTAAAGGCATTGTAATAGAAAGAATGACTAGCGATAGTATTCATTTTACAACCAACGATGGAAGCTATTGGAGCTTTAGCATGAATGATGTAATTACAATCCAACAAGAAACAATCGGAGAAGTTGAAACCCCAACTACTCAATCTATTGCCCCAACATACTCTATAAGTTCTACGCCAAACACCGAAGTTCAGCAAAGCTACGACGATGGTATACGATATAGCTATAAAAACCCAGTAGGTCCAGCAATTGCATCCTTTTTTATACCTGGATTAGGGCAATTGATTAATGGTCAATATTTAGATGGGTGCTTGTTTATTATTAATGATATTTTATGGAGCTCTCTTACTTATACATCTTTCCTATACGAGCAATATACATTGGGTGTAATTTGTGTAATTGTCAATACAGGTATGTGGATCTATTCTATTGTTGACGCTGCACAATACGCTATAAAATTCAACAAAGAACACGGTTTAGCGTTGATGCACATAAACCCAGACACCCCAGTATATATGAATTTTAATGCTGAACTACTCAACAAACCCGATATGAAAGTTTCTAATGATTTTTCTTCTATTTCATACGGAGTAAAACTTACTATACCTCTCAATCAAAACTAATATCAACCAAAATATAAAGAGCAATCAAGTTATAAATCTTATAATTTGATTGTTCTTTATTTGTGGGTGCTCATTTAATATTACACAACGAAATAATTTTGTAACAACTCTAAAAAGAGAATATTAAATTATCTCTTTCTTAGTAAAGTTAAAAGTACAAAATATTAGATAATCGTTATTTTAAACAGAAACCAAAAAAATAAGGAAAATCTTTGTCTATTACAGAAAAAAATATTACTTTTGCAGTTCATAAAATAACAATAAAAAATTTAAAATTATGACAGAAAAAATTCAGACTACAATGCGCGATTCAGCAGCTATGCGTTGGACTGCGCTCATTTTACTTTCGTTGATGATGTTTTTCGCCTATATGTTTGTAGACGTACTCGCACCTTTAAAAAGTATGTTAGAAACTGAGTTAAAATGGGATTCAACAACATTTGGTATCTTCTCTGGATCAGAGTATTTCTTGAATGTATTCTTCCTATTTTTAATTTTTGCTGGTGTTATTCTCGATAAAATTGGGGTGCGCCGCACAGCATTATTATCGGCAACACTTATGGTGTTGGGGGCATCTCTTAAATATTATGCAATTACCCCATCGTTTGCTGGTACTGGTTTGGAAACTTGGTTAAACAGTTGGTGGACAGCACTTCCTGGTAGTGCAAAATTGGCATCTCTTGGATTTATGATTTTTGGTTGCGGTGTGGAGATGGCTGGTATTACAGTATCGAAAGGTATCGTTAAATGGTTTAAAGGCAAAGAGTTGGCTCTTGCGATGGGATCTGAAATGGCAATTGCTCGTTTGGGTGTGTTTGCTATCTTCCGCATCTCGCCTCGTATCCAAGAGGCATATGGCAATGTGCAAACTCCTGTACTTTTCATTCTTATCCTTTTAGTGGTTGGTTTGCTTTGCGCATCAATTTACTTCTTCTTCGACAAACGACTTGAAACTCAACTTGGTTCATCTGAAGAAGAAGCTGAAGAGCCATTCAAAATCAGCGATTTGAGATTCTTATTTACAAATAAAGTATTCTTAATTGTGTCTGGATTATGCGTGTTGTATTATTCAGCAATCTTCCCATTCCAAAAATATGCACCTAATATGTTAGAGAGCAATTTGGGATTAACTCCAACTCAGGCATCAGATATTTTCTCGTGGTTCCCTATCGGAGCAGGGCTATTAACTCCGCTATTAGGTTCGTTCCTCGACAACAAAGGTAAAGGTGCTACAATGCTTATGTTTGGTGCTATATTGATGATTCTTTGCCACTTATCATTTGCATTTATTTTGCCTGCAACAGGCTCAAAACTTGTAGCTTACACTGCTATCATCGTGCTTGGTGTATCATTCTCACTTGTTCCTGCATCACTTTGGCCCTCAGTTCCAAAACTTGTAGAAGAGAGATTTTTAGGTTCGGCTTATGCTATCATTTTCTGGATACAAAATATTGGTTTGATGACTATACCAATGTTGATTGGTAAAACTCTCGACGCTACAAATGTAGGTGTTGCTGAGGGCGAACCACTTGACTACACAGTTCCGATGGTATTGTTTGCATCTCTTGGTGTATTAGCATTCTTCTTGGGCTTGTGGTTGAAAGTTGAAGATAAGAAAAAAGGCTACGGTCTTGAATTGCCTAATATTCAAAAATAATCGAAATTTAGAAGCAAATTTAGGAGCAAAAAATGGCATCACTATTTCTTATACCTACCACACTAAGCGACTCTCCACTAGATAGGGTTTTGCCGAATAATAATAGCAACATTATTAAGTCGACTAAATTCTTTATCGTGGAGAATGTGCGCACTGCTCGTCGCTTTTTAAAACAGGTAGACAGAGATATTGACATTGACACATTGCAGTTTTTTGAACTCAATAAACATACAGATGCAAAAGTCATAGCATCGTATCTCGACCCGCTGAAGGGGGGCAACGATGTGGGGATAATATCAGAGGCTGGTTGTCCTGCTATTGCCGACCCAGGGGCGGATGTGGTGGCTATTGCCCAAAAACGCAAATATAATGTAGTGCCATTGGTGGGTCCGTCGAGCATATTAATGTCGCTGATGGCTAGTGGGTTTAACGGACAATCGTTTGCATTTCAGGGCTATCTGCCAATTGAGAAATCAGACCGCACTGCGCGACTAAAACAACTAGAAAAGCGAGTATATTCGGAGCATCAAACGCAGATATTTATCGAGACACCGTATCGCAATATTCAACTTCTTGAGGAGATGTGCAAAACATTGCAACCGCAAACCAAACTGTGTGTGGCAGTGGATATTACATCGAAAACTGAAGAGATAAGAACACTCAGCATTGCTGATTGGAAAAAACAAAAAATAGAACTTCATAAAAGACCTTGCGTCTTTTTGATTTATAAATAATGATTAGAGGGATTTTTATAGTTCCCCTAAATAAAAAGTAGAAAATTATGAAATTATTAGAGGGAAAAGTCGCTATCATAACTGGCGCAGCACGTGGGATTGGAAAAGCAATTGCAACAAAATATGCAATGGAGGGTTGTAACGTGGCATTTACTGATTTAGTGATTAACGAAGAGGCTATCGCATTTCAAAACGAACTAGAGGCATTGGGTGTAAAAGCTAAAGGCTATGCATCAAACGCCGCTAACTACGAAGAGACTCACCAAGTAGTGGCTGAAATACAAAAAGATTTCGGACGTATTGATATTTTGATTAATAACGCAGGTATCACAAAAGATGGTTTGATGATGCGTATGGACGAAACTCAATGGGATGCTGTAATTAATGTAAACCTAAAATCTGCATTCAACTTTATACACGCTTGTACTCCGATAATGATGCGCCAAAAAGGGGGTTCGATTATCAATATGAGTTCGGTGGTAGGTGTTAGTGGCAACGCTGGTCAATGTAACTACTCTGCCTCAAAAGCAGGTATGATTGGTTTGGCAAAATCTATCGCAAAAGAGATTGGATCGCGCGGCATTCGTGCTAACTGTATCGCTCCTGGATTTATCATCACAGAGATGACAGGTGCTCTATCAGACGAAGTGAAAGAGAGTTGGGCAAAACAGATACCATTGCGCCGCGGTGGTACACCAGAAGATGTGGCAAATGTATGTGTATTCTTGGGTTCTGACCTATCTAGCTATGTGAGCGGACAGGTAATTCACTGCTGCGGTGGTATGAATATGTAAAAAGAACTTGATTTAGAAAACTTTTAAAAAAACACCTTAAATATGAAAACATTTGTAGAACGATTTATTAAGTATGTTGGATATAATACAACATCCGACGATAAAACTGGCATAACACCCTCTACCCCAGGGCAGATGGTGTTTGCACAGTTTCTGGCAGAGGAGCTTAAAACAATTGGTTTGACAGAGATTACATTAGACGAGAATGGTTATTTGATGGCTACTCTCGAGGCTAATTGCGATGAAAAAATCCCGACAATCGGTTTTATTGCCCATATGGATACAGCTCCAGATATGAGCGGTAAAAACATCACGCCTCGCATTGTAGAAAATTACGATGGCGGAAATATCACCCTCAACGAAGAAGATGGTATTGTGCTAAGTACTAAACAGTTTCCTGAACTTACAAACTATGTAGGTCAAGATTTGATTGTTACTAACGGACGTACACTTTTGGGAGCTGATGATAAGGCTGGTATTGTAGAAATTATTTCGGCTGTGGAGTATTTTGTAAATAACCCAGAGATTAAACACGGCAAAATTCGTGTGGCATTTACACCAGACGAAGAGATTGGACTTGGTGCGCACAAATTTAATGTAGAGGCTTTTGGTTGTGAATGGGCTTACACCATAGATGGTGGCGAAGTTGGCGAGTTGGAGTACGAAAACTTTAACGCTGCTGGCGCAACAATCAAAATTCAAGGTTGCAACGTACACCCCGGATATGCAAAAAATAAGATGCTTAACGCATTGACTGTGGGTATGGAATTTGCACAATTGATACCTAATGAAACTCCTGAAAATACCGAAGGGTATGAGGGATTTTATCACCACGTGGCTACTAATGGTGGCGTGGAAGAGGCGACTCTTGTGTATATTATCCGCGATCATAACCGTGAGATTTTTGAAAATAGAAAAGCTGTGATGCTTGATGCAGCGGTTAAAATCAACGAGAAATATGGCGAGGGGTGTGTAACTGTAGAGCTAAAAGATCAATATTATAATATGCGCGAAAAGGTAGAACCAGTGATGCATATTGTAGATTTGGCGTTCGAAGCTATGCAAACGGCAGGGTTAGAACCAAAAGTGAAACCTATTCGCGGTGGAACAGACGGTTCACAGCTATCATACAAAGGTTTACCATGTCCGAATATCTTTACTGGAGGACATAATTTCCACGGAAGATATGAATACATTCCAATTCAATCGATGGAAAAAGCAATAGAAACAATTAAAAACATAATAACTTTAATCAAATAAAAATGAAAACAACTCCATTTACCGATATTCATATCGGATTAGGTGCAAAAATGCATGAATTTGCTGGCTATAATATGCCAATCGAGTATTCAACTGGTATCAACGACGAACACCATACTGTGGTAAACGGTGTGGGAGTGTTTGATGTATCGCACATGGGCGAATTTTGGGTGAAAGGCGAAAAAGCTACTCAATTTATGCAACGCATCTGTTCAAACAACATTGCATCTCTTATTGATGGTCAAGCACAATACAACTGCTTCCCTAACGGAAAAGGTGGTATCGTAGATGACTTGATTGTATATCGCTACAGTGCAGAAAAATACCTACTTGTTGTAAACGCATCTAACATTGACAAAGATTGGCAATGGGTGAATGCTAACAACGAAGAGGGTGTGGAACTAGAAAATGCTTCTGACCAAATGGCTCAATTGGCAGTTCAAGGACCAAAAGCTACTGAGATGTTGCAAAAACTAACAGATGTAAACCTAAGCGATATTAAATATTATCACTTTACACAAGACAAATTTGCAGGTATCGAAGATGTAATTATCTCTAACACTGGTTACACTGGTGCTGGTGGTTTCGAGTTATATTTCTACCCTCAATTTGGTAAAGAGATTTGGGAAGCATTGTTTACTACAGGCGAAGAGTTTGGCATTAAACCTATCGGTCTTGGTGCTCGTGACACTTTGCGCTTAGAAATGGGATTCTGCCTATACGGACACGAAATTAACGATACTACATCTCCTATCGAGGCTGGTCTTGGCTGGATTACAAAACCTGCTGAAGGCAAAAACTTAATAGATGGTGAACTTTACACTCGCCAACGTGCAGAGGGTACAGAGCGCAAATTGGTTGGTTTTGAACTTCAAGTACGTGGTATTCCTCGCGCTGAATATACTATCACAGATGGTAATGGCAACGCAATTGGTACTGTAACATCTGGTTGTATGTCGCCAGTGCGCAAAATCGGGGTTGGTATGGGTTATGTAAAATCTGAGTTTGCAAAACTTGGTACTACTATTGCAATTCAAATCAGAGACAAAGAGATTCCTGCTGTTGTAGTTCGTCCTCCATTCCGCAAATAATATTTTATTGGAGGGTTTTATTATACCCTTAACAAATTTGCGACAACAAGCGCATTTAACGGTATTCCAAAAACTCTCTGAGGAGAAAATTAAGGGGAATTTAAGAAACTCCTCGAGGAGAAATTTAAGGGAGATTAAGAAGCTCTCTGAGAAAAAAGGGGCTTCGAAAAAATCCCCCAAAATAAAATAAAGGAGAATTTTGAATACGCCTCGAAAATAAAATTAAGAGAGATTCGAAAAAAATCTCCTTAAAATAAAATTAAACAAAAGAGGAAATTGTGTGAGTATCAAACTCCTCAATTTCCTCTTTTTACTGTTTTGATTTTACTCTCTTACACTACTCTATTATGACTTATCGCTATTTTATCTATTTTGCTTACAACGGCACAAACTACTGTGGTTGGCAAACACAACCCAACGGCACAGCAGTGCAAGAAGTGCTAGAAAAAGCCCTCTCCACTATCCTCCGCACAGAAATTGCATTAACTGGTGCAGGGCGCACCGATGCAGGTGTGCACGCCAAACGAATGGCTGCGCATTTTGATAGCAGTATCAAAATAGAAGATAGCAATAAATTAGCGGCTAACCTAAACAGCCTGCTACCGAGCGACATAGCAGTGAGCAATATTAAGCCTGTAGCAGCAGATGCACACGCTCGTTTCGATGCAATATCACGCAAATACGAATATCATATCATACAACAGAAATCTCCATTTCTTGATGGCTTAGCGTGCAAATTTACGCATCCGTTGGATATCAATTTGATGAATGATGCAGCGAATGTTCTATATGATTACATAGATTTTACCAGTTTTAGCAAACTACACACAGATGTAAAAACCAATAATTGCACTATAATGCAGGCTTTTTGGGAAGAGCGAGGCGAAGAGTTAGTTTTCACGATAGAGGCTAATCGTTTCTTACGCAATATGGTACGTGCCATTGTAGGTACCCTACTCGACGTAGGGCGCAAAAAAATCACTATCGGGCAATTTAGAGAGATAATAGAGAAAAAAGACCGCTGCTCTGCCGGGCACTCAGTGCCTGCCTGCGGTTTGTATTTCATCGAGGCGAGGTATTAAATAACTTATTTCCTCTTTGTTGCAGCTTTTAACTCACTGATACTATCAATATATGCTTGTTCCACAGGGGATAAAGTTTTAACTTGATATTTGCGATACTCTGATATAGCCTTATCTTTTGCATCTGCATGCGATATTCTACCTGCACCATGTAATAAAGGCTCACCCGTTGCTGATAAAATTGAATCAAGATGACTGATATAGTCAACCATACGCATTTGATTATGCCTCATTGCTTGAATTTCAGCAAAGTCAAAATACCCAGAAACAAGATTATTCAACACTTTTAACTCCTCTACAGTTAGATAATTTTTCGCTATAACAACTTCGCTCTTAATCGGTATCTCGCCCATAAATGTTGTAAGCCCCATAAATGGTTTATCTGCATCTGCACGATCAAATATCACCTCTGCAGCAGTATTACCATGTGCAGCATAATGCAGTTTATTTTGAACGACTTTAAAAAAGTGCATAGACTCCTCAGATTTAGGGTTGTAGTCAATACTTGTAGCATATATATCCAACACCTGACGATACATTACTTTCTCCGACGAACGAATATCACGAATACGATCAAGCAATTCACGCCAATAATTACCGCCACCAATCTCTTTAAGTCGCTCATCATTCATTGTAAATCCTTTAATGATGTACTCCTTAATGCGCTCTGTTGCCCAGATACGAAACAGCGTACCCTGCTTAGATTTAACACGATAACCGACAGAGATTACTACGTCAAGATTATAGAAATTTGTCGGTTTTGTAGAAAAATCGGAAATTCCGATTTTTCTCACCGCACTAGTCTTTTCAAGTTCCCCTTCCTCAAATATGTGGAGTATATGTTCATTAATAGTGGAACGGGATTTACTGAATATCTCCGCCATTTGCTCGATAGTCAACCACACAGTCTCATCTTCAAACCGTACATCGACTTTTGTTTTACCCTCTTGAGATTGGTATATTATTATTTCACTGTTACTCATTTGTTACATCTCTTCGTTATAGTACACCTTATAAAATTTACCTTTTTCATCCTCACCATTCTCGATTTTATTTCTATCTCCATGTATATAGATATGAAAATTTTTGTCAAGTTTAATCACGCTTTTAAGAGATTTAGCTCCTTTCTTTACTGCTGAGTCTGATATAGCAAAACTGTCTGCTAATTCCATATCACGTTCTTGAAGATAATTGTCCTTATAGCGATTAAAACTCTCTATCACGTCAGGTTGCTCAATAACCTCATTAGCAAATTCAGCTATATCAAAAGAGTCTTTTTCTTTGAAAAATTTTGCTGTTTTATTTACTAAGTCTGCCCTATCAACCGCATCTGGCAATTCTTTGATGAAATTCTTAGCTAAATTTATAACATTCTGGGTATTATAATACTCATCTTGACGTTGGCGAACGTGCAAGAAATCATCAATCCAGTAATGAGCCTCCGCACCCTTATTGGTATTATCAACAACTGCTACTACATATCCATTTTCTTTTTCCGTATTAAATATCAAAGCACCCTTGTCGAGCTTGTTGATATTCACACCTTGCAGACTCTCAATCTCGAAATTATCCCCTGACTTATAAACTTTCAAGAATGTATCCTTTTTCTCCGATTTAAAGAGTCCAACAGCATCAACGGTCTTACCATTAATCTCACAATCCTCAAAATACACCACATAAAACTCACCACCTTTAATTTTAGGGTGGTTACTTTGCTCGTATAAATGCTTTGCAAGATTTATTGATTGTTCATGCAGGCATTCTGGATTATCAAAAATTTTTGAAGCATAAGAGAATACTTCATTTAAGACGATTTCTGATTCGTGGTAAAGGTTAAAATATTCAGTTATTTTGAATGAATATAAGAAATACTTATAAAAAATAACTTTTAATTCATTATTTAACAAAAGCTCATTATTCGATAATACATAATATTCGTCTAATAGTTTATTTCCAATTTTATGGATTGATAGTTTTTTTATTATTTTGTTCATCATTCTTTGTTATTATAAAATAAAAATTCAATATCTCTCTCATCATACTCAATATAACATATGACATAATTGAAATATTAACAGCAAACAGATTTAATCCAATGCAAGATTTTAATGAAATAAACATTGGATATATTAAATTAAAAACAAGCAATATACATTGTATAATTACAATGTGAGCCATTCCTACTAAGACCCCATCATACAAGCTAATTTTTCTTCCAAATAGTTTTTCCATTAATACTTCATCTTTTGCCTTTTTAATATTATCTGTCTCAACAGTTAAAAGTATAGTAAATGATGATATTGAAAAACCTAAAAGTATTCCCAAAACAGTTATTGCATTCGTATGTAAATCAATAGCATTGTTCTGGTAATCACAGTAATCGCATAAATACACTATTGCAAGAAATAAAGCAATCACAATAATTGTATGTTTAAGAAAAATCCACTTGCGCATATAAATGTACTCAAAAAACAGTAATAAATATTCCATTATGCAAAGGAATTAGCAATCGCTAGCAAGCCTGCAAACAATTGGATTGAATTTAACTCTCCTGTATCTTGGTTTACATCAACATTGACATAGTCGCTTTTACAGAGAGCCATAGTATTGTATTAGCCCGTAAAAACCGAGCAATTAATTTGTAATTATTTTTTATCGGACAAGCATTTCCGATGGTGAAGCTTTTAACCGTTAGAAGTTATGCAGCTTTTTTTTCTTTCGCTCTGC
>JAWXTU010000077.1:0-10766 GCA_044433285.1 bacterium | reverse complement strand
GCGTAGAGAGTGAACTTGGAAAGGGCAGCACATTTACATTAAAAATACCAAAATAGATATGATAAAAATATTGTTAGTGGACGATGACGTAAGAATAACTCTTATGCTAAAAAGGTTTTTAGAGGTGGAGGGTTTTGATGTTGCATATGCAAAAGATGGCGAGGAGGGGCTATCGACATATGAAGAATACAAACCTGACCTTATAGTTTTGGATATTAATATGCCAAAGCTAAATGGATTTGAAGTGGCAATGAAAATCAGAGAGCAAGACTCATCTGTTTTAATATTCTTTTTGAGCGACCGCACCGAGAAGTGGGATAAGCTGCAAGGGTTTAAACTCAAAGGCAACGACTACATACCTAAGCCGTTTTATCCAGAAGAGCTGGTGGCGAAAATAAAAGAGCGATTTCATACAGAAAAAGAGTATCAATTAGGTTCAACTATTTTCATTCCAACTATTTGCCTTGTGGAGTATAAGGGAATCAAAACAAATATAAGCGTTAGACAGGCTGATATCCTAAAGTTACTAGTGGATAATATAGGTAAAATGGTTGATAGAAAAACAATATTGAATGAGGTATGGGGAGATGTTACAGAAAACAACTCAAATGCTCTCAACACTCAAATTTCTTATTTACGAAAAATTATAGAGCCCGATGATTCTATCGCTATTGACGTGATAAAATCAAGGGGCTATATTTTCAGTGTTAGTGAGTAAAGATTAGAGTTTATATTTTAGTTTCATTCCTAGATGTAGAATAGGCTGTATTCTCATTAAATCATATTGAAATCTCACCTCTGGTTCTAAAATGAATTGCTCTGTAATATTAATATTCTTACTAACAAAAAGTCCAACATTAAAAGCGTTCATCCAGTTGAAACTTGTTATAGTACTACCGTTCTGACCCCAAATATTCGTATAAATATCAAAAGATGCACCCAATCCTACATTAACGATATTTGAATTAAACTTGAAATCAAGAGGGATAGATACAAAATTGACATTAACAGGAACTGACCCCGATACATACTCCTGCTTAAATCCCATACCTAAATCATACGAAAAGTGCTTACTAAATTTATGTTCGTAGAAGAATGAAACATTCATAAAATGAGTGTTAACAGATTCTATGTAAGTTTCTGTACCCATCGTACTACTAATACCCACATACTTTTCGTTGGTTTGCGCTTTCGCGCCGCTACATACTGCACATAATAGAGCGATGCAGAAAATTAGTTGTTTTGTTTTCATAATAATATTTCAGGTAAAGAATAATTATTAGTAAATTCAAGATTAAACTCCATAAGAACGACATAGCGAATCCCTGACGGTTCATTATAATAAACCCAAGTTCTAAAACACTCATAATCATCATCTGTAGACGTGACTGATGATGATGCTGTCATTGAAATTCCTGTATTAGCATCAGTAAAAGTGTCTGATAGAGTTGTTGTTGTTGTTTTACCATCTTCCTCTGTATAAACAACACAGCGTCCCGAAGGTTCTGTTTCAGGATCCCAAACCGGAGAAGGTATTACTGTTTCATTCCAAGTAACATAATATGAGGCTGTTCCCGCATTATATGAAGTCCATCCTTCATTAACATATTTATACGAAGCTAAACGTGTTTCATAAGTGTTAGTAGATGATAAATAATATGGCATTAAAATATCTACTCTCATTTCTGGCTCACCCTTTGCCCAACTTTCAGCCATTCTTTTTGCCTCAATAGATGTGAACCTTGCTGCAATTATATTCATATTCTTACTTTCTATATTTGTCGTAGGCAAAAGAACCGAATTAGTACTCATTACACGTTCGTTTTCTGAAATTACAAAATAATTTTCATCTGGTGCAATTTGGCTATTTATATATTCAACTTCACCATCCATACTGACAACAAGTAAATCTATATCCTCACGTTCTTCAAATTCATCTGGAAGAACAACAATACCTTGAACTTCATCACTATTATTACCCTGATAGTAATAAACTTGTAATAAAGAATCACTTTCTAGAATTTCATCTAACTCAACAGAAGTTCTAGTAACAGCAGTTTCATCATAAATTGACAGCTCTACAATATTATTATTAGACAAAGATCTTAATAAGACGTTTCTATCACCATCAAATTTAAGATTACACTCTTCTTTTATAGCATCCATTAAACTAGAATTGTCTCTTAAAGAATTAGATAGTGCTTTTGCTACATTTACTCTGTTTTTAGAAACTAGGGATTCATACTTGTAATACTCATTATCTACTTGAGGTTCTACAATTGTTGACTCGCTACAAGCCATAAGGATTATGCTAATTAGCAATAAAAATCTTGATTTCATAATATAATTCTTTAGTTAGTGTTAATATTTAGTTAAAATAAATTCCTTAAATGCCGTACAAAACGAAGTCCTTATATCTCTACTTTACCATGAAAGATAGTTCATTTCATACGGCAATAAAAATAGAAGACAATCCAATAATTTTTATTAAATAAATATTTTTTCATATTAACTTGTATATTAGCCTCTAAAAACAGAGCATTAATTTATATTTTCACTCGAATATCTTTAAGTTATATAATAATAGACAAAAGAATTAAACTTACCCTTTAGCTAACTAGAGATTTAAGAGTATTAAATTCATTGCAAATGTAAGACTTTATAATCATTTATCGATTACACTAAAGTGTAACAATTTACTTTTATTATAAAATTTACACTTTTGTGTAGTTAAAAATAGCCATGCCGTTACACAAAAGTGTAAAATATGGTAAAACGGCACAAGAACTAGTATTTATATCCTAATATTTTTGTACTATTATGAAAATTTACTACCTTTGCACGTTTTTTAATGCAAATAATTTATGGATATAAATATTGGGGATTTCTTTATACATTCTAATAATGTAAACGACATTACAGAAGAGGATTATAATAACATACGCTTACTAACTGATACTGTTGAAGCTTTTGCGCGCAGCACGTATAAACCTATCTATATAATTGACTATTTCAGAAAGGATTTCTTATATATATCTGATAATTTACCATATCTATTGGGTATAACTAAAGAAGAAATAAAAAAATTAGGATATAATATCTACACTAGTTGTATTCCAAAAGAGGAGCAAGATATGTTAACGGAAATAAACAGTGCTGGTTTTATTTTTTTTGAAAACTTACCCGTAGAGGAGCGAAAAAAATGGATTATTAATTATGACTTCCATGTCCTTAATGGTAAAAACAAGAGGCTTATCAATCATTCTATAACCCCGATTTACCTAACAAAAGAGGGACGGGTGAGGCTTAGTTTGTGTACAATAGCACTATCTGCGAATAAGAACCCCGGAAATATTAAGATGAAGAAAATAGGATCAAATACCCACTATGAGTATTCTTTATCTACACATGAATGGAATAAAAAACAAGAACAAGAATTATCGCAGGATGAAAAAAATATGTTGATATTATCAGCACAAGGATACACAATGACTGAAATTTCAGAAATGATGTATAAATCTATTGATTCGATAAAATATTATAAGCGTAGAATTTTTGAGAAATTTAATGTAAAAAATATTACAGGAGCACTCGCATATGCTATAAACTACAAAATGCTATAGTCCAGAAATAAGGTTATTTAGTGAGTTTATTCTTCGTACTGAGTGGTGTCAAAACCATCTAATGCTTCGCGACGCTCCACACAAGTGGCACATCTACCGCAATGGATATCGCCACCGTTGTAACAAGAGTAGGTAGTTGCATAATCAATCGATAATTCTTTACCTCTCAACGCTATATCTCTTTTATTAATATCGCAATACGGCGAGTGCACCTCTACTCCATTAATAGTGCCATTTTTAACGGCTGCAATAAATGGGTCGATAAATTCGCGTGTGCAATCGGGATAGACTGCATGATCGCCAAAATGGTTAGCAATTAACACCTTATCTAACCTGCGACTCTCCGCCAAGCCTGCTGCTATGCTAAGCATAATTCCATTACGAAACGGCACCACCGTTTTTTGTAAATTTTCTAGCTCATATGCCCCCTCAGGTATTGCATCACCGCCTTTCAACAACGACGATTTGAAATATTTTGTCATAAAATCCATCTCTATCACAAGATGCTCTATACCCAGTTTTTCTGCATGCAAACGTGCTGCCTCAATCTCGCGCGCATTATGTTTAGAACCATAATCAAACGACACTGCCACAGCAATTTCGCTTTGATATTCATACATTAAAGTGGTGCTATCTAGCCCACCCGACAATAAAATTATTGATTTTTTCATATATTATTTTCTACCAAAAAACTGGTAACATTAGCTGGTAACATACTGATAACATTACTGGCAACATTACTGGTAACATCTGGTAACATTACTGGTAACATTAGCTGGTAACATCTGGTAACATTAGCTGGTAACATTTTTAAGAACAGACCAAGAGCCATAATTGTTATCACCAATACGATCTATGTACCCTTTAGCCCTTAATGTTTTTATATCTCTATTAATAGTAGTTTTCGTAACCCCCAGATTTTCAGCAAGTTTGGCGATTGAGACATTTTTGTTTTGCAACATATCAACAACTATTTGTTGCTGTCGTGGAGTTATATAGCTGGTAACATCACTGGTAACATCACTGGTAACATTGTTATGTTTTTCAGGAACATATGAGATATGCATATATCTATTTTTAAGCTCATTGTTCTCTTTCATCAACAAATTACGGAAGAATTTTTCAAGGAACTCACTAGTACTTTTCACACCCAGTGCTACATTCTGATAATTATTACGAACCAACGCATTTCTGAAATACCAAGAGTGATTTGCAAACAGTTCATTCTCAACTTTAAAACCCATTGAGCGAAGATATTTAATAGTAAACACAGCTATTGTTCTAGTGTTGCCCTCTCCAAACGGGTGAATCTGCCATAAATCTGAAACAAATTTTGATATATTAGAGACAATTTGAGGGAGCGGTAATTTCGTATAATCAACCTTTTTCTCTTGCTCTAAATCGTACTCGATTGCTCTCTTTAAGTCTTGAGCCGAAACATATAGCACCGTTTCCCCATCGAGCACCCACTCTTTTTTGGTTATATTATAATCTCTTATCTTGCCTGCAAAATGAAACACACCATCAAACACTTGTCTATGAATAGAGGTCAGCCCAACAAAAGTAAAAGCAAATGTCTTTTCGCTTAACACCCTAGCAATATTAACAGAGACCCTGTCTGCCTCTTCTGTATCTTCAGCACCCTCGATTCTGCTAGTTCTCGACACATAATAATTCTGTATTGACTCCTGTGCCTGCAAAATAGTAATATCCCCCTCTATATGCTTATATGCAGTATTAAGCAGATAGTCAGAAGGTCTGAGTCCATCAACCGCTTGCAAACCGATAGCAGTTTTCCAGGCATAACTCCTCTCGCGAGCAATTGGCTCACCTTGTCTTATATACTCATCAAAATCTTTATATTTACTCATAATATATTCTAGGGGATTTATAATTGGGGACTTCTAAAAACTCCCCGAATAAAAATTAAATCAATAATAGACCCGAACTTTGAAGTTGCAAAGGTATAAAAAAAAAATAATAAAAAAAAATAATAAATTGTTGTGCAGATAAAAAATATGTCGTACCTTTGCAGCCGTAAAAAGTAAAGCATTTTTGGTTTCTAGTTTTATAGATATTTTCTATAAAAAGAAAGAAATAGGGAATCAGGTGTAAATCCTGAACAGACCCGCTGCTGTAAGTTTTTTGACCACAATAAGAATATTTGGTCGCATTTTTATAGTTAACCACTGAGTTGCATTTTCAACTTGGGAAGGGATAAAAATGATAAAAACAAGTCAGAATACCTGCCAAAAATCATTGTTTCGATCGGCTTTCGAGGGATAGAGCTAAAGAGACGCTAAAATACTATTTTGTGCAGGCTGTTTTTTATAACTATGCCACAACTAGTATTAAGTGTAGATTTATCAAAACCCAATATATAAGCCAAAGCGGAACGATGATTATTCATTGCTCCGCTTTTTTATTGTACAAAATCTATCTAAGAGGATTCTAGAAACTCGTAGATAAAAAGGGGGAGTTATTAAAAAAAAACTCCTCGAATAAAAAACTCAAAATTCAAAACTCAAAATTCAAAAAAAAAGAAAAATGAAAAAAACATTACTTGCAATTCTTGCAATCGTCTTTTGCAGTACTATAGCTATTGCTGACGAAACAATTTCTAACTACTCAGTACCTGAGGATTACACTAACGACCTATGGTTAGACATAGATTTTACGGAATTAGTTGTAGGCGGTACTTATCAAATAAACGCTCAACGTATGCCACAAATAGTTGCATCTGC
The DNA here is from genome assembly GCA_044433285.1 of bacterium. Classification (GTDB taxonomy): domain Bacteria; phylum Bacteroidota; class Bacteroidia; order Bacteroidales; family Paludibacteraceae; genus Aphodosoma. The sequence goes on along the minus strand of JAWXTU010000077.1, from coordinate 4,399 downwards.
TGTCTCTTCTACAACTGCTCATCCAAACTATACCTATGAAATAGTTGAAGGCTCAAGCATCTCTGTATCAGAGGCTGGACTAATTACAGCATCTGAAGCTGGTAGAAGTATGATAAAAGTTATGTACGAGAGTGTTGATACATTTAGTACAACTTACGCGGCTTGTTCGCCAATCAATGCTGCATACATGGTGGTAAACGTGGTAGCAGCAGAGAACACCTCTACAATTGCTATCACTCACTCACTACCTGTATATAGCACATACGAAACATTCTACTATGCAGTAGGTGATAGTTATGTGTACAACTTTACAGTATCTGCAACTGACACTGTGGCAACTGATACTGATGTAACTGTAACTGTTGTATTAAATGGTGAAACACTAGAAGCTAACACTGATGGAGGGTACACTGCTAACTTACGCAACCGCCAAAACGTGATTGAAATAACTGCTACTGACGGCACAAACAGCGTGATGACAGCAAAATGTATTGATGCTCGCAAAGTAGATGTAACAATCGAAAACGCAACCAATCCAGGCGCAGATTTTGTAGTAGGCGATGATGCAAATATATCATTTTATGGTATAACTATGCCTGTATATAAAATAGCGGGCATATATAATCCAAGTTCTAATGGTTGGGGTGGAACTGCTACTATGGTAAAATACTCAAATGATATATTAGAGTCAGTAGAGAGTAATGTTAGTTTAACTCAATACAGCCTAGCTACAAACAACACTATCTCCATAACATTTACAGAAGCTGGCGAATATGTATTCAACAATGGATATATCGAGGCAAACTGGTGGGGATCAGCACTTGGTGCAGACAAAGGCGAAACAGGAGATGGATATGGTGCAACAGTAGCCCCAACTGGATCTGCTGATTTGAGCAAAATGCCTGCATTTAAAATTCAAGTTTTAGACTCTATGCCTACTGGCAACGAGGAGTATATCACTCTTGACCTAACTCAACCAACTAACCCAACATCTTTTGAATTTGATGCAAATAACGCTTGGGTAGAGACATACAACGAGACTGAATATAACACATTTGAGAGTCAAATATTTACATTCACTCACCTACTTGATCAAGATGCTTCGTGGAGTTATTGGGACGGATTTACTGTTGCAAACAGCATCAGCAACGACTACTCTGCATTTAATTTTTATACTGACCAATGGGATGTAATGGCTATGGGTGGTAAAGATGGTGTAGGAGAACCTTATCTTGTCTCTAACATCCCATCAAATTGGAGCGACTATTCACCTAAAACTCAAAATGTTGAGGTGAAATTTACTGAAAACAAAGCACGCACTTTTGGTGGTGTATACGTTTGTAACACAACCTATCTAGTAAACTCTGTAACTAAAGGTGATTATTATGCAAAACAGTTCAACGATGGCGACTCAGCTGTTGTTATATTCCACGGATATGTAAACGGTGTGGCTAATGGTAATACTGTTAAATATTATTTGGCTGACTACAGAACAGAGGGCACTGAAAATCACTACCTCAACACTGGTTGGGAGTGGGTAGATCTTACAGCTCTTGGCGAAGTAACTAGCTTACAAATCAGTATTGTATCGTCGGATAACGGCTCTTGGGGTATGAATACTCCTGCTTACTGTGCTTTTGATAAATTCACAGCATCAGTAGCAAATACTACTGTAGAAGACGATAATACCGCTACAGATATCACTCCAGAAAATAGTCTTATCGTATATGGTAACGATGGTAATATCTATGTAGAAAATGCTGAAACAGCGATAGTTGTATATAATATTATGGGTCGCGTTATCTATTCTGGATATGACTCTACAATCAACGTAGGTAACCAATCAATTGTTATTGTGCGCGCAAACAACCAAGCTGTTAAAGTGATGGTTAAATAATTAAAAGAATGTTCATAGTTGTATAACTATATTGGTTAAATCTCTATCCGAAAGTAAGATAGAGGTTTAACCAATTTTATCTTTATTAGGTTCAAATAAATTTCTATATTCAAATAATTTGTAGTAATTTTGCAGTTCTGCAAACTGACAAAACAATATGCACTAAATGGGTCGATATAAACATATTACAAAGGTAATAACCACAATTTTTCTATTACATTTCGCATGCAATATAATGGCATATGAGAATGTAGGCGACTCTATTGCATACGACGATGACGTAACGAATATCGACGAGGTAACAGTTACTGGCACACGCATAAATAAAGAGGTGATACCAGTGCAGGAGCTCTCGGGTGCGACATTGCAAAAACTGAGTGTATACTCTGTGGCAGATGCTGTGCGCTATTTTTCGGGGGTACAGATTAAAGATTTTGGAGGTATCGGCGGACTCAAAACTGTAAATATTCGCAGTATGGGGAGTCAGCACGTGGGGGTGTTTTATGATGGGGTACAACTCGGTAATGCCCAAAATGGTGTGATTGACTTAGGTCGATTTTCGCTCGATAATATGGAGGCGATATCGATGTACAACGGACAAAAAAGTGCCATTTTTCAACCTGCCAAAGATTTTGCATCGGCTAGTGCTATATATATGAAGACTCGCACCCCGATATTCGAAGATGATAAAAATTATAATTTAAACCTCGGCTTAAAAGCTGGCTCGTTTAAAACCATAAATCCATCTGTGCTTTGGGAGCAAAAAATCAACGATAAAATCTCCACCTCTGTAAGTGCCGAATATCTCTACACCTCGGGCGAATACAAATTTAGTTACACAAAACTCGATGGATACGACACCACCGCAGTGCGCGAAAATGGCGATGTGAGATACGTGAGAGCCGAAGGTGCAATATTTGGTAAAATGTCTGGTGGTGAGTGGAATGGAAAGATATATTTCTACGATTCGGAGAGGGGCTACCCTGGTGCGTTTGTGCGCGAAGAACCTGGTGTGTTTAAAAACGAGGATAGGCAATGGGACACAAATTTCTTTGCTCAAGGTTCACTGCGCAAAAGTTTCGGCACTTGGTATTCTATTTTGGTTAATGCCAAATATGCATATGACTTTTTACACTACCTATCTGACCCCGATTTAGATGTATCTACAATGTACATCGACAACACCTATATACAGCAAGAGGCATATGGCTCTGTGGCAAATCTTTTTGCAATTAACCACTGGTGGAGCACATCGTTGTCTACAGATTTTCAATACAATACACTGGATGCTGACCTAGTAGATTTTGCTTTTCCTACTCGCTACACTGTTCTAACCTCTGCCGCCACATCTATCGACCTAAAAAAGGTGAAACTACAAGCGAGTGTGCTACACACATATGTAAACGACCAGACGCTCACTGGCACTAGTGCCGAAGCTAAGAGTGTATTTACTCCGACCGCTGTAGCATCATATAAACCGTTCAATCAGACAGACTTAAGCTTCCGTGCATTCTACAAAAGAATCTTCCGTATGCCAACGCTCAACGATTTATACTACACATTTATTGGCAACAAAGAGCTCAATCCTGAGTATACAAATCAATACAATTTAGGAGTAACATACAACAAAAATTTCACCTCTACTTGGTTAAAGCGCATCGAGTTGCAAAGTGATTTTTATTACAACGCTATTGAGGATAAAATCATTGCAATGCCAACCTCTAATCAGTTTAGATGGACTATGATAAACCTCGGGTATGTAGAGATTAAGGGTATAGATTTTGCAGCACAAGCATATTGGCGCATCGGCAAAGTAGATGTATCTACACGTGCCACATACACTTATCAACTGGCACAAGATTTGACCGACCCCGACGATGAGTTTTATGGCGGACAGATACCATATACCCCATGGCATAGCGGTTCGGCTATTGTAGGGGTGGATTATCTGGGGTGGAACTTAAACTATAGTTTTATCTATACTGGCGAGCGATATGAATCGACAGCAAATATCCCCGAAAACTATGCACAACCTTGGTATACAAGCGATGTGGGGCTATCTAAAAACTTCGACATAAAAAAGATAAATCTCCTTACCACATTAGAGGTAAATAATATATTCAACCAGCAGTATGAGGTGGTGCAATGCTACCCTATGCCAGGTACAAATTTCAAAATAAAAGTAAACGTAGTTTTTTAAGAGACAAAAATATATAGTCGCAATATAGCAATATATAGTCGCCATATAGCTAAAAAAAATAAATATCAGAATATGAAATTCAACAATATTATCACTGCAATCGTACTCGTATCAGTTATAATCTTCGCATCGTGCCGTGGCGATGATGAGATAGTATCATCAACCAACACACCAGTTGTTACACCAGATACTGTGCCTACAGAGATCATAGGATTTTATCTTTTAAACGAGGGTAATATGGGGAGTAACAAAGCCACACTTGACTATTTCGACTATGAAACTGGGGTATACAGTAAAAATAT
>JAWXTU010000076.1:0-10901 GCA_044433285.1 bacterium | reverse complement strand
TGCTGCTTAAGCACGGATTTAAATATAAATATTAATTTAAAAATAACATTAACTAGCACAGAATAAGTAATATCTGTCTTATTTTATAAGAAATGTTGTCTAAACTAGGGGCAGTACTTTAGTCTTTGTATTGTTTGTTTTGCTTTTTTACAGACTCTTTATTCTTTTGGTAATTCTCAACTGTGATTTGATAACTTTTTTTTAGATGCATTTTAATTTCATCATCTGATTTGTTATTTAAGTCATGTAATGTATTTAAAAAATGTCTTAACATAACATCATTTTCTTGCAAATCCTTATAGAATAAAGGGTTTTCTTTTTTTAAATCAGTAATAATTTCTTTATTCAATTTCCTGATTCCAGGTGTTAAAACAATACATGTACTACCATTATTTGCACTCATAATTTAATGTGTTTTTTATTATATTTTTTATCTGCAAAGATACGCAATAAAATTGAAAGGTTATTTGATTTGTGTAGTTTATTCAATAAAGAATTAATTTATATCGTACAATTTTCAAGATTTCTTTTCAAGGTAAAAAAACTGGTCTTTCTCATTTTTTAGTGCGATATTAGTGCGATTTTTACGTTTAGTGCGACAAATTTTTTACAAATTTTCACGTACGACTTTTTGTATTTTGTTGGTTTATAGCTATATACGAAAATTGGGAATACTGCGAAAGTCGCAATATTCCCAAAAAGCGGAGGCTGGGGGATTCGAACCCCCGGTACGGTTACCCGTACGTCAGTTTAGCAAACTGGTGGTTTCAGCCACTCACCCAAACCTCCCTACAAAAGCAATGCAAAGGTAATACATTTTTTTTATATAGAAAAATTTTTTATCTATTATTTTTTATAAAAAATTTAACTACCTTTGTGCTCAAATCGAATAGTGTACTATCGCTATATATAATCAATTGAATATGAACAAAAAAATAGTTATTCGTGTATTAATAATTTTCTTCTCTCTAGCCATAATTATTGGTGCAATATTGGCTTTTTGGGGCTGGAATATCGCTCTGAAACCAAATTTTACGGTAAATAATGAGTCGAAAAATCTAATTTTTGTTGAGAAAAATGAGAATTTTGATACTCTGGTTGCTAAACTTGAAGCTGATGGACTTGTGATAAATAGCAATTCTTTGCGTAAATTAGGTAAATTATTAGGCAGTAGAGTAGACAAAATACCTGCTGGATGCTACTATATTAATCCTGAACTTAATAACTTCGACCAAGTGCGAAATATAACTCGTGGTTTGCAATCGCCTGTAAATGTTACTGTTAATAGTGTTAGAATGCCACAGCAACTTGTCTCTAATATTTCTAAACAGTTAATGCTCGATTCTATTTCGCTCTCTGATTATATTAATGATGAGGCGAAAATTAAAGAGTTGGGATTCGAAAAATCAGAGATTTTTACTCTTTTCGTTTGCAATACTTACGAGATGTGGTGGACTGTCTCTGTAGATAATTTTATGGCTCGAATGAAAAAGGAGCATAATAATTTCTGGAATGAAAATAGATTGAATAAAGCAAAAAATCTAGGACTTACTAAAAATGAGGTGGTTACCCTTGCGAGTATCGTGGAGGAGGAGTCGAAATATGCACCTGAATTATCTCGCATTGCAGGGTTATATATCAACAGGTTAAAGCGAGGAATGTTGCTACAAAGTGATCCGACCGTGAAATATGCCGTTGGAGACTTTACCTTAAATCAAATACTTTATGCTCATCTCGAAATTGATTCGCCTTATAATACATATAAATATGTAGGTTTGCCTCCAACCCCAATTCGTCTGCCTCACGCAAGTACAATTGATGCTGTGCTAAATGCAGAAAAAAATAATTATATATATATGTGTGCTAGTGAGAAATTTGATGGTACACACAATTTTGCTAAAACTCTTGGCGAACACAACAGAAATGCAGCAAAATATCATCAAGCTTTGAGAGAATGGAAAAGAAGTCAAAAAAAATAGATTTTTAGTGAATTATTTCATTTATATTATGTATCTTTGTACCCGATTTACAACAACTAATTTTTTTAACCTTAAATATTAAAATTCAAAATTATGAAAGTACTTGTTGCTACTGAAAAACCATTTGCTAAAGCTGCTGTAGATGGTATTAAATCAATTGTGGAAAACGCTGGAGGAGAGGTAGTTCTTCTTGAAAAATATACTAGCGTAGATCAATTTTATGCAGCTGTGGCTGACGTAGATGGTCTTATCGTGCGTTCGGATAAAGTAACAAAAGAGGTGATAGATCACGCTAAAAATTTGAAAATTGTTGTACGTGCTGGTGCAGGTTTTGATAATCTTGACTTGGCTGCTTGTACTGCTAATAATGTAGTGGCTATGAATACTCCAGGTCAAAACTCTAATGCTGTGGCTGAATTGGCTCTTGGTATGATGGTTTATATGGCTCGCAACTCATTCAATCCTGGTACTGGTGCCGAACTTAAAGGTAAAGTGGTTGGTATTCACGCTTATGGCAATGTTGGTCGCTTAGTGGGCAATATTGCTAGGGGTTTTGGTATGACTGTTCAAGCGTTTGACCCATTTGTGCCTGCTGAAGCTATTGAGGCTGAAGGAGTTAAAGCTGTTGCATCTATCGAGGAGTTGTATTCTACTTCTAACTATATCTCTCTTCATATCCCTGCTACTGAGCAAACTAAAAACTCAATCAACTACGAACTTTTGAGCAAAATGCCTAAAGGTGGTACTCTTGTTAATACTGCCCGTAAAGAGGTAATTCACGAGGCTGATATGGTGAAATTGATGGAAGAACGTGCTGACTTTAAGTATATTACAGATATCGCTCCATCTAACGCTGCTGAATTGGCTGAGAAGTTTACTACTCGCTTTTTTGCAACTCCTAAAAAAATGGGTGCTGAAACTGCTGAGGCTAATGTTAACGCTGGTCTTGCTGCTGCAACTCAAATCGTTGAGTTTATCAAAGATGGCAACGAACGTTTCCGTTTGAATAAATAATTTTTTTCTTCGGGGAGTTTTTAGAAGTCCCCTATAATAAAGTATCAAGGGTATGGTTAGACAATATTATCAAAACTATTTGAAGTTAGAAAAAGGGTTGTCTAGCAATACCCTTGATGCTTATATGCACGATTTAGATCTGCTTTTGGATTATCTAAATGACAAAGGAGTGGATTTTAAATTAGTAAAATTGGCTGAGTTACAAGATTTTATGGTGCGATTAAGCGAATTGGGTCTCTCGGCTCGTTCACAAGCTCGTGTGGCATCTGGTATAAAATCGTTTTATACTTTTCTGCTCTACAATGATATTATAGAACATAACCCTACAGAACTACTAGAACTTCCTAAAATAGGTAAACACCTGCCAGAAGTGCTATCGCTCGACGAAATAGAACGAATGGAAGATGCCATTGATCTTTCTAAAAATGAGGGTCAGCGTAATCTTGCTATTATCGAGATGCTATATGGTTCTGGGCTGCGTGTGAGTGAATTGATAAATGTAAAACTCAGCAACATCAATATAGATAAGAAATATATTTTGATTGAGGGAAAGGGTAGTAAGCAACGACTTGTACCTCTCAGCGACGAATCGCTAAAACAGTTAAACTATTGGCTTATCGATCGTAATAGGCTAGATATCAAGCCCAAATGTGAGGATTATCTTTTTCTTAATCGCTATGGTCGACCGCTTACGCGTGTGATGATTCTGGTTATTATTAAAGATCTTGCCGCAAAAGCAGGTATTAAAAAGACTGTGAGTCCGCACACACTTCGTCACTCTTTTGCTACTCACCTGCTCGAGGGTGGGGCAAATTTGCGTGTAATTCAGATGATGCTTGGTCATGAGGATTTGGCTACCACCGAAATTTATACGCACCTGAATTTGCAGTATCTCCGAGAGGAGGTATTAAATCATCACCCACGTAATAATGCAGAAAAATAACCTATATGTCTGCACTCTATATCCATATTCCATTCTGCACCCAACGCTGTATTTATTGTGATTTTCACTCTGGTACAGACCTCTCTTTTCGTAGTCGATATATCAGTTCTTTGTGTTCGGAAATAGGCGAATATGCTTCATTTTTTAATAAAAAACCAATTCGCACCATATATTTAGGCGGAGGCACTCCATCGCTTCTATCTCTCGACGAATTAAAAATCATATTTCAAAAGATAGAATCCACGTGGGATATTACTCATTTGCAGGAGTGTACAATAGAGTGTAACCCAGATGATATTACAGAAAATTGGCTCAACGGTTTGCGAGCTTTTCCAATAAATCGTATAAGTATTGGAGTGCAAAGTTTTGTAGATTCTGAGTTAAAATGGCTCAACCGCAGACACAATGCAGCGCAGGCAATTGAGGCTGTGAAGTTGGCAAAAAAAGCAGGGTTTGATAATATCTCTATCGACCTAATATATTCTCTTCCGATACAAACGATCGATTCGCTAAAATATTCGTTAGATGTAATTTCGCAATTAGATGTTCAACATCTTTCTGCTTATACTTTGATGTATGAAGAGGGGTCGAAACTTACAAAACTTATGCTGAAAAATCAACTCAAACCACTAGATGATGAAGTGTCTGTGCAGATGTTTGAACTGGTTGTTGGTGAGTTGAAAAATGAAGGTTTTGAGAGATATGAGATTTCAAATTATTCTAAATCGGGTTATAAATCTAAGCACAATTCCACCTATTGGCAGTCAGAGCCGTATCTTGGTATTGGTGCTGCTGCACACTCGTTTGACGAGGTAAATAGATTTTTTAATATAGCTAACACTTTGCAGTATTGCGAGTTAATAGAGCAAGGTAGGGTTTCTGAAATATCGACAGTTGAGTATCTTACAGATGAAGAGCGATTTAATGACTATATTTTTACTGCACTTCGTACATCAGATGGACTTAATTTAGAAACAGTTTTAGATAGATTTGGTGAGGAAAAGCGTGATTATGTAGCAAAAATATCAGCTCCTTATATCAATAATATGTCGATGGTTAAGATAGATAATAGGTTGATAATCACTGATAAAGGGCTACCTATTTCAGATGCTATAATGAGTGATTTTATGCTTGTTTGAAAAAATAAGAAAATATCATTGATAATCCAGAAAAAAATCGTAACTTTGCAGTCGCTTTCACGGGAGTCCGTGTGATGGGAAAATTTAGCCATTATTTAGAAAGCTAAAATTTTGAGTAACACATTTTTAAACAAACAAAACAAAATGAAAACATTTGAATTAGAAGGTACACTACGTACTGATTTAGGCAAAAAAGCAACAAAAGCTATTCGTGCAACTGGTGCAGTTCCTTGCGAACTTTACGGTATGGGTGAAAACATTCACTTTACTTGCACAAACAGCAATCTTCGTAAACTTATCTACACTCCTGAAGTTTACATCGTAAATCTTAATATCGATGGCAAAAAAGTACAAGCTATCATCAAAGATCTTCAATTTCACCCAGTATCTGACCAAGTTCTTCATATCGACTTTATGCAAGTTGACGAAAACCACCCAATCACTATCGAAATCCCTGTACGCCTTGAAGGTCTTGCAGTTGGTGTACGTGCCGGTGGTAAATTAAGTCTTGACAAACGTAAACTTCGTGTTAAAGCACTTTACAAATTCATTCCTGAGCAATTAGTTGTTAATGTTGAAAACCTAGACTTAGGTAAAACAATTCAAGTTCGTGCTCTTCAATTTGAAAACCTAGAACTTCTTAATGCTCCTAACGCAGTAGTGTGTACAGTTAAATTGACTCGTGCTGCTCGTGGTGCAGCTGCTAAGGCTCAATCATAATAGCTTATGAAATATTTGATCGTAGGTCTTGGTAATATCGGTAACGAATACGCCAATACACGACACAATATAGGATTTGATACATTGGACGCCCTAGCTAAGGCGTCCAATGTTGTTTTTGAGGATAAACGATATGGTGCAGTTGCCCTTGCAAAGGTAAAAGGTCGCCAACTCTTTCTGCTCAAACCATCTACGTATATGAACCTCAGTGGCAATGCTGTGAGATATTGGCTGACTAAGGAGAATATCCCAGTAGAAAATCTACTTGTTATTGTAGATGATTTGGCTCTTCCTGTTGGGGCTTTGCGCCTAAAAGGTAAGGGTAGTGATGCCGGACATAATGGATTGAAAAATATTCAAGAATTGTTGTCTACTCAAACTTATGCGCGTTTGAAATTCGGTATTGGTAATTCGTTTTTCCCTGGAGGTCAAGTGGATTATGTGCTAGGCAAATTTTCAACAGAGGAGAGAACCGTTGTAGATGAGCGCATTGATGTGGCGTGTGAGATGATAAAGAGTTTTTGTCTGGCAGGACTTAATAATACTATGAATCAGTATAATAACAAGTAAAAGTTATGGCAGAAGAGGTGCGTATTGATAAGTTTTTGTGGTCTGTGCGACTCTTTAAAACAAGATCGCTGGCAGCAGAAGCATGCAAAAAAGGAAAGGTGCTAATAGAGGGGACTGAAATGAAACCGTCTCGTATGGTGCATATCGGCGATATAATTCAATTGCGCCAACCTCCTGTGATATTCTCTTATAGAGTGTTGCAGTTGGCTCAGAATCGTATGGGAGCTAAACTTGTACCTGATTATTTAGAAAATATCACTCCTCAAGATCAGTTGCAAGTACTTGAACTGATGAAACTTGAACAAAAAAATGGACGTGCACGTGGAGAAGGTCGTCCAACAAAGAAAGATAGACGCGATTTAGAATCTCTCTTCGAAAATTAAAGAGGGAAACTGTTTTGGGTCTCTATTTATTAATTATTTCTTCGGGGAGTTTTTAGAAGTCCCCTTAATACAACATTAAATTTATAACATTATGGAAAAGAAAAACGAACCAAACCAATTGAAAATAGAACTTACCCCTGAAATTGCGGAGGGTGTCTATTCAAATCTTGCTATTATAGCTCACTCATCTAGTGAGTTTGTCGTTGATTTTGTGCGCATTATGCCAGGTGCTCCAAAAGCAAATGTAAAATCACGTGTAATTCTTACTCCAGAGCATGCAAAACGCTTGCTTATGGCACTTCAAGAGAATGTGGTTAAGTACGAAGCTCAATTTGGTAAAATCAGAACAGATAATAAAAACCCTCATGGTGGTAATACTTTCTTGCCTCCGATGTTTGGTGGTGGTGAGGCGTAAGGAGAGCTATTTTTAGTGAAAATTAGGCAACATATTAAGCAGTGCCAATATCTTTCGCCACAAACAAAACTTCTTGTGGCGGTGAGTGGCGGTGCCGATTCGGTGGCGATGTTAGATGCGCTTTGCGGAATTGGTGCCAACTGTGTTGTTGCCCATTGTAATTTTCATTTGCGAGGAGATGAGTCGAATAGCGATGCTCAATTTGTGGCTAATTTAGCTGCTAAATATAATCTTGAGTTTTGTACTATCGATTTTGATACAGAGAGTGTTGCAAGTGAGAGAGGTGTATCGATAGAGATGGCTGCAAGAGATTTGCGCTATGAATGGTTTGAGCAGATGATTGATGCTTACAACTGTGATTATGTGGCAGTTGCTCATAATGCCGATGATACGGTAGAGACATTTTTTTTAAATCTTACTAGAGGCACTGGTATTAACGGACTGCGTGGTATGGCGGAACTTAGGGGCAGGGTATTGCGCCCTATGTTGCAAATTTCACGAGCTGATATTATCAAATATATCACTGATAACCAACTAGAATATCGCACAGATAGGACAAATGAGCAAAATATTTATACTCGCAACAAACTCCGTTTGGATATTCTACCGCTTTTTAAAGAGATAAATCCCTCTTTTTTGGCTACAATGCAACAAAATATCCTCAACTTAAATGGTTCAGCAAATATTGTAGCCGACTATGTAGCAACAAAAAAGAGCGAGTGTGTTAATATTACCAATAATTGTATAACTATCTCTATTTCTGCCATCTTAAACTCACCAAGTGCAGATTTGCTCTTGTTTGAATTTCTTTTGCCATATAATTTTACTCCAGATATAACTGCACAGTTATTCAAAACACTCTCCAACGATACAATTTCAGGCAAAAAATTCAATTCGCCTACTCACTATGCTATTACTATTCGTGATGCTATTGAGATATATCCCAATGATTATATAGAAGACAATTCTGCTGTCTATTATATTAATGAGGGTCAGACTGAAATATCTGAACCGTTTAAGGCTACGCTTACCACTGCAAACGCAAATGGTCTGCATATAGAAAAAAGTCCTATGATTGCATATTTTGATGCAGATAAAATTGTATATCCAATTGTGTTGCGCAGATGGCAGAAAGGGGATAATTTTGTCCCTTTTGGTATGAAAGGACGCAAAAAGTTGAGTGATTTTTTCGCTGATAAAAAGCTCAGTATTGTAGAAAAATCAAATGTTTGGGTGATGACTTCAAACGATAATATTATATGGGTAGTGGGTATGCGCACTGATAATAGATATGCAATATTGCCAGATACTCAATTCGTTACAATTGTAAATTTACAAATATGAAATATAGATTTAAACACGAAAAGATAGGTGAAGTAGAACTGCGCACGCGACGTGGCTATGGAAAAATAATGCTCTCTATAAAGTCAGATGGCGTAGTGGATATACTAATAGACCCTATGGCTTTGGGAGAATTTTATCCAAATATTGCAACAAAACATTTAAACAATATACTCAGGCTACAAAAAGAGGCAAATGAAGTTCTCTCGGAAAATGAACCTACAACCAAAATAGCTATTGGAGATAGGATTGATTGTTGTAATTTTCAGATATTAGTAGAGGTCAATCCATCTCTACCGACCAATTATTCTACTGCAAAAAGAATTGATGACACTTGGCATCTAATGTTGTCGAATGGTATGGATCTTGATGATGAATATGTACAGAAATATCTTAAAAAAGTAATAAAGGATATATTAACTGTTGAAGCAAGATATTATTTGACACGTAGAATATTGATGTTATCAACTAAAACTGGACTTAAATATTCCTCTGTAAAAATTAACTCGGCAAAACAACGATGGGGCTCTTGCTCATCGCAAAAGGCAATAAATCTTAGTTGCTATTTGATGTTGTTGTCAGAAGATTTAATAGATTATATCATTGTGCACGAATTATGTCATACGGTGGAAATGAATCATAGTGCTAGGTTTAAGGCATTATGGTATGGATATTATCCTAATTATGAGGAGTTAGAGTTGAAAATGAGCGAGAGAGTCAAGAAAATTAATCACTATAAGTATTAGGTGGAAATTCCCTACAATATATAATTTGTAAGTTTGGCAAAAAATTAGTAATTTTGCAAATTGATAAGGGGACTTGTAAAAACACCTATAGAAGTCCCCTATAAATTAAGAAACAAAGAAAACTATATAATTATGGCTTCACAAGAAGATGTATTTAAAAAATTAATAGCTCACTCAAAAGAGTATGGCTTTGTATTTCAGTCAAGTGAAATATATGATGGACTATCTGCTGTGTATGATTACGGTCAGATGGGAGTTGAATTAAAGAATAATATCAAAAAATATTGGTGGGATAGTATGGTATTATTGCATGAGAATGTTGTAGGTATTGACGCTGCAATTTTTATGCACCCTACCACGTGGAAAGCATCAGGTCACGTAGATGCATTTAATGATCCATTAATTGACAACAAAGATAGTAAAAAACGCTATCGTGCAGATGTGTTGATTGAGGATTATATGGCTAAAATTGATGATAAAATCAATAAAGAGTGCGACAAAGCAGCGAAGAAATTCGGTGAGACTTTTGACCGTGAGATGTATATGCAAACAAATGGTCGTGTCTCTGATTATATCGCCAAACGCAATGCTGTTCACACTCGTTTTGTAGATGCGCTAGAGGCAAATGATTTAGAGGCATTGAAACAAATTATTGTTGATTGTGAGATAGTTTGCCCTATATCTGGCACTAAAAACTGGACAGATGTGCGCCAATTCAACCTGATGTTCTCTACCGAGATGGGTTCTACTGCAGATGGAGCAATGAAAGTGTATCTTCGTCCAGAAACTGCACAAGGTATATTTGTTAATTACTTGAATGTACAAAAAACAGGTCGTATGAAAGTACCATTTGGTATTTGCCAAATTGGTAAAGCGTTCCGTAATGAGATTGTTGCTCGTCAGTTCATCTTCCGTATGCGTGAGTTTGAACAGATGGAGATGCAATTTTTCGTTCGTCCTGGCGAGGAGATGCAGTGGTTTAATCACTGGAAAGAGTTCCGTTTGCATTGGCACCGTGCATTAGGCTTAGGAGATGCAAAATATCGTTTCCACGACCACGACAAACTAGCTCACTATGCTAATGCAGCTACAGATATTGAGTTTGAAATGCCGTTTGGCTTTAAAGAGGTAGAGGGTATTCATTCTCGTACAGATTTCGATTTATCTAGTCACGAAAAATTCTCAGGCAAAAACATTAAATATTTCGATCCAGAGATTAATGAGAGCTATACTCCATACGTAATTGAAACATCAATAGGTGTAGATCGTATGTTCTTGTCGATAATGTCGGCAGCTTACGACGAAGAGAAGTTAGAGGGCGGTGATAGTAGAGTAGTATTGCGCCTTCCAATGGTGTTGGCTCCAATCAAAGTGTGTGTGATGCCATTAGTTAAGAAGGCAGGATTGCCAGAGAAAGCACGTGAGATTATCAACGAATTGAAGTTTGATTTTAAATGTGCTTATGATGAAAAAGATTCAATCGGTAAGCGTTATCGTCGTCAAGATGCTATTGGTACTCCATTCTGCATCACTGTCGATCATCAAACTCTCGAAGATAATTGCGTAACTATCCGTCATCGTGATTCTATGCAACAAGAGCGAGTAGCGATTACAGATTTACACTCTATTATAGGCGACGCCGTAAGTATGA
>JAWXTU010000075.1:0-11224 GCA_044433285.1 bacterium | reverse complement strand
TAGAGCTATGTAATGATAGATAGCCAAAAACAGACAAATTTACAACTATAATATTAGCAGTATAGATGGTAAAGAAATTTG
Organism: bacterium; assembly: GCA_044433285.1. Classification (GTDB taxonomy): domain Bacteria; phylum Bacteroidota; class Bacteroidia; order Bacteroidales; family Paludibacteraceae; genus Aphodosoma. The sequence goes on along the minus strand of JAWXTU010000075.1, from coordinate 11,143 downwards.
ATTTTTTAATTATCGGTAGCGGTATCGCAGGTATGAGCTATGCGCTGAAAGTTGCCGATAGGGGTCGTGTTGCAATACTGTGCAAGACTACGCTTGACGACACCAATACAACCCTAGCACAAGGTGGTATATCTTCGCTGGGAAGTGCTCTGTGCCATTAAACGCCATATGCTCAAGAAAATGGACTAGTCCGTTTTGATTGTCCTCTTCTAACGTTGCGCCCACTGCTTGTGCAATAAAAAACTCACAACAAAGGTAGTTATATTTTTGATATAAAACAAAATCCTCTATATTTAATTTCTCTAAACTAATTCAAACTAGATTAATTGGGCATTTACGAGTTTATTATATACCCCATCTATACTGAGCAATTGTTCGTGCGTTCCCTGTTCTACTACCATTCCTTTTTCTAGCACCACAATATTGTCAGCATCAGTTATTGTTCCTAGTCTATGAGCTATAATTATTATCGTTTTCCCTTTTTTCCTTAATTCTTGAATAATACTTTTTATATACTTTTCACTTTGAGAATCAAGTGCAGAAGTAGCTTCATCTAATATAAGTATTTCTGAGTCTTTATATATTGCCCGAGCGATAGCAAGACGTTGTCGTTGTCCTCCGCTCAGTTTAACACCATTTTCGCCTATATTTGTTTCAAAACCATTAGGCAATTTTTCTATAAAATCCAATATCCCTATAGATCTGCATATATCTATTATCTTTTGCATGTCGGGAACATAATCCCCTAGGGCTATGTTGCTAGACACAGAACCCTCGAACAGATCTAGCTTTTGAGGTACTACGCTAATAGTCTGACGCAGAGAATCTTTATCAATATGTTTTATATCTACATCGCCTAGTTTTATACAACCTTTAGATATTGGGTATATATTTTGTAAGAGTGAGGCTAGTGTTGATTTCCCCGAGCCACTTTCTCCTACTATCGCAGTAATGTTTCCTTTTTTTATATGTAAATTCAGATTCTCGAATATGTCTGCCCTAGTGCCGTATGAAAATTCTACATCTTCAAACACTATATCGCCCACTCTCTCCTTTGATATTTCTATTTTATTTTCCGTCTCTTCCCTCTCCAAATCCATTATTTCAAACAGACGATCGGCAGCAATGCGAGCATCTTGAATAACAAGATTCATGCCTATGAGACTACCAATTGGACCAATAAAATAGCCTATAAGAGCATAGAAAGAGAGCAACTCCCCTGGTGTAATCTCGTTGTCTATCACAAAATATGACCCACTCCATAGCAGAATGATAGTGAAGAGCTGTGACACAGTACTAGATGCTGTGCCAGATGTGAGTGCATTCACACTCGATGTATAAGATGTATTAAGCAGAGCTATAAACCGGTTTTCAGTCTTTATGTTTGCATATTCTTCTATACCAAAACTTTTAATGGTTCTGGCAGAATTGAGAGACTCCACCAAATGAGATTCAAGTTCAGCAGCCTCTTCCATAATTTTGCGTTGAGTTTTCTTGTTCACCTTGTTGTACAAGAAATAGATTATAGCATAGAGTGGTATTACTATCAAAATAATAAGAGCTAGTTTCCAATAATATGTAAACATCAGAGCAAAGGCAAACACGATTGTAAACACGCTAACTATAAGAGATATAAGTGTATTATTTATAAATACTCGAATCTTCATCGCATCGCCAATGCGTGAAATTATCTCTCCTGTACGCATATTATCAAAGAAAGTTTGCGGTAGTTTTAATAAATGTTTATAATAACCTAGTATTAATCGCGCATCTATTTTTTGCCCTGTTTTCAATATAAATAGCGACTTACAGAAGTTTATAATTATGTTTATCAATAGAATACCTACCATCACCACACCCATAAGGTTCAATAGATTTGTATTGGCATCTGGCAACACGAAGTCTATTATCTTTTGCACAAAAATAGATGTAGCCAAGCCCAGTATGGTATATATTAGTGCTCCAAAAATAGATTGTACAACAACTGCACTATGTGGTTTAATGAGGTAAATAAGCCTACTCATGATAGAAACTTTTTCATCACCCTTTATAAAATTATCATAGTCTGGCATCATGATGACTAGCACACCTGTCCATTTTTCTGTAAAATCCTCAATAGTCCATTTCTCGAGTTTCCCAGATCCTGGATCCATCACCTTTATGTGGGTTTTCTCCACTTTGTATATCACCACGTAGTGCAGTAACTGTTCCTTTACTACTATATGAGCAATTGCAGGCAGAGGTATTTTCTTCAAAGGTTCTATATTCTTTGTACCATCAGCGTTCATAGACTTCACTCCCTTAGCCACAAATCCCAATTTCTCTGCTGCTACAGTAAGCCCAAGCACATTCGTGCCTTTCTTATCGGTGTGTGCAATCTGGCGTATTCGTGCTATTGGCATCATTAACCCATAGTGTGCAGCTATAGATGCAATACAGGCAGCACCGCAGTCTGTTATGTCGTGTTGTTTTATCTCTATTTTACTCATTTTGAGTTATTATTTCTTTAGGTATAGTAGTTGTTTGTAAGGGTCGATATAGATAATACCAAAACGTTTTAGCGCATCTAAGGTCATAATTATATCGATTCCACCACTTACAGAAGTACGGACTGGATGATCTGAAGATAAAATGTATTTTCTCAACTCTGCCTGCTCAATATTAATATCTCCAAATCTTATATCACTGCATATCTGTGTTCTTTTCTCATTTGGAATCAGATTTAACTCTCTTTGTAAATAATCCCAAGTTCTATTACTAACAACATCAAAATCAATTTTTCCAATGCGTATAACTTCACCTGTTATACCATCTTTTGCACTCGTTCTTACACTTGCTCCTGTGTCTATAAGTATGGAAATAGAATCTACACAGTACACCATATTACCTCTATCAATAGTATATGGAATAATTGTATATCGTTCTAAATCAAATAAAATAGGACGACTAAACATAGAGAATGTTTTATTTACAAAATTAATTTTCCAATAATACTTCTGAATTATATCATTCCCAATAACAGCATGTGAGATTTCTGAAAGATCAAAACCAAATCTCGATACGGTATTAATATTTCCGACTGTTACAATAGCATATTTTAAATATTCGATGATTATCGTATCTCTTGAAAATAGATAACTATGTAATTCTTTTTGAGACGGAGATATATTTCTATTTGGAAAAGATGAAATTTCTGTTCCCGTATCAAATATTGCATTATACGTGCTATCTTTCACTGTGCAAGATATGGTAAATAAATTATGCTTTGTATCAGCGAATTTACCATTATAATTTTTGTCACACGAAAAGAAAAATATAATAATGATTGGAAGGATTACATATTTCATATAAATTATTGTATTTAAACAATTATTCTGGAGTTCAGAGTACTAGATTAACAAGATAGAGATAGCAAGTTTTAAATATTTATGTTTAGTTTTGTATATCACCACGTAGTGCAGTAACTGTTCCTTTACTACTATATGAGCAATTGCAAGCTGCACCGCAGTCTGTTATGTCGTGTTGTTTTATCTCTATTTTGCTCATTTTGAGTTTTCTTGATAGTTACTTATATTTATATATCGAAATATGAGGCTAAACTGAAATATATCTACATACAACATATTTAAATTCAGCCTCATATCATTACCTAGCGTTTGTAGCCTGGCACCGTTTCACCTAGAGATACGCATCCTTCAACTATTGCATCGCCAACAACCTCAGCTGCATTTACAATATAGCCACAAATCTGACCTAGACCATTTCCTAAATCCTTTAGGAATTTATCCCCTCCATTTATCATTTTCATTTCTTTTGAAGTTAAATCTTCCAATCCGATATTTTTATACATAATTTTCTTTATTAAATATTAAGTCCACTTTAATAAACACTCCTGCTACCCATAACAGACTGATAATCAAGTAATTTTTTACTAGGTTTTCTAGAGAAATGACTTTTTCAAGTGGACTCAATATTGATTTTACATTATCATATTATATACTTGAATGATTATTGATAGCACAATATAGATTGTCATAATAATTATTGTACGTCTCATTCGTTTTATTTTATTTTTATCATCCATTTGTTGCTTCCTCTGTTTTTTTGTTTCGAGTTCCTTCATATCCTTCTTTAAATCCATCCACAAGATCATCTCCTTCGTTATAAAGATAAATTATTGCTCCCATAACAGTTATGAAAGCGAGAAGATTACCTCCATCAGTTTCTTTCATTTCTTGCTTTGGCATAGCTACTACGCCATAAGCACTTAAATTTAATGTATTCATTTTTAAAAAATATTTTTGCTCGATTATTAATTAATGCCATTTCCATCTCACACACAAAAGGTGAGCAGTCTTTGTTTGTGTTTTCAAATTCCAGTCCGATCGCTACTAGATTATCAAGATAGAGATAGCAAGTTTTAAATATTTATATTTGACTTTGTATATCACTACGTAGTTCAGTAACTGTCCTTTAACCACCATATGAGCAATTGCAGGCAGCACCGCAGTCTGTTATGCCGTGTTGTTTTATCTCTATTGTGCTCATTTTGAGTTTTTATTTCTTTAGGTATAATCGTTGTTTGTGATAATATAGGTTAAGGTTAAATCTGATTCAGTAATACTATCAAAGCCATCCCTATAATATTAGCAATCATATGTAAAATAATTACGTTTAATAGACTTTTGTTTTTCACATAGTTATCGCCAAAAAATGCTCCTAAAATAAATGCACGAACTATTCCGACTGGATGAAAATGAACTACTGCAAAAAAAGCACTCGAAATTATAATTGATTTTTTACTCGAATATCGGGTTAATAATGATTTAAGAAAAATACCCCTAAATACCCATTCCTCCACAATTGGTCCAATAAATACTGCTCCTATTATATAGAGTAATGAAAAGTTGTCGATTACATCTTCTTTAAATAAATATCTATAAGTAATACTTAGTGAAATAATCCCCAGTACTATAAGTATTAAAATACATATGTCTTTTATCCTCAATGAAACATGAAATTCCGTAGGGTAAAACATTGGCTTACATGACTTTTGTTTTCCTAAAAAAAACAATACTGTGATATTTATTAATAATACAAGTAACAATGCAATAGAAAAAATATCTTTATCTAGAAATTTTTCAATAAATATCACTGGAGTAGAAAACAATAGACTTAAAAATATCAACAATATAAATTTTAATATTCCATCTGGATATAATATTTTCATAATTTTAATCGTTTAGTCAATAAAGGTATAGATTACCTTATGCTATTTATCAAACCAAGATGCTACTTCATTAACACATGCAGCTACTCCATTGTATAGCATTTTTACACCATTAGCTACAGCCTCAACTGCATAAACAATTTCATTATCAGTTCCCGACCAAGTAAGTTCTGCATATTCCATTACCTCTCCACCACTAATTTCTTTCATTTCTTGCTTTGGCATAGCTTCTACGCCATAAGCATTTAAATTCATTTTGTTCATATTTTTTTGGTTTAAAAATTTGTAGGCTCTTTGGTTTGTATTGTTTGTTATTATTTCTCCTCTTAGTAGAGCCTTGTTTGACTAAGAGATTTTGAATGCGCATTTTCAAATTTGAAATAATATTATGTTTAACTTTGTATATTTGGATTCATCCAATCGTCTATTTTATCATAAAGCAGTTGAAAAAGTGTGCGTTGCGTTATTTTAAAACGAGCATTCACTGTCATTCCTCGTTTTATCTCTCCTATATGTCCATTTTTTAATTGCAGAGTAGGTGTATTAATAGAACACAACACTTTAAAAAGAGGTGAAACACCAGTAGAACTGGTAACATGCGATACATCATCAAAAACCTCTATCACTTCTCCACTTGCCAAGCCCCATTCATTATAATTATAGGCATCTACCTGCATTCTCACATTTTGTCCTAGCTTTATATATCCGATGTCTTTGGGTTGTATCATACATTCAACAAGTAGTGTACTATCAGCCGAAAACTCAAAGAGTTTTTGGCCCTGTAAGACATAGCTACCAATATGCACTCCTTCTATACGTTGAACAATGCCAGCAACAGGCGATAAAATAATAGATTCTTTCTTTCGGATATCTATCTGCTCTAATTTTATAGAGATATCACGCTGCTCCACGAGGTAGTTATCTAAAGAATGTTGCCACTCGCTAATCTGCTTGTTATAGTACAATTCTATAGCATTATTAGCATTATTATATTCAGCCTGTATCTCTTCAAACTCTGATGCAGAAATCACATTTTCAGAAAACAAAGATTTATTACGCTGATATTCTCCGCTGATATTCTCCTTTCTAGTTTTGAGATCGCTATATTGCGAATTGTAATATTGCAAAGAGCTTGTATACAATGGGGATGTTAATTCTTTGGGAGATAAAAACTCTTCCTCTTTTATCTGTACCAAATTACTTAAATCACTAATATAGGTTTTTAATTCTATTAATCTCAAATTACTATTCTCAATATCTTTGTCTAATTCTCCAGAACTAAGCACTAATAAAGTATCGCCCTTTTTCACTTTGCTATTTTCATTTACATAAATAGCCTCTACAAAAGCCCCATAGGGACTATTAATGAGCATTCTTTCGCCAGGAGTTTTAATTATCCCTGTACTCACAACGTTTATATCTACTGAAATATAGAACATCAACACAAAACATATGAGCACCACTATGAGCACAATGTTATATATGAAATGTGTTCTCACAGTATTTTTTTTTATGAGTTGCTCTGTAGAGTTTTCTACAATCTCTATTGGGAATAATTGTTTCTTCATAAATTTATAATCAAATGCACAATATTATTTAGGTACCTATTTATAGGCTTAATTATTCATATAAAACTCAATTATCTTAGTCTTAAATATATATTCATATTTGGCTTGTATGTGCTTACTCGAGGCATCAACATAATTATTGAGGGCTGTGTTATAATCTAATATTGATGTTGCACCCACATTGTATTTGCTCTCTATTAGTTCATACGCTTTTTGTGCTGACAGCAGATATGAGAGTGTAGAGTTATATTTTTCTAAGGCTGTTGTCATATCAATATATGCTTGATTTACCTCTTTGCTCACCTGTTTTTGTATACTCCGTAGGTTATATTCTGAGTCTTGCAACGCTATTTTTCTGCGTTGTATATTTTTGCGCACAGAGAGTCCGTTGAAGAGTGTCATTTGAAAACTCACAGCTATATAACTGTTTAAGTTGTCTTGGTATTGATCCAAAAAAGTATAAGGCACATAAATTTGCGTACTATCTGTATTGAAAACCAATTTTTGACGTACACTAGAATAACTGGTGCTATACGCTCCTGCAATAGAAATAGTTGGATATAATGCAGAGCGTGCTATATTAAGATTACTCTCTTCAATATTCACACCAAGTTCAGCCATCTTGATTTCTGGTAGTAGTTGCGCACTTTGTTGTATATCATAAATATTTAGCGGTAGAGTCTCATCTATTTTATCATCTATGATGGCTATTTCAAAAGCTAAATAATCCTCTATCTCCAAGAGTTGGCAAATATTGAGTTTTGCAATATATAACTGATTCTTTTGCATTATAAGGTTGGTTTCTGCATCAGAGAGTTGCGCCTCTATTTGCAGTAAATCTGCATTTGTTACTTTCCCTACATCCACCATCTTTGCCGTTTTATCTTTTTGTGTTTTTAACGAAGATACTGTTTGCTCTGCATTGCGTATGCTCTCTTTTGCAAGAAGTATTTCGAGATAATAGGCAGTAATATTAAGCATAAGATCGTTTTCAGCCTTTTCAACACCTAAAAGCGATGCACTAAGAGCCGTTTTTTGCAGTTTCACTGTATGTATTCGACTCATACCATTAAACACGGATAACGAGGCATAGACAGAGGTACTATTTCCAGCAACCACTGAATTTTCTACATATTCATATGTAGTGGGGTCGAGCACACGCCCCTGCGAAATGCTATAATCATTACTAACTGAAACAGCAGGAGCAAAAGCCCATTTAGCCTCAGATAGATTAACTCTCGATGTCTCCATCTCAAGGCGTTTCCTCTGTATATCTATATTGTGCTTTTTTGCATGCTCCACACACTCTTCTAATGTCCATACTTTTTGTTGTGCATAAACACTTATAGAGAAGAACAATAATAATATAAAAGTTATGAGTTTTGGCATAAGTTATCTATTTCTAAACAGCGACATTATTGGATGAAAAAATTGACCTATTAATCGCATATCTTTTGTTATCACTTCGGCTGTGCCATTCATCTGCTGTATCATAGGCAACTCTTTATTGTAGGATGTAGTAAGTCCATGAGGTAAAGATACTTCTGCTAAGTAAATGATATTTGTACCGGTGGTAGATTGCACTTTTTCGGGTACGGCTGAGAGTGATGTAATTGTGCCACTGAGCACGCCAAATTCCATATATGGATAACCATCGAGCTTAATATTAACACTCTGCCCCATTTCCACCTTACCAAAACCTGCCGACGGAATTTGCACACGAGCAATTACTCTAGCTTCTGATTGAGGAATAATAGTAGCCAGTTTATCTCCTATCTTTACATATTGGTTTTCGCTCCAATAGTTACCAAGAGTTATCCGCCCATCTATTGGTGCAGCAATTGTGTAGGTTTGTCGCCAACGAACGATATCCGACAGCAGTTGTTGTTTGCTTTGAGAGAACTGCCGTTCATATTCAGAGGTTTCATTTTCTAGCTGCATAGATAGTTCTATAAGCTGTTGCTCTAGCTGTATTATCTGCAATTCATTAGATGTAAGCGATGCAATAAACCCCGCCTCTGCGTTCTTCTTTTGCGATAGATTTTGTGATGCTATCTCCATTTCAGATGCAGAGATTACCCCATCTGCATATAGCAGCGAATCCCTTTCAAAAGCCTTTAATTGCAGCTCCAAATCTTTTAATAGATATTTATGTTGTGCCTGCAACTGGATATAATACTCTCTTGTTTTTGATATTTGAATTTCAATTAATCTTATCTTTTTATTTACCTGCTCGGTGGTTAAATAATGTTTGTAATCTTTACATATTTTCTGGAATGCCAAAAAACTGCTTTGCAACTCCCCTACATTATAATTTACATAAAGAGAGTCGTTAAAAACATCCTTATCACACTCTGCATAAGAAAATGATTCTAGAAGAGACGAGACCTTGTACACATCTACCCAATCGGATGAATTATCAAGCACTGCGATCAATGCATCTTTACTCACCATTTCACCCTCCTTTACAAATAGAGTATCAATTAATCCCTCGTATCTTGCAATCAACTCAACAGGAGGATTATATGTTGTAATTTCTGCGTTGGAGATTATAGTATTGGGATATTTGATAAAATAACACCCAAGAAATATCCCTCCGAATATTACAAAAATAACAGTTATACCCCATCGCACCACCCACGACGGGGCTCTGCCCATAATGTCTTGTACTTCTTCGCTATGAAAATTTTTTGTTGGCATAATTTAAATATTAATTATCAATACGCCGGGAGTTGCTTATATTTATCAACTAAAACAGTCACCATATCCTTGAAATATGGAAACGAAGTTCTTTCTTGAATTAATTGATCAAACGAATCCCACAATTCATTAATCCATATAAATCCCTCGCTCTTGTATTTTACTAGTTTTTGAAAAGCTGCTTGACTATTGATATCTTTAGAAGTATAATAGACTTGACACAATTTCGAATACTGATTAAGAAAAATTTCATCTATGCTATAACCACTTCTATCGAACATCACTACAGCCGATTTATAATAACTCTCTGTATAAATTTTAACCATTGGTTCGATATTACTCAACTCATTATATACAAAAATATCAGTAACACAACTCACTAAATTATTAATTGGAGTCTTGTTAATAAAATAACCACCCTTTATTTCATCAGGACATCCAACAACGCCTAAAATTAAAGATTGTGCTTGTGGCACAGGATATGCAAGCGAGCCACTCAACATGGACAAATATATTTTAATTTCTTTATGATTAATTGCAAATAAGTCTTCGTAAATACCTGGTTTATATTCTGCAATCACATCTTTATTATACAAATTCTCCGCTTTCTCATAAATATTCCTCTGGGAATTATAGAATTTATTAAATGAAGTGAGTTTATAAAACTTAGATAACATCACTAGTATTTTATCAAGACCCTCTTTTTGATAATTAATCTCTAGCATAGTAATATAATCCGTATTTACAGAATCATATTTTACCTCCTCGTTTTCTATTTTTAGTGCTAATGATGCACTCACAATGGCTTGATAATTCATCGATGAACGAGGTATAGGTTTTGAGTCTGGATTTGCAATAATATAAATATCACGCAAATACGGAGCAAAATACTCATCAACAGCAGCTGAATATGTAGAGCAAGCGTTAAGATTATTCTCCGCATTAAAGCCAATCAAATGACAAAATACAGATACCAATTCCACTCGTTCGTCTACTTTCGCTTGCAAGGAATTTGTTTGTGCAAAACAACTATAACTTATTACTATAACAACAATAAGCAAACAAATAATTCTCTTCATAATTTAAAATAAAGTTTTTGTTGGACAATTAGATAAATAAGCACCCATATCACCACAAACCAAATATCCGTTTAAGCTAGTGCATGTGTACGTACCATACCACCCACAACTTACTTGTTGTACTGCACATAAATATATCTCATATGGAGTACAAGCAGCATAATCCATTACACAAGAGATAATATATTTTTCAATGCAAGAAAAATAATTCGTTGCTGAACACAATTCAGTACTGCTACCTCCCTTTAAATTTACCAACTCATTATCACTTAGAAATCTGCTTTGTTCTATTACTTTATACTTTTTATTTGTTTTCATATTTACTTATATTTAAGATTTATAATTTATTTGATTTTCTAATTTCAATTTTAAGTTAACCCATATTCTACAATTAAGTCTTGCTAGTAATTATATTTAATATACAAAAAACTTGATATAATAATTACTATAACATATTCACTCTATTAAGGTGACCAGCCTCTAATCAAATAACATATGCTATTTATCATTTTTTGTTAGTAAATTATTTTTAAAATTTTCATATACTCATTAAGCGAGTTCCTCTC
>JAWXTU010000074.1:0-11340 GCA_044433285.1 bacterium | reverse complement strand
TAGTTTTGATTTGACCAACTATTTTTGCTGTTGATTTGAGCGAAAGCAGTTCAGAAATTTGCATTTTTCCATCAACTGTTCCAAAAATCTCTGCATTTTGGCACTCAATATTACCATTAAATGCACCTTGCGCACCAATTACAACCTTACCTTTACAAATAAGATCGCCCTCTACACTACCATCAATTTTAATATCATTGCTTGTTGTAATTGTACCAACTACTTTAGTGCCGTTAGCTATAATATTATGAGATAGCCCATTAACAACATTATCCTTAGCCATATCTATATCTCCTATTCTTAAAGATTAAAAAATTATTCCGACTGCAAAGGTATAAAAAAAATCTTAACATTACAATACAAATAGAATTATTTTATTTGTAACTAAATTACAGTACCATATTTTGGCAGATATCAACGTATAATATTAGCAAAACTCCCCTATTAATGTGATTATCAATCGAGGAGTTTTAATATTTAAGAGAATAAAATATTATAGGGGAGTTTATAGAAGTCCCTTATAATCTTGCATCAACTAAAGAGCGATCTACATAACCTTTTACATCAAAAATTACTGCGCCTTGTTCTTTGTATTTTGCAAAGTCAAAAGTTAAAAACTCATTGTGAGAAACGCATGCAATTACAGCACCATATTTCTTTTTAGTATCTATCTCTTTTAAAATATCCACGCCATATTCGTGTTTCACCTCAGCAGCTGAAGCCCAAGGGTCAACATAATCTACATTAAGACCAAACTCAACAAGTTCGTTACCAATCTCAACAACTTTAGTGTTGCGGATATCTGGACAGTTTTCTTTGAATGTAACACCCAAAATTAAAACGTTGGTGTCTTTAATTTTAAAGTCTTTAGCGATCATCAATTTGATAACTTTGTGAGCGATAAAATCAGGGATAGAGTTATTCACCTCACGACCAGAAAGTATCACTTTTGGAGTGTAACCCAACGCTTTAGCACGGTGAGCAAGATAGTAAGGGTCGACAGAGATACAGTGTCCTCCCACCAAACCTGGTGAATATTTTAGGAAATTCCATTTAGTACCAGCAGCCTCCAACACATCGTTAGTATCGATGCCTACACGGTCAAAAATAAGAGCCAACTCATTTACAAATGAGATATTTACGTCGCGTTGTGCATTTTCGATAGCCTTACCCGCTTCGGCAACTTTAATACTTGGAGCTTTGTGAGTACCAGCCTCTAAAATAGAGTTGTACAATTCATCTACCAAATCAGCAATTTCAGGAGTTGAACCAGAGGTAATTTTCTTGATTTTTTTAAGTGTATTTACCTTATCACCTGGATTAATACGTTCTGGAGAGTAACCACAATAGAAATCTTTATTGAATTTCAATCCAGAAAAATTCTCAAGTATAGGCACACAATCCTCTTCTGTACAACCAGGATAAACGGTAGATTCGTAGATAACAATATCTCCCTTATCCAACACCTTACCCAACATCTCAGATGCTTTAATTAAAGGGGTTAAATCTGGGTTATTGTACTCATCAATAGGGGTAGGCACAGTAACGATATATGTATCAAACTGTTTAAGATCTTCAACAATTGATGAAAAAGAGAGTCCAGTATTTTGATTCTCTTTGTACATATCTGTTGCCTGTTTCATACCTTGTAAATCAGCCTCTAAGGTACAGTCTTTACCCATTGATAACTCTTCAACGCGTGCAGTGTTAATGTCAAAGCCAAGAACCCTGTACTTTTTTCCATACTCTATTGCCAACGGTAGACCAACATAGCCTAAACCGATAACGGCAATCTTTCTTTCTTTACTTTTCATGATTACGTTTTTTATAAATTAGTTATATTGAATTTTCAAATTTATATCATAACATTACGTTCTTATTTGTTACAGCCATTGCATACGAGCGCATCACACGCATCATTGCAACTAAACCGTTACTCCTTGTAGGAGATAGATGCTCTTTTAGTCCAATTTTATCAATAAAATCAAAATCTGTATTCGCCACTTCGCTAACTAAACAGTCCGAAAGCACATTTACGAGAAGAGCTACAACACCACGCACAATTACAGCATCACTATCACCACGATAATAGACACGACCGTCTCTATTTTCGCATACTAACCACACTTGACTTTGGCAACCTCTGATTAAATTACTATCACATCTTTCACTATCAGTTATAGGTTCAAGAGTTGCACCTAAATCCACTAAATATTGATAACGATCCATCCAATCGTCATACAATTCAAAATCAGAAATTACTACTTCCGCCTTTTCTTTTAAAGAATAACTACTATTTTCCATCCACTTTTTGGGTAATTAATACCCACTTGATCTTATTAAATTAAAAAAACTTTTGCAACTCACTCCAGAAATATGGATAGGATTTACTAACCACCTCTGGAGAATCTATTATTATATTCTCTCTCAATTGCAACAACGCCAACACCATAGCCATACGATGGTCGTTGTAGCAACATACTGTTGTGGGTATTTCAGATTCATCACCCACTATTTCGCCATTCCAAACTAAATCATCTGCGCCATTCATCTCGAGCAGAAAATCACATTTTCTGCATTCCGCAATCAAAGCCATTGCCCTATCGCACTCTTTATCTTTAAGAGTAGAGACGCCTGACAACCTAAAAGGTTTGGCACACAAACACGCCGCAACAGCAAAAGCCATTACCGCATCTGGATTATTATTGAAATCTATCTCTAGGATAGATTGTTTTAATTCTATTTCTACGTTTTTATTAGCCGATAACTCTTTGTTATAAAACAAAATAACACCTTCGTTATCCTGTTTCGCTCCCACTCCCAATTTAGCAAATTGCTCAACAACTGCTCTATCTGGATGCAAAGAGTTTAAATTCAAACCCTCTAACAAAAAATCATCACACTGCAAAACCGCCATCAAGGCAAACCATATCGTTGCCGACGACCAGCACTTCTCAATGTCAATCTCACTATTTGAGACTATAAAATATGGCACTACGATTTTATTCTCTAAAAAATAAACCTTGCCACCCATCTTACTAATAATATCTGCCGTAAGATGTATATATTTATTAGATACGCTTTTACCTTTTAAATTGATCTCGATACCTTGCTCCATCTGAGGAGCAATAAGCATCAGAGCTGAGATAAATTGACTACTCACCGAAGCATCAATATTAACAGCACCACCCTGTAGAGTTTTGCCATTAACCGTTAATATAGATAGCGAGTCGGCTGTATCACATTGTATATCTGCCCCCAATTGCACTAGCGCATCTACTAGCGGTTTGATAGGTCGCTCAGATAGACGATCGCCAAGAGATATTTTATAAGAGCCTTTAGTTGAGGCACAAAGAGCCAAAATAAATCTCAGCGCAGTACCACTCTTTTCTATAAAGATATCAGCGCATTGAGTCTGTTGCGAACGACTACACTCCACAATTGAGTTGAGAGCCTTATACAACTCATCAATATCATCACACACACAGTCAAAATCGCAGGCTCCCTCACAGTCAAAATCGGAGCCACTATCATCTATTGCAGCGATAGCCTGTAAAATAAGTATTCTCGCCTGAATACTCTTAGAGTTATTTAATCTAATCTTTTTCAATAGATTGGGATAAGAATTCTAGAAGTTATATCAATCCTCGAAGTCTGTCAACTGTTTATATTGGTATCCTCTCCAGATATCAGCTTTAGTAGCACCAACGCTAGTGCGACCACCAAACAGATATAGATAACCAAGGTCTGAATCATATACCACAGAGTGGTCAAATCTAGGAGCATACGCCGAGCTGACAATCATTTTGTTTTCTGCTGTAGTCCAAGTAACACCATAATCATCAGAGAATAAGTGAGTTTCTGTAGTAACCACACCGTTAGCATCATATCCACCAAATAGCATCAAACCATCTGCATAAGCAACACCAGCAGCATATGCACGTGGTGTGAAATAGTCTTTACCCAACGATAAATTACTCCAATAAGAACCATTTTCTGTACTCCATACCGATGATAGATAGTTGCCAGATTCGTCGATACCTCCAACTACAAAACCGCGACTAACTCCGTCGTATTCAGAACCGCCAACAAATACCGCTGCACCATCAACTGGAAAAGCATAAGGAACATCGCCCAATGCAATCCACTCAAAATTTACTAACTGAACAAATTTACCATTTATTTCATCTACCCCATAAAGCTCTGAATTTAAATCAAATAGCAAATAATCTACATCACCTGCAGTTGCTGTAAAACTCCAATTGATACCATCCACACTGCTATACAATTTATGATTGTCATAATAATAAAATATACTATCAGAGGCGATTATATGTTTTAAATTACTAGCAGCCGAGGTAGGCAAATCGGTAACTTGATTTTGTTCCCATTCAGATGCATCGTAACTAATATAGTTGTACAATACGCCGTCGACTGTTGCAAAATATGAGAACTGTTCATTTAAATAGAATACATTTTCGCTAGTAGATGATCCAGAAAACACTGTTGTATTTCTATCAGCCCAAACACACGAATCAGGATCTACTTGATGTATATTTACATTAACCGTATACGTTTGATATGTTTTTAAATCTGAAGCGTACACCGTAAATGTCATCGGCTGAGTAAAATCCAGATATACAGAATCAGAAATCACATACTCTATTGTATCGTTTATATAAATTTTCAAAAAAGTAGGAGCGATAATAGGCAAAAGAGAATCTATTCTAGTACCATAATCAATTGAATCGCTGTTATATACTAACAATTCATCATCATCTACGGTAAAGGTGTATTCACTAATTTCCGCAATAGTGTCGCTATATAGATAACGAGTAGTATCACTATATAGATAAAAAGTAACCATCTCGGCATCGTCAGAGTAGTCAGACAAATCCCTTGTCAAACAAGACGAGAAAGCAAAAATCAGAATAGCGAACAACGCAAGTTTTATTTGAAATTTCATATTGATATAGCTTTTTTTAGATATAAAAAATTAGAATTAATACAAGAAACCTGGTAGAGAGGCATAGCGCAATCCTTGCCACACATCACCCACTGAATTATCCGAACGAGTACGTCCCCCGAGCAAGTATAAATAACCCGAAGAAGGAGCAACCGCAGAGTGGTCGTATCTAGTGATATAGAGACTACTAATCATCATTTTATCTTCTGGTTCAACCCATGTAACGCCATAATCATTAGAGAATAGGTGAGTCTCTGTAGTTACTACACCATCTGCATCTCTACCGCCAAAGAGCATCAAACCACTAGCATATTGCACTACTGCGGCATCCGCACGAGGAGTGAAATACTCTTGATTTTCACCTAAATCCACCCAATATGCACCATCTTCTGTACTCCATACCGACGATAAGAAATTGCCAGAGGCATCAATACCACCGAGCAAGAATGCACGAGTTTTGCCAGAAGGGGCAGGACCGACATATATTGTGGCACCACTGACAGGGAATTCATCTGAAGGCACTTCTGAACTTACAACCCATTGCGAGCCATCAAATCTCACAATATTACCATTTGCCTCATCTATACCATAAAGCTCCGAGTTCATATTAAAGAGCAGATAATCAATATCTCCAGTAGTGGCAGTCGAAGTCCACGTTGTACCATCTGTCGACGTATATAGCATATCATCACTATAATAGTACAACATCTCCTCAGTCCACGCAATTTTTTTCAGTTCATCATTAGCACTAGCAGGCAAGCCTGTCACTGTATTTTTACTCCACTCCGCCGCATCGTAACTAACAAAGTTATATAGCGTACCATCTAAAGTGGCTAGATATACAATGTAATCGTTGAGATAAAACGCCTTTTCGCAGGTAGAAGTTTCATAAAACACTTGAGTATTCATACCAGTCCAGATAAATGTATCTGGGTCTACTTGGTGCACATTTACGATAACAGTGTAAGTTTGTGTTGTCTCTTTATCCGAAGCCCAAACCGTCATAGTCAGAGAATCAGTGAAATCCAGATAGGTAGAATCACCCGAACCAAAATCTATAGTATCATTAACATAAATTTGCCAAAAAGTAGGAGATATAATAGGCATAAGTGAATCTACCTCTGTACCAAAGTCAATTGAGTCAGTATTATATATACGTTTTTCGTCTTCATCAATTGTAAAAGTATACGAAGTAATACCATCAATACTATCGCTATATAGGTAAAAACTTGTGATGATTGCATCGTCAGAATAGCCCGACATATCCTCTGACCAACAAGAAGTTAACATCAAAGATAAAGTAAAGCCAAGAGCAAGACCTATATGTCTTAAAAGTTTCATATTCATATTCTATATTTTAAGTGTGCAAAGTTAATCATTTTTATTTATATTCTGTCTATTTTAAATGTTATTTTTCAGTTTTTTAGTCTTTCTTACTACTCTCAATTGATAAAATAATAGAATTACACCAAAGACAAAAAACGGAATAGATAACCACTGTCCAATATTAAGCACCATATCATTTTCTGCATCCACTTGCACCTCTTTTATAAATTCTACAAGGAACCTAAAAACGGCAACTCCAATAACAGAGAGAGCAAGATAAAAGCCGTGATTTACAGCATTATATTTACATTTGCGATATGTGATAGCCAAAGCGAAAAATAGAATAAAATAGAATATCGCCTCATAGAGTTGTGCTGGGTGGCGCGGTATTCCATCTTTTGCTACAAACACAAACGCCCAAGGCAGATTGGTCGGCGCACCTACAATCTCAGAATTTATTAAGTTCCCCAATCGGATAAATCCACCTGCAAGAGGAGTGGAGATAGCCACAAAATCCATAATACTGAGCACCTGTAATTTTGTGCGCCATTTAAAGAGCAAAATCGCAATTATCACCCCTAGCGTACCGCCGTGACTAGCCAATCCGTGATAACCAACAAAGTGATACCCACCCTCGTCAGTAGGCACAATAGGCAAAAACATCTCTAGCGGACGAGAGAGAAAATAGGCTGGCTCGTAGAAGAGGCAATGCCCTAATCGAGCACCAAAAAAGATACCTAAAAAGCAATAGATAATGAGCAATTCGAACGAAGATTGAGGTATATTATACTCCTTAAATCGACACCAAACATACCACCCTGCCAACACTAATCCCGTAGCAAAAAACACACCATACCACAGCAACTGAAAGCTGCCAATGTTGATTGCTATATTTGGGTTCCAAACTATATGAAGCACTTTGGTAATTATTAATTGTGTGTTGTTAGTTATTAATTTCTTGTCTTCGTTAATCATTAATAATTTACAATTAATCATTAAAAAACTTTTCTGGTATCGAGTCGATTATCTCTAATAGGTCGGTAAGATTTTCGGCACGCAACATAGCAATACGAGTTTGCTTAAAATTATCAATACCCTTAAAAGCAGGCGACATAGCAAAATGCCTACGGCTATGCACTATCCCCTTTCTCTCATCTCCCAACCAGTCTATAGAACGGAGAACATGCTCCTTTATTATATCTATTTGCCACTGAATCGGGCGATTAGGATAAATTTCTTGTGTATCTAAGAAGTGGCGTATATCTTCAAAAATCCATGGATAACCAATTGATCCTCTGCCAATCATTACAGCATCAACGCCATACTTATCAAAACACTCTTGAGCTCGCTGTGGAGTGGTTACATCTCCGTTGCCAATAATCGGGATATGCATACGCGGATTATTACACACATCTGCAATGAGCGACCAATCAGCCTCGCCAGTATACATTTGTGCACGCGTGCGACCGTGTATCGCCAACGCCTTAGCCCCGCAATCTTGAATACGCTCTGCCAAATCGACTATAATTTTGGTATTTTCGTCCCAGCCGAGACGAGTCTTTACAGTTACCGGGATATTCACAGCATCTACCACAGCCTTAGTAATTTGCAGTAGAAGTTCTGGGTTTTGCAACATACCAGCCCCTGCACCTTTTCGCGCCACCTTTTTTACGGGACAACCAAAATTAATATCTAAGATATCTGGTTTTGCTGCCTCCACCATTTTTGCTGCCTCTACCATCGTCTCTACATCGCGACCATAAATCTGTATCGCTACAGGGCGTTCTTCTTCGTGGATAGTTAACTTCTGCTCTGTACGTTTGATATTGCGGATAAGTGCATCAGCACTAACAAATTCGGTATAGACCAAATCGGCACCAAACCGTTTTGAAATTAACCTAAACGCTGGGTCAGTTACATCCTCCATCGGAGCTAAAAAGAGCGGTTTTTCTCCAAATTTTATATCACCTATCTGCATATTAATCTATTTTCTTCTAAATTTTTAATTCCGCTACAAAATTACAAAAAAATATTGTATCTTTGCAGTGAAAATAAAAATCTTTTTAATGGAGATACAATATAACATCTCCAAATAAATATTTAGGGGACATCTTAAAACTCCCCAAAGAAAAATTTAATTTATATTATGAGCGAATTTTTAGAACTCGAAGAGAAGATAGTAAAGATGCTAAAAACGGTATACGACCCAGAAATACCAGTGAATGTATACGATTTAGGTTTGATCTACAACATCGAAACAAACGATGGCAATGTAAATGTTGAGATGACACTCACCTCACCAAACTGCCCTGCCGCAGATTTCATTGTAGAGGATATAAAAATGAAATTAGAGAGCATTGAGGGTGTAAAAAATTTGGAGGTAAACATCGTTTTTGAACCAGAATGGGATAGAGATATGATGAGTGAGGAGGCGATGCTCGAACTCGGAATGCTATAAATTTTATTATTCAGAATAGAAAATGGCCCATGTAAAGGGGGCTTTAAAAACTCCCCCTAAAAAAAACAAAAATCGAGACCCGAAATTTCAAACCTCTACAAAATAGATATATGAGATATTTTTTTATGTCAGATGCCCATCTGGGCTCGCTAATCATCGACCAACCCGAAGTGCATCAAGCGCAGGTGATAAGTTGGTTAGAAGAGCGCACTACGGACATAACCGAAGCAGGCGGAGGGGCAATATATCTACTTGGGGACATATTTGATTTTTGGTTTGAATTTGCACACAGCATACCCCCAGGATATGAAAAGATACTCAATTGCATAAAGAAAATAACAGATTCTGGTATAGAGGTACATTTCTTTTGTGGCAACCACGACCAGTGGACTTTTGGATATCTTGCCAACCACTGCGGTATGATTGTTCATCGCTCGGGCGAGAAAATTTCGTTAGGCGACAAAACATTTTATATGGCTCACGGTCACGGACTTGGCGAGAAGACATTTTTCACCAAGTTGATGAACAGTATATTCGAGAGCACTCTTTGCAGATGGCTGTTTCGCTATCTAATGCCGCCACGTCTCGGACTCTGGATCGGGTACAAATGGAGTGGTTCTAACAAAGAGAAAGAGGAGGGTAAATACAAAAATCGCCATATCGACTACTACACCGCGCACTCCACCGACGAGGAGTCTTTACAAAGCAAGTGGTCAAAAACATTTTCAGCTGCCAATCCCGATGTCAATTATATAATAATGGGACACCTACACAAAGAGGTAAATATGATGTTACCTAATGGCTGTCAACTAGTTATACTCGACGAATTCTATACCAAATTCGGTTACGGCGAATTTGATGGCGATGGGGTTTTGTTACAGAATATGGAGGTGGAGTAATTGAGAGTAAAATGACTATTTTAATTCAATAACTTGCTTGTAGTTTTCAGAAGCCCAATCCCAAAATGGATGAGGATATGAATCATTCGCACTAAGATAACATATGTCACCAGCAAGTAAAAGCACATCACCTACAACCTCTAAAGGATTTAGTTTTAGGTAACTCGAATTTGCAGAAAATTCAAGATACAAATCCGAACAGTATTGTATTTTCATTATTTCAGCTTTTCATAAATAGGTTTAAGATTTGTTGTTATGACCTCCATCACCTCTGCAAACTCTATATTTTCATTTGCCCTTATCTTACGCAAAAAGTTATTCCACAATATGGTTCTCACTTTGTCTTTTGCAAAATCTTCTGTAAAAATAGTATGGTTATCAATGAATCTAGTCTCTCGATTTTTGAATGTGGAAATTATAGCATCTGTAAGGATTGCTGTATCCACCCTCTTATTTTTTAGTATTTTATATACATCATAAAAATCTTTGTACCTACTATTCTGTTCCGCTCTATCTATCATAGCGTTAAACTTCTCAGCGACAACTGACTCTAAAGAGTAAGCATAAACATTTACATCAGGTAATTCATCCATAAAACATGGATATGATAGTTCAACAGCACAAGGAACAACAGTGTCACCAAAACCAACATCCATTCTCATTGTTTGTTTAATTGTATCAAAATGGGCAACAACAGCAATTCTAATGCCATTATATTTGGCATCTTCCGCAATTTGCTCAGTAGCAATGGTGATGCAATCAAATATTACTCCATCACTTTCGCATTTTTTAGAACAGACCTCCGTGAATATATTCTTAATATTAGCAAGGTCGTTCTTAACCTTAACACCTAAAAAGTCAATATCCAACGTAGGACGTGCAAGTTCCTGCTCCATTGCATATAAAAGAGCACCACCCTTAAGATAAAACTTATCTCTGTAGTCGCTTATTGATAATCTATACAACAGTCTCTCATTATATGTAACGAGTTATAACAGTCTGAAATACATTATTTTCCCTCTTTGATATATTTAAAAGTTTTCCCCTAATTGATTTAGCTATCTCTTTTTTCATAATATTACTTCAAGATATTTACTAATCACGGATTCAACTCGCATAATTCTAGCATATTCCATAAGTCTCACAATATTCCTATCTTTTCGTTTTAGATACTCTCTTATAACTTCAGTGCATACATCCAATCCTATTTTCATCCTATATTTCACGGCATCGCAAACACATTTTTCAAGATTATATATTTCAACTTGATAACCATCAATCATCTTTTTTACTACACCCAATTCTTGATGCTCTTTTTTTCAATAATATAGTGTAATTAACGGATAATCAGGTAATTTTATCTTACGACTTCTCTCAACAGCCAAACAATAGCTATGGGGTATTTGCACACTCAACTGGTAATAAAACCAAGCTGAATAGAGACAAAGTACACCTCCTGGTATAAGCTTAGAAGTATCAATCATCAATTCACCTTCAACTTCGGGATAATAATAGACTCCTCTACGTATACGTTCGACAACACCTTTATTTACAAGGCGTTTAATTGCCATATATATAGCACTATTGGGTATCTGATTGGTTGTCAAATAACCATTATGCTCTAAAAACAGCTCTTTTATCTCTTTTTTCATAGGCTTAATTTGTTCTAAAAATTGTCAATACCTTCACAT
>JAWXTU010000073.1:0-11744 GCA_044433285.1 bacterium | reverse complement strand
GTTCTCTCAAATCAATAACAATTCCAGATTCAGTAACTGAGGTCGAAGAGGGCTCCACATTTTCTATCTGCACCTCTTTAGAGGAAATAGTTTTCTCTAGGAATATTGTTAAATTTCCAGTACTTCGTTACCAAAATTTAAATTCACTTAAGAGAGTTGTAGTGCCAGCTGGGATAACACGTGAAATGCTACAACTTGCAGATGGCGTAGAATTGGTTACTATCTAATTGTAAAACTAAAAACAAATCAAAATAATTATGGCAACTAAAAATTTAAGTGAACTATTCGCAAATCAAGTGTTTAGAATACCTGATTATCAGCGCGGTTATGCTTGGGGCGAACGACAATGGAATGAATTATGGGATGATTTAAAAGACATTAGTAGCGTAAAAGGTGACTTTGCGAAGCATTATACTGGTACTATATTTATAGAACCAATGGATAATAGCAAGATAAAAGAAGATGAAAAATGGGCTGCACAAAAGCATAAGTTTTACAATGTTGTAGATGGACAACAACGACTTACTACAATTGTAATTCTTTTGAATGAGTTATTACAAAAAGAGGAGGAAGGGTATGGTGAGGAGAGTGTTGAAGATCTGAAATCAGAGTTTATATTTAAATCAAATATGAACAAAACCGCAAAATTATATAAGTTTGGATATATAGATGATTTTTACAATAATTACATTCAGAATATAATCTTTGGGGAAGAGAGGGGTGCATATAATAAAACAGCTTATACTGAAAATCTTAGTAAAGCAAAAGAATTTTTCAAAGGTAAAATAGAGAAATTATCCAAAAAAGAGAGAGATGAAATTTATTATAAAGTTTCATCGTCTCTAATATTTGATGAAAGAATAATAGAAGATGATCTTGATGTTCAGGCTGTTTTTGAAACAATGAATAATAGAGGGAAACCTTTATCTACGCTTGAAAAGTTGAAAAATAGATTAATTTATCTAACTGAAAAGTTGAACGATCCTCTAGAAGGAAAAATTGCTCTAAGGAAAGAAATAAACTCCGCTTGGGCTATAATTTTTGCTTGGCTAGGGAAGAATCCTGGTCATATTTTAAATGAAGATGAGTTTCTTTCGGTTCATCTTTCACTATATAGAGTGCCAAAAGATTCTATTTTTTCAGAGCTAGCAGCTGATAAAAAGATTTTTGAAATGTTCTGTAATAGAGCAAGTGATTATTTTCTAAGAGAAGGGGGGCAAGAGAAAGAGCCGCTAGTTACTTATGAAAAAATTTATGATTATATAAAAAGTTTATCGTCCATAGCAAACATATGGTATCTCATTCATAACACTAAATCAATAATTATTAAGAAAATATTGATTCTAAATAGCAAGAAGGATGTTAAATTGTTGCTTATTACCTTGTTAAGGTATTTTGGAATTGATAATGAAGAGAAACTCTGTAACCATAAGGAGTTAAATACAATTTTAAATGATATTGAGCTTGTTTTATTTAGAAATTCTGTACCTGGCTTATGGGTTGCAGATTATAGAGTAATGGCAACTTGGGCAAGGGATTTATTCAATGGTGGAGAAGTAGAATATAATGAAATAACTGAAAAATTACAAACTCTTAAAAAAACAGATTTTGATATTAACCGAATGATCACAGACTTTAGTAGTCTATTTGTTTATGTTAAAGGAGCTAAAGGTTTCCATCGTTGGGGCGGGCTTAAATATTTTCTATTTGAATTTGAAGAGTATTTAAAGGATTCTTACAAAGAGTCGGCAGATAAGGTTGATCTTAATGACTTTGAATCTACATCAATAGAACATATAATGCCGCAAGATTCTAGTAACTGGGGTTTTGTCGTAAACGGTTATTTAGGAGAAATGAATAATGATGAAGAAAAAGATCAAGCTAAAAAAATTATCATCAATACTCTTGGAAATTTGACAATATTAATTGATAGCAAAAATTCTTCGTTGGGTAACGACTCTTGGAGTGATAAAAAAAATAGATATCGTACTGGTTCATATAATGAAATCAATATTTCACAATATGAATATTGGGATGGAGATTCAATAGACAAGAGAGGTAGGATTATGCTTGATTTTTTGTTTTCTAAAATCAAGATGTCTAAACCTGTGGAGGGTGATATTACAAAAATATTATATACAGATATAAAATATCAACCTTAATGATATTCATGTATAATCATTATAATAGCCTGAATTTTAAATAAAAATTTAGGCTATTATATTTATAGGTATCCTCACCTACTTCCCACTCCCTTTCCTGCTGAAATCTATCATATACACCAATCCCACTTTTGCATAAATCGGGAAGACACTCAACTTTGAGTCGGTGGTGATTTTGGTGGCGGTGGAGTAGATGTAGGGGGTGCTGTGGAGTTTGAAGGTGTATGCTGCTCCTGCCGAGATGTTGAGACTGCGACGATTAAACCTGCCAAAATTGACCAGTTTTATCATAAAATCAAATCCTACATTACCTGTGTATTGTGCTATCTGAATATTCATATACCCCTGTTTGAGGTAATCCTCTAGCGTGATGGTGGTGGCGACAGGTACTACCGACTCGGTGATACACAAGCGGTTGAACCCGATGTAGGGGGTGAGGACATATCTGTTGTTTTTGGTGAACCCAAATCCATATCCGGTATTGAAGGTGAGGGTGTTACTGTTGGATAGGTGGCGATATACCTCGCTCATCTCTCTGTTGAGTGGCGATATTCCGTAGTCTATCGCTGTGTAGATGTTTTTGATGTAACTCGCCAACTCAAAACTAAAATAGTGGCTGTTTTTGTTGAGAACCTCTATCTGCCTATCTGTAAACTCGGTGAAATCGCCGAAATTTATTCCTCTTACGTTATAACCGAAATTTGTAAATATTGAGGTTAATCGTAATTTTTTAGTCAGTTTCAACGACTCCACCTGCGCATCGCTACCAGGTAGTAGTATCACGTTTATTGTGTCGTTTATATCTTGTCTGGATAGTTCTAGTGTACGTGTTAGATATCCTAAATTGCTGAACGATAATAGTATATCTTTGCTGCTTATTAAATCAATGGTAAACTCTCCATTCAAATTGCTCACTGCAATATTTTCAGGATGGTTGGTTTGCCTAATAATCGTGGCGGGTAGTGGTTCGTTTTTTTGATTTACGATTATACCCACAACTGTTTGCGCCGATGAAAGCAGCGAAAATGAGACTAATATTAGCGATATAATTGTTCTTTTCATATTTTTCATAATTAATATCTAACTGTTCAACCTCTAAATAGTTAATATCTACTCGTTGATAACTAACAATTAACAACTAATAATTATTAAACTCTTTGCAGTACATTGATAATCCGCACTCTTCGCACTTTGGTTTGCGCGCTGTGCACACATATCGTCCGTGCAGTATCAACCAGTGATGTGCCTTGGGCATCAACTCTTCTGGGATATATTTTGTGAGTGCTTTTTCTGTCTCTAATGGTGTTTTGCTGTTGTTTGTGAGTCCGATACGGTTAGATACTCTAAATACGTGTGTATCAACTGCCATAGTGGGCTGTCCGAAACATACGGCTAATATCACATTGGCTGTTTTGCGCCCCACGCCTGCCAATTGTGTCAGTTCGTCGCGTGTGGCAGGTACTTCTCCTCCGAATTTCTCGATTAATCCCTCTGCCATCGACTGTAAATGTTGTGCTTTGGCGTTTGGGTATGATACTGATTTTACATATTCATATATCTCTGATACTTCGGCTTTTGCCATCTCAATCGGTGTAGGATATGCCGCTAGTAGTGCGGGGGTTACCATATTCACTCGCTTATCGGTGCACTGTGCACTGAGTATAACGGCTACTAATAGCGAAAAATTGTCGTGATATATCAATTCTGGTTTATCCGATGCGCCCGATTCAATAAACCAATTGATTACAGCCTCATATCTATCTTTAATTGTCATATGTGTAAAATGAAAAGTAAAAAATCATGCAAAATTAGTTTTTTTTATCCATATATGAAAATATTTTTGTAACTTTGTGGTCGATTTTAAAAAACAATCCAAAATCTCTTATGGCTAAAAAATCCACAAAACAAAATAGAGGCAATAAACCTAATATATTTAAGAAGTTGTTTGGCAATGAAAAATTCAACTTCGCACTAGGTATTATCTTATTATTCATCACTTTGTATGTTACTCTGGCTCTGATTTCGTTCTTGTTTACTGGGGCTGAGGATATGAGTATTATCAGTAATAGTGTGCTCTCTGAGTCTGAAATGAGCAAGAATATCCAAAACTGGACTGGTTTGCGTGGTGCGAAACTGGCTGAGTTGGTGGTGAATAACTATTTGGGCTTGGCATCTTTTGCACTGTTGGTCATCCCTTTTGCTATCTCTATGCGTTTGATTAAGGCGCCTGTGATGAAATTATGGCGCGCTTTTTTGTTCCCAATCCTTTTTGTGCTTTGGGCGCCTTTAATGTTGCAATTTTTCTTTGGTTCGTTTACTGCGGGTTCATTCTTTAGTATTGGTGGTCTATATGGCGAGTTTATTACCGCATATCTGGTTACTAATCTGGGTATTCCGGGTACGCTGCTCATCGTGATAGGGGCATTTTTGGTATTCTCTGTCTTTGCGTTTAGTGCCACTATTCCTGCTATCCGATCGTTATTAACGAAAAAACAACGTGATGCAGTGGAGAATGCTGATACAGATGAATTTGCCACAGAGGAGAGTGGAGATGAGGTGGTGAGAATTGGCGATGATATTGTCAATCCTGATTGGGTGAATAATGATGAGACTGAGGATAATAGCGGTGAAGATGAAAATAATGATGAAAATAATGATGAAAATAATGATGAAAATAATGATGATATAACTATTGAGGTGATTTCAAATAAACCTACAGAAGATGATGTGGTGGATACTGTGGAGATAATACCAACTCCTGCTGTTGCTGATGATATTGATGTGGTGGATAATAAGACTGATATAGATGATGTTAAGGAGGATACGAACGCTACCGATGATACGAACGGTGGTGATGTGGTTTCTGTGGTGGAGGTAGAGGCTGCCAAAAATGAGGAGGTGGATGCAAATCTTAAACCGTACGACCCAACGCTCGATTTGTCTTACTACAAATATCCTACGCTCAATCTGCTTAAGGAGTATCCTAAGCAAGAGGATAAATTGAGCGATGAGGAGAAGAAGGCTAATCAGATGAAGATTATCACCACTCTGAAGAATTTCGGTATCGGGGTGAAGACTATCTATGAAACGATTGGTCCTACTATCACGCTCTACGAAATTGTACCAGAAAATGGGGTGCGTATCTCTAAAATCAGAAATCTGGAAGATGATATAATGCTTTCGCTTTCGGCAATTGGTATCCGTATTATTGCACCAATGCCGGGTAAGGGTACTATCGGTATTGAGGTGCCAAATAGTAATCCGAAAATCGTTAGTATGCACGGTTCTATCGCCTCTAAGAAGTTCCAAGAGTCGCAGTTCGACCTGCCAGTTGCGCTGGGTAGAACTATCACGAATGAGGTGTTTACGTTCGACCTCGCTAAGATGCCGCACTTGCTTGTGGCGGGGGCTACTGGTCAAGGTAAATCTGTTGGGCTTAATGCGATAATCACTTCGCTGCTCTACAAAAAACACCCTTCGCAACTGAAGATGGTGCTTATCGACCCTAAAAAGGTGGAGTTCAGTGTTTTCAGTAATATCGAAAACCATTTCTTAGCCAAAATACCTGATACGGAGGAGGCTGTAATTACTGATACTAGCAAGGTGGTGCAAACGCTCAATTCGCTCTGTAAGGAGATGGATATGCGCTATGATTTGCTAAAATCTGCTGGCTCTCGTAATATCAAGGAGTATAACAAGAAGTTTATCGAGCGCAAACTCAATCCGCTCAAGGGGCATAAATATCTCCCTTATATTGTGGTGGTGGTAGATGAGTTTGGAGATTTGATTATGACGGCAGGTAAGGAGGTGGAACTCCCAATTGCTCGTATTGCTCAATTGGCACGTGCGGTGGGTATGCATATGATTCTTGCAACTCAACGTCCGTCGGTGAATATCATTACGGGTGTGATTAAAGCCAATTTCCCTGCTCGTATTGCGTTTAGGGTATCTAGTGGGGTAGACTCAAAAACTATTCTCGATCGCCCAGGTGCGCAACAGTTAATTGGTCGTGGTGATTTGTTGTTTGCGCAAGGCGAAGCCCCTGTGCGTGTGCAATGTGCTTTTGTTGATACGCCTGAGGTAGAGGAGATTGTATCTTATATTTCGCAACAACAAGGTTACCCTACTGCGTTTATCCTCCCAGAACCAGATGTGGCGGAGAGTGATGCTGATTTGTCGGGTGTGGATCTTGCTAAGCGCGACCCATATTTCGAGGAGGTGGCACGCTATATCGTTAGTAGTCAGATTGGTTCTACAAGTAACATACAACGTAAATTTGAAATAGGATTTAACCGTGCTGGGCGCATTATGGACCAGATGGAGGTGGCTGGTGTAGTGGGTGCTGCTAAGGGGAGCAAACCGCGTGATGTGCTTATCCAAACTGAATATGAGCTTGATCAGTTGCTTGGCGGACTGTAATTAGGAACTCTATAAGAGAACTCTAAAAATTTTATCATAGGGCTCTCTCTTATAGGCGATTTTAAACCTACAAACAAAAAAATATGAAAAAAACAGTTATAGCATTTTTTATGCTGCTTCTATTTTTGCCTGTAATAGCTACAGCGCAAAATGATGCTGAGGCAGAACGTGTTGTAAAATCATCGTTGCGCCAACTAAAGCGCAATGCTTATAGTGGCGATTTTTCAATGGTTTTTTATAGCGCGCAGACTGAAACTGCTGATGAGCAGCGTGGTAATTGTTTGATTGATGGCGAAAGATACTCTTATACGATTGGCGATTTTGAGGCTATTTTCGACGGTAAAACGCAGTGGGTATTTATGGCTGCGGATAATGAGGTGTCAATTACAGAGCCTACGGTGGAGGAGTTGAGGGCTAC
Organism: bacterium; assembly: GCA_044433285.1. Taxonomy (GTDB): domain Bacteria; phylum Bacteroidota; class Bacteroidia; order Bacteroidales; family Paludibacteraceae; genus Aphodosoma. Next base: position 4,745 of record JAWXTU010000073.1, on the reverse strand, counting down.
TAATCCTATGTCTATGATTGATTATTATCTCGAGACTCGACGAATAAAATTAGACCCAAATCAACTAGATAATGCTACTGTTATCAATTTCTTTGCGGAGAAAGAGGATGTGAAATCGCTTGATATTTTCAAGGTTACATTGGTGGTAGACGATGCTACTAAACTTCCTACTTCTATCAAAATTTATGAGCGCAGTGGCAACATTATTACCTTTTTATGGAACCGAATGAAGAAGGTTACTCCTGCAGATGATGCTTTTACGTTTCAAACCGCAAAATATCCAAACGTATATGTAAATGATTTGAGATAAGAGTGTTAGCGAGTCTCTAACGCTTTGCTAACCTCTAACTCGTTGCGAGTCTCTATCTGCTAGTCTAACAAAACTTTATCTTTTCGGCACGCACGCCTCTATTGCCAAAAATGTGTTGTATGCTTGATTGATATCTGTAATACTGCTCACGCTAAATAGTCTCTTCTCGTTGCGCTGTAATATCTGGCAACTTCGATAATTCTCCATACAATATGATATAATTTGTTCAAATTGAGGAGATTGATAGAATGGTGAGCTCTCGTTACTAATTAAATAACCGCTCATCTTCTCTTTTTTCAGAATTAACCGTTCTACTCCATATCGCTGTGCCAACCATCTCAATCTGACCATATTCAGCAGATTTTGTGCCTCTTCTGGCAACTGTCCAAAGCGGTCGATAAGTCGCTCTTGGTATTTACTTAGTGCCTCTTCGTTTTGGATATTATCCAACTCTCTGTATAGCGACATACGTTCACTTTGCGACTCGACATACCAATATGGCAACATCAACTCCATATCCGATTCGATATAACAATCTTGTGTGAATGCAATATTATTCCCCTTTTTATCGGCAAATAGGTCGGCAAACTCCTGTTCTCTCAATTCGTTAAGTGCCTCATTTAGTATCTTTTGATATGTCTCATACCCTAAATCTGTGATGAAACCGCTCTGTTCCGCTCCTAAAATATTTCCTGCACCGCGTATATCAAGGTCTTGCATTGCGATACTAAATCCTGAACCTAAATCAGAGAATGTTTCAATGGCACGTAGGCGGCGTTGTGCATCGGTAGATAATGTTTTGAGTGGCGGTGTTATTAGATAACAATATGCCTTGCGATTGCTGCGCCCCACACGTCCGCGCATCTGGTGCAAATCGCTCAACCCGAACATATGCGCATTATTGATAATGATGGTGTTTACGTTCGGAATATCTATCCCCGACTCGATAACTGTGGTTGCAATCAATACATCATAATCGTAGTTGATAAAGTCGATGATGGTATTTTCTAGTTGTTCGGTCGGCATCTGTCCGTGTGCCACAGCAATGCGCACATCTGGCACTAACGCACGTATTTTCTGCTCGATAAGATATATATTTTGCACTCGGTTATTGATAAAAAATACCTGTCCGTTGCGTTGCATCTCTGTTGTTATCGCCTCGCGTATTATCTCATCGTCGTAGGTAGATATCTCTGTGGCAATAGGATAGCGGTTGGGTGGCGGTGTGGTGAGGATACTCAAATCTCGTGCCCCCATAAGCGAAAATTGTAGCGTACGTGGTATTGGTGTGGCGGTGAGGGTGAGGGTATCCACATTCACTTTTAGTGCCTTAATCTTCTCTTTTATCGATACCCCAAATTTCTGCTCTTCGTCTATAACTAATAGTCCTAAATCCTTGAATTTAATATCTTTACCAGCAATTTTATGAGTGCCGATTAATATATCAATCTCGCCATCTATGAGTTGCTGTTTTATTCTTTTTGCTTCGGCTGGTTTTTTAGCTCTACTGATATACTCAATTCTACAAGGGAAATCGCTTAATCGTTCGCTAAATGTCTTGAAGTGTTGCAGCGCAAGCACGGTGGTCGGCACCATTATAGCCACCTGTTTACTGTCGGTTACAGCCTTAAATGCCGCACGTACAGCTAGTTCTGTTTTTCCAAACCCTACATCACCACAAATGAGCCTATCCATCGGCAACGACGACTCCATATCGTGCTTAATATCAGTAGTTGATTTTGCCTGGTCTGGTGTATCTTCGTATATAAATGATGCCTCTAATTCGTGTTGCAGATAGCTATCTGGCGAATATTGAAATCCCTTTTCTGCTTTGCGTGCAGCGTAGAGTCTTATCAGGTCGCGCGCAATATCTTTTACTTTGGTTTTGGTGCGCTCTTTTAGTCGCTCCCACGCTCCCGATCCCACTTTATTAATGCGTGGAGGTTCGCCATCGCGCCCTTTGTATTTAGATATGCGATGCAGTCCGTGTATTGACACAAATATCACATCGTCATCTTTGTATATCAGCTTGATTACCTCCTGTTTACGTCCGTTGTTATCTACAATTACCAAGCCGCCAAATCGTCCGACTCCGTGGTCGATATGCACCACAAAATCACCAATCTGAAATTGGTTCAACTCTTTGAGTGTTAGTGCCACTTTGCCCGAACGAGCAACATCTGAGCGCAATGAGAATTTATGAAATCTATCGAATATCTGATGGTCAGTAAAACAACAAATAGATAGGTCGTTATCGATGAAACCTTCGTGTATGGTATTTTTTATCGCACTAAATTTAATATCATCTCCACGCTCTTCAAATATCGCTTTGATACGATCGTTCTGTTTAACCGAATCGGAACATATAAATATATCGTATCCTTGTGATATATAGGATTTTAATGATTCAGATACTATGTCAAAATTTTTGTGGAAAAGCGGTTGTGCGTTTTGCGAAAATGTAAGGGTAGTAGATGCGCCAAGATATGATTTCTTGCCAAACTCAATAGTTCTGAATGGCTCTATCTGTTTTGCAAATATCTCGCCATTCACCAACACCTCGAGTAGCTCAGCAGTCGCCTCAATACTATTCTTTTTTACTAAGGTTTCATCATAGATATTATCTAGTTGATTGACGCAATATTTATAATCCGAAAAGCAAACAATTGTATCAGACGATATGTAATTGAGTATAGAGATGGATTGTGCTTTATCTATATTTCGTAAATTTGGTAGTATAAATACCTCTTTTTGTTGTTCGAGTGAGAGCTGTTTTTCTATATCAAATGTGCGTATCGACTCTATCGTATCACCAAATAAATCTATACGATACGGACGCTCGTTGGTAAATGAAAATATATCTATAATACTCCCACGCCACGAAAACTGTCCTGGTTCAAATACAAAATCTACCTCCTCGAACTGGTATTTGTTTAGCATCTCAGAGATTGTTTCACTATCTATGTTCTCACCAACTTTCAGTTGTAGTTTTTTATCTTTAATGCTCTTTTGAGATGATACTCGTTCTATTATACCCTCTGGTGATGTGATTACGATATAGCTCTTTTTGCTCGATAATACATTTAGTGCATCGGTGCGCAAAATCTCATTTGCCATATCGTGCTCGCCATGTTTGGGCGATTTTCTGAACGACGAGGGGAGGAGTGAAATATTCTCTTTGCCAAGTGAGTTGGCTATGTCATTGTATGCATATGCTGCATCTTCTGCGTTGTCGAGGATTAATAACAGTTTTGATGGCAGAATATTTTGCAGTGTAGAGAAAAATAGCGGTCGCCCAGAGGCGTTTAATCCCTCTGCGTATAATGACTTCTGGTTGTGGTCATTCAACCAATTTATACCATTTTTTATGTGTGGATGGTGCGAATACCGCTCTATAATATTTTGTAAATTCACTTTCGTTCTGTTTGTAGATTATTTTTCTAGTAGATGTTCAAAAACTGTTTTATTTTTGTTCGAGTTTTTTTATCTCACTTTTGATATATTCGATGTTAAAATTTATATGCTACACCTATTCGCCATTGGGTAAAAGGGTAGTCAACTATTCCCCATTGATGATATAACAGTGGTTCAAATCCCTTTAGTGCATCGAGTTGTAAGTGTGCCTCACTTTTAAGACTCATCGGTCTGTCGCCATCGCCTTCCCAACCCCAATAACCACCAAAAGTCTCTGCTATATAGAAATGTGGCGTCTGTAATTTTATCTGTGCGCCATACATAACAGCATCATTTTGTCGTCCGTTATCCGTTTGCCAACACAAAAATCCAGTGGTAGCCGATAGGCGCAACTCTTTGAAATACGAGTCGGTAAAATTAAATGATTTACCTGTTGAAATATCAAAAAAGTATCCTGGCGTATCAAAATATCTAGCTTTATAAAATCCACCTCCAAGAGCCGATTTTAGTACTACTCGCAATGCCACATCAGGTATGTATCTTTTCTCTTTAAGTATATGTATATCTGTAGAAATATAAGCATCTCCATACTCCCAACCCTCAAGTGCAATACTCTCATCTACAGAACGAAATTCGCGCACCTCTTCGGTCATTTGGTAATATTCGACTACAGAGGTGAGCCAGACAGATAGATTAACACGGTCGCTAAAGAGTGGTACAACAGCTTTGAAATACAACCCCTGAGTCATATCGCCCATATGCCCATCGTAATAATCATATGTCAACTCTACAGAAAAATCGCCACTTGTGCGCCCATCAAGCATATCTGGGATAGGTAGTGCGCTTGGTCCGAAATATAGTGGTGCAATCTTAGATGGTACGCTCAAATCGGGCTTGACTATTGCAGTTTGTGCATTAATAGTCCCGCCCCAAAAACCGCCCCAAAAACCACCGAAACTGCCACCGAAACCGCCAAAAGCCCCATCACCTGCTCCGCCAAAAGCACCACCAAAAGCACCAT
>JAWXTU010000072.1:0-11781 GCA_044433285.1 bacterium | reverse complement strand
CAGGTAGAGAGTTATATAACGGATTAGAGGATTATTTTTTTAAGTATAATAAAATAAGACTACATCAGGCATTGAATTATAAGACTCCTGAAACTGTATATTTAGGTGCTGCTTAAGCACGAATTTAAATATAAATATTAATTTAAAAATAACATTAACTAGCACAGAATAAGTAATATCTGTCTTATTTTATAAGAAATGTTGTCTAAACTAGGGGCAGTACTTTAATCAGACGAGTTACATTTGAGAATGATATATACAATATTGAATTTAGTGACTCATTAAAATCTGAAAATCTTAGAGGTGTCTTGAATAAAGATTTGCCTAATGTTATTAAATATTTTGAGCAATATTTGATAAATTTACAAAGTCCTACAGTTGTTGAAAAGACAATGTCTTATGTTGGCTGAACTTCTGATAAGAATAAAAAGTATATTAAGTATCATTCATGTGATTAGTGTGTTAATTAAAAATGTAAAACTATGCAACCAATAAAAATATTTATAAGTAGCGTACAGCGTGAGTTTGCTGAAGAGAGGCAACTCCTTTGTAATTATATTAGGCAAGATGCTTTGCTTGGTCGATTTTTTGCGCCATTTCTTTTTGAAGAATTACCTGCGGTAGATTTGACTGCACAGGAGGCGTATCTCTCTGAAGTTGAACGAACTGATATTTATATCGGCATATTCGGTAATAGTTATGGATATGAGGATAATGAAGGTGTATCTCCAACGGAAAGGGAGTTTGATAGGGCTACTGAAAAGTCAAAATATAGAATAGCTTTTATCAGTAAAGTTGATGTAGAGCAGCGTGAAAGTAAAGAAAAACAATTTATAGCTAAGGTTGAGGGTGATCTTGTTAGAAAATCGTTTATTAACTTTGAGGAGTTGCGAAGTGGGGTATATGCTTCACTTGTGCACTATTTGGAGATGAAAGAGTATCTCAGATTGCTCCCTTTTGATACAACAGCTAGTAGCGCAACTATTGATGATATAGATGAGATTAAGGTGAGGAGATTTATTCGTAGGGCACGTATGAAACGTAATTTTCCTATGACGGAAGATGCAGATATTCAGCAAGTTCTTACTCATTTGGCTCTTATAAAGGATGATGGTAGAATTTTAAATGCCGCGATATTGTTGTTTGCTAAGGAGCCTCAGAGGTTTTTTATTACCTCAGAGGTGAAATGTGCACAATTTTATGGCAAGGAGATACAGAAACCTATTCCATCGTATCAAGTTTATCGCGGTGATGTATTTGAGCTTATTGAACAAGCTGTGGGTTTTGTTATGTCGAGAATTGATGCTAGGGTGGGTACTCGTGCAAAACAAATTCAGGTTGATATAGATTACGAAATACCATTATTGGCAGTAACAGAGGCAATTGTGAATGCTATAGCTCACCGAGATTACACGAGCAATGGTAGTGTGCAGGTGATGTTGTTTAAAGATCGTTTGGAGGTGTGGAATCCAGGAATATTACCAATAGGACTCACTGTGGAAAAATTGGCAAAATCTCATCAGTCTATACCTGCTAATCCTCTTCTGGCTAATCCAATGTATTTAGCAGGTAGCATTGAGAGATTAGGTACTGGTACAAGAGATATAATTTCTATGTGTGAAAACGCAGGATTGAGAACTCCCGAGTTTGTTCAAGACGATATTTTTAGAGTAGTTCTGTGGCGTAAAGATAATGATTTAGTCGAAAATAGTGACCAAGTTACCGCACAAGTTAGTAGTCAAGTCGGTAGTTTAGTTAATAACGATTTGATTGATAATCAGGATGGAACTTCAATTGATAGTAGTCCAGTTAGTAGTCAAGTCAGTAGTCAAGTCAGTAGTCCAGTTACCGCACAAGTTTCAGATAAAATTCTAAAACTAATAGAAATTTTTGACGGCGACATGAATAGAATTGACCTCCAAAATAAACTGAATATTATTTATAAAAGCTATTTTAGAGAAGAGTATTTATCTCCAGCAATAGAGGATGGTTATATTGAACTAACCATCCCAGATAAACCAACAAGTAGTAAACAAAAATATCGCCTAACAAATAAAGGTAAAAGTCTATTGTTTGACTTGTCGAATAAAAATAAAAAATAGCAGACAAATATTTCACAGCGGAAAACATTTGTTTATTATCAAAATAAATATTATCTTTGCACTAACAATATTGACAATATAATTAATAACTAAAAAACAATAATATTATGAACAACGTACCAACTCCGCATATTGCGGCACAACCAGGCGAGATTGCAAAAACAGTGATTATGGCAGGCGACCCATTGCGCGCTCAGTTTATGGCAGAGAAATATCTCGAAAATCCAGTATTATTTAATGGCATACGTGGTATGCTCGGATATACAGGCACATACAAAGGCAAACAAGTGTCTGTAATGGGACACGGTATGGGTATTCCTTCAATCGGTATCTATACTTACGAACTATTTAATTTTTATGATGTAGATACTATCATACGTGTTGGATCGGCAGGTGCTTTCCACGATGATTTGCATATTGGCGATTTGGTAATCGGTGTAGGAGCTTGTACCAATAGCAATTACGCTGCTCAATACGAACTAGGCGGAACATTCTCGGCTATTGCAGATTTTGATTTGGCTCGCAAAGCAGTTGAAAAATCAGAAGAGTTTGGATTTAAATATATGGCAGGTAACATCTACTCGAGCGATACATTCTACGATGCTAACTCTAAAGCGTTAGCGTGGAAAAAAATGGGTGTATTAGCTGTAGAGATGGAGGCAACAGCACTATATATGAATGCAGCATACGCAGGTAAAGGCAAAAGAGCTCTTGTGATTTGTACTATCAGCGATTGCGTTTTCACAGGCGAAGCCGCAGCTCCAGAAGTGCGTCAAACAGGTTTCACTAATATGATGGAAGTAGCGTTGAATATTATCTAACACACCTTCTATAGAGTATATTATTTGCTAAAAACAATAGCAAAAATAAGTAAAAACGGCATATTTTGAGAGAAAATCTCAAAATATGCCGTTTTTGTGAAAATAAATTCGTATCTTTGCAGCGTAATTAATAAATATATAAAGTTTTATTTAAACACGGAGAGCTATGAATCCTTTATTAGAATTTTCAGTATCAAATTATAGGTCAATTAACGATATGTGTACTTTATCGTTAATTGCAGACATTACCAAAGAATCTCCTTTGAGTAATATTGTAGAAATCGGAGATAATAGAGTGCTTAAAACTGCGGTGGTGTATGGTGCAAATTCAAGTGGTAAAAGCAACCTATTGAATGCTATTTATCATATGAAATATATTGTTTTATCTTCTGTGAAAAAAAATAATAATGATAAGCTTGAGTATAATCCTTTTTTATTTTCTACTGAGAAAAATAGACCATCTTTTTTTGAGATTACTTTTCTTCTAGATGAATCTAAATATAGATATGGTTTTGAAATTTCGCAAGATCAAGTTTTAGAAGAGTGGTTAATGTATTCTGAGCTAAATCGAAAGAAAGAAAAAAAACTATTTTATCGCAATTCAGATGATATTAAGTATGATAGCAAGTTGTTCCCAGAAGGGAAAGGCAAAAGTGAAATGATAAATGATAATAGACTTTTTCTCTCTTTATGTGCACAATTAGGAGGAGATACATCTAAACTTATTATCTCTTGGTTTCAGAATAATATAAACGTCATTTCAGGCATTAGTTCTGATGGTTATTTAGGGATTTCAAAAATAATGCTACATGAGAATCGTTTTGGCAGTGAGGATATTAAAGCCTTTTTATCTAAAATGCAATTAGGTTTTGAGGATATTGATACAATTGAAAATGATCTTCAATTTCCAGTTGAAGTACAAGTGGCAGGTAATGATGCTAAGCAAGTTTTAGGGGCAAAAACAATAGATATTATTTCAAACCATAATGTATATAATATCAATGGTGATGTTGTGGATAAAATTTCAATGCCATTTGATGCTATAGAATCCGAAGGTACAAAAAAACTTTTTGATCTCTCTGGTCCTATTTTTGATACACTCAATAATGGTAGAGTATTGATTATTGATGAATTAGATGCTAAGATGCACCCGCATATTTCGTGGCATATTATTAATTTGTTCAATAGTCCAGAAACAAATAAAAGTGGAGCACAACTGATTATTTCAACGCATGATACTCATTTGCTGTCATCAAAACTTTTTAGAAGAGATCAAATTTGGTTTACAGAAAAAGATGCTAAGGAGCAAACAGATTTGTATAATATGCTTGATATTGTTTTACCAGACGGAAGTAAACCTCGTAATGATGCAAATTATGAAAGAAACTATATTGCAGGGCGTTATGGTGCTGTTCCTTACATTATTAACGACTAGTATATGCCTGCAAATAGAATAAAAAAAGAACCTGCTTATGAGCGACGAGCAAAAAGACAGCAAGAGCGTAAGCCTAAGAATATAGCTTGTCGTATACTGATTGTTTGTGAGGGAGAAAAAACAGAACCTTATTATTTTCGTTCGTTTGATGTAGTTAATAATGGTAGTTTTGTATACGATATTACTGCTAAAGGTTATGGGTTAAACACAGTGGGAGTTGTTGATAAAGCTATAGAATTAAATATAAAGAATGACGGCTTGTATGATGCAGGGTGGGCTGTTTTTGATAAGGATAGTTTTTCAGATGATAATTTTAATAGAGCTATAGATAAAGCAGAGCAAAATAATATTAATGTAGCTTGGAGTAATGAAGCTTTTGAATTATGGTATCTTTTGCATTTTCAGTATAGAAATACTCCAATGAGCAGAGACGATTATCAGCGTGAGATTGCAAAAGCTGTCAATGCTAAAAGTAATAATAAGTTGTGCTATACCTACAAAAAGAATAATAAAGATAATTGTAGGATAATAAATGAGTATGGTTCATTAGATGATGCAATACGCAATGCCAAAAAATTACATGACAGCTTCGTCGATAATAGTTATTCGAAGCATAATCCCTGCACTACTGTCTACAAATTAGTTCTTCAACTTCTAGATAAAGATATTGATTTGATAAATAGGGTAATGGAAAAGATTAATTCCTAATGTGACTTTTTATTCTTATATGAGTAGCTTTTGAATTTATGATTTATTATATTCATAAAGTTGATGCTGTACTCCTAACTGTGTTATTGTTTTATATATTGCAGTACAGTTTTCTGTTATCTCAGATAAACATAAATAATGGTATACCCCTTTTAGTTGTATTTTAATATATTTATAGAAAATAGGCGTGTTATTATCTACAGGTTTAATCTTAATAAATTGATTGTAAAAATGCTTTATTTTAGTTGAATTAATTACGCTGTTATTCGTTTGTATTTCTATTCTATTTTTTTTATATGCAGTAGAAAAATAATGCGCAGAATCAGAGTTAATGTAAACCTCGTGAATAAATTGTAATTGGCTATTTTGCAAATTATGACGAATAAACTGGTCTACAAATAATTCTATTTCTTCTGTATTAAAGGTAAAGCAATCTTTTAGAGCTTGTGGATATTCTTTGACTTGAGATTTGATATAATGGGTTGATAATGTTGAATATGTTGATGGATTAAAATGAAATCCTCTATATGTTAGATATAGAAATAGATTTTTAGCATAATCATTTTCTATATTAGTATTATTTTCATTATTTGTAAATAGTATATTCCATTCCCTTTGATAATTAGCAATCATTCTAGGGGGTAATTTTCCTATATTATCAAAGTATAATATTCTTTTTTCTGAGATACGTTCAGTTTTAATCTTTATCATAGAAATAAATGGAAATTTAATGGAATTTTTCAAACTCTTTTTGTATTCCATAAAATCAATTGGAAATTGATTTATGAAATAATCAGAGGAGGGTGTTACTGTATTTTCTGAGGTAGTTAGGATTTTTGACATTTTGAATTGAATCACATGTTGTTGAATTAATTCTCTGTTTTTTGCAGTTAATTTTTTGTTATTAAGTAATTGTGATTCAATAGCAGTTATCATTTTGTTGTAATCAGAAGAAAATTGAGGAAAATAATTTTTAAATAATTCTCTCCTTAATAGTAATCCATATGAATAATATGCTTGTAAAACAGGTATGGGACTTTTGATTATTTCATCTTTTTCTAAAGTATCTTCAAAAACGTTTTTATCTTTTTCTACTTTTGTAAATTTAAAAGAAAATACTTTATTATCCATTTTAGATGATTTTGCTATTAAACTTATACCATCATTTATATAAGGACCACCTAGTCCACTTTTAGAATCCATTCTAGTATTATTGGTAAACTCTTTTACATCATCTGAAATAGAAGCAATCTTACTTAAAAACAAACCTATAGTAGCATTGTTTTTGTCAAATTCTTCATTTGCAGGATTACTGATTTGTGCGGCTAGCATTTCATCTGTAATAGAATTTTCAATATTAGAATAATATTCTTGATTTACTTTTGTTGTTAATCTATGATTAACATATAGTTTGACTTCTTTTGATATGAAATATGATAAAGGTAGTTTGGAATCGCCTTTTGTTTTTAAAGCATCCTTTATAATTGGTTGACATAATATTAGGCATGCTGTGCTTATCGGCACGCCTGTTCTTAGTAAAGTCATTAAATAATCTACTGTATTTATGTTTAAATTAATCTCATCTGCGATTGGATCAGTTGCATTATTATTAGCGGTGAATCGAAAACTAGCAATGTTATATGAAATATATTTACCGGTTTTAGGATTCTTAGGGTCTTGTAACTCTTGGTTTTGTATATCACTTAATGATGTATATGTAATTCCATTAATGGTGAATTGAAAATTCTTCTTTAATTCAGTTCCTAACAATTGACATAATAAATGATTCATATTATGATTGTTTACATACCCAATTAAACTAGTACCCACCATATTTCTTAAATGAAACAATATCCTTGTGTTAGGATCTAAAGGATTTAATATTGGTTTGTATTCATCTGCTAATTTACTTAATTCCATTAGCGACATTTCCTTTAATTGCTTAAAACTATATTTTTGTTCACCATTCGAGAGTATTGTTATAATTCTAGATATTTTTTTTTGTTCATTAAATTCACCTGGCGGTAATATTTTATCAATAGAGTCGTAACTAGTTAAAGATGATCTAATTAAGTCTATTAATATATTATCTCGTTCTTCTTTTGACAGCTTATACATTTTATTTGCAATATCTTTTTTGCTTTCATTTAAAGTATGTTTATAGTTGTATTCAGGTAAAGAAAATTTAGATACACCATTTTCAATTTCCATTGATAATCTTTTGAACATTATAAACATTTTATCAATATCAAAGTCAGATCCAGACATTGTTACAACATCACTAGGCAATATTACTATTGATCCCATCTGAGGAGATAAAAACCCTTTTATTTTTAATGGTGCCATAGAATATTTTGCTTCTGTTGGTATACGATAACCAACTGATTCTAAATATCCTCTAGGCACTATGTATTTTCCATCTTTATCCTTTGCATTTATATCTAAATACAAACTATTTATACCATTATCCAAATTGTATTGAAGTAACCTGTCAGCTAAAGCAGAATCTGGACATGGCAAATAACATTCCATATAATCTATAGCTTTTTTTCCATTATTATTAGTTTTGTATATTGTTTTAGGCTTTTTATTTGATGGTAATACCCAATCACTAGTTACAATAAAAGAACCACCTGCTGTTTTTTGTTTAACTATAGAATTATTTATTACACCAGTTAATAAAGCTTCTATTCTCAATCTTTGTGTTTCATCATTTAATGGAATTATAAAGTTACCATTTTTGTCAAGCATAGAAGTAAATTGAAAATCTCTACTGTATCTCGGATTATCCATTATTTCTTTCTTTAAGATATCAGCTATACCTTTTGAATTAGACATTCTTTTCAATAAAGCATCTTTATTATTTGTTAAAGAAGCTACTTGTACTGACTCAAAATGATTCCTCCATTGTTCTAATGTCATAGATATGGTTTTATTCCCTATTTTTACATTAAATCTAGCTCCATTTTCACCACCTATAAAATCAGCCCCTGTAATGCGTTTTAATTGTGCACCTAATAATATATCTGCATCTATAGAGTGATTTGGTGTTGCTACCTGAATACCATAATCATTGTAATCAAATTCATCAATATATGGACTTTCTATTAAATCATTTGTGTCTTTTGCTTCGCCTATTAATGATTTTAAATGATCATATGCTATTGCTTTTCCTTTAACATTAATTATGTTATTTAAATCAATAACTTTTTGTTTTCCTACTTTTACAGCAGACTCAAAATGAGCAACATCTATATTGTTTCTATCCATAAATTCACTTAATTGTCCTAAAGTGGAGTTTTTGAATATAGCACCAAATATAGCCTGTATAGGCATAATCATTTCAGAGTTTTTATACTGCAATGGAACTCTAATTTGTATAGTTTCATTTTCCCCATTTTCATTTGGTATAGTTATAGTTTTATTGATTTGAGTATAAACATACGGTTTACTAGTGTTTAACAAAATAGTTATATCATTTAAGTTAAAATTGGTTCCACTTTGAATATTATTATATGCAATTTCTTTTTGTTTATTCCAATTTCCTGTCATTATTTGAACATCCCTATAACTTTTTAATGTTACTAATGATTGACCATCTGTAGCAGCTATGTTTTTATACATTTCAATAATAACATTTTGTTCTGTTTTAGATAAATGTTTTAGTTGTCTTGCTGCTACCTCTAATTCTTCTATAGTTTGAGATTTATCAATATTTTCTGCTAAAGTTATATTTCTCCTATTTCTTGGTTTACCTGTTTTAGGATCATTTATTAATACCTGTTTTCCGTTATATTTAGCATAAATATCTATTTTTTTTGCTGGGGAATGAAACTCTTTAGCCCTTTTGAAGAATGTTTCCATATTAGGGTAGAATGCTAAATCTGATGTTAAAATTTGGATGATTTGAGATTGAGCAAAATAATCATTCCAAAAGAATTTTTCTATTGCATCTTTTTGATTTTGCTTAAATTCATTTCTTTGTTTTTCTGATTTAAATTCACCTGTGAAATTTACAAATGTTTTTTTAACACCAAATTTTTCATTTAATTCAAATAAGCCCTCATTTTCTAATTTATTGTAAAATCCTTTAAACTTATTCTCCATAAACAAAGGTAATTCTTGTTTTATAAGTTCTGTTCTTGAACTTTCTAATTTCAAATTATTCAATGTGGTTAAAAAGTCTTCTCCTTTATACAGTTCCCCTTGTATAGTATAATTATTAAATTCTGGAAAAAATTTAAATTTAGAACCACCTGGATTTATGATATTTCCATTTTCATCTTTTTCTATATCATATTCTGGAATAAAATCATCAAGAGAATCATTTTTAGATCTTGCTGTAACCCAACTTATTCTATCTAACTCTTGCAAAACTACATTTATTAATAAATTTGTTATTTCATTTTTAAAATTTGAATTTACAAATTTAGGACCACCATAAAATTCAGCACTATCTGCATCTGCAGGTATAGGTAGCCTGTAAAAAGCATTTCCTTCTCCTGATTGATTTTCTCTACCAACATTGAATTGATTAAATGCCATTTTAAAATTATCTATGTAATTCCAATTTTTATATTCTTTCTTATCTTGCTCTATATATTGACAAAATTGCAACAATTCATAGGGCTTTTGTCCATAAATATTTGCATTAGCATCAAGATAACGCAACCAGAGATTTCTCCATTGTCCATTTTTAAAGAAAAACGGATTTTTTTTGTAATTTTCCTCTAAAAATAAATTTCCTGATTCTAAATCTCCATTTAATAGCTTTTTTGCTAATGTACTCGCATAAGCAGGAACACCATTAGATCTTAACTCGATACCTCTAACTAGTGCTGTATCTTCTAAAACTCTTGGTTGTACTTTTTGGAAAAATTTAGCTATATTTTTATAATAAATTTTTTTTCTAGTAATCAAATCATCGTTTTTAATTTGTGTTCCTTTTTTATAATTTAAAATATGCTCTATTTCCGACAAAAGTCTTATTGCATTTATCCTGATGTTTTTTTCTGTAAGCTCTTTTATAACATCTTCTTTACTTTTTTTCTTATTACTCTCTTTTATATTTTTGTTAATGACATCTTCAGTTATGATTTTATTGGTGCCACTTAAAAGAGAACTTAAAATGATATTTTTAGGTTCATTTATACCAATTGCTCTAAATAATTGAACTAAGCTATTCCCAACTGTTAATTCAGATATATCTTTAGATTCCCCTGTTACAGTTTCGTATTCCTTTGAATCATAGTTAGGATACATGAGCGGCTTATCAAGAATATCTTTAACAGAAAGACCTTCATAGGCGTTAAAATTACTAGTAATTAATTGACGTAATTGATTTAATACTTTATATTGAGAGTCATCAATCAAACCATTTGTATCATATAGTTTTTTAATTGTTAATCCATCTTCTTCAAAATATTTAGTATATTGTGAATAAAATTTTGTTGAAATGAGATTAGCATTAGATAACACAATTTTTCTCCATTCTTCAAAATATGGAGTGATATTTTCTGTTTCGTTAAATGTAGATGATATTTCAATGCCATTTTTTTTAATAGCACTACCTCTAAATTGAACTCTATCATTCCTAAGCGCATAATATAATTGCGATTTCAATAAACCATTTTTCTTTTCATCGTTTTCAATTAATAATATTAAATCATTTATCCATGGTTTTGCTTCAGCTAGTGCTTTGAGAGCTGGAATCATTTCATTTGAACTTGTTATATTTTCAAATATTCTAATTAAATCAGCATAAATATATTCTGGATTTTGTTTTCTATGTGTTTGTAAATTAGTCATTTGTTTTTTCTTTTTCCCTTCTGAATTTATATCATACATAGATAATTGAGATAAAACCCTTCTTAATTTACCTGACAATCCTTCAATCATAGATCTAGTTCTTACTTTAGTTTGCCAATTTTCCTTTGTATTACCTTCTTCTCTTCCTTCTTCTGTAAAATCTTCATCAATAGTTCCCTGTTCATCAACAGTATTATAAAAATCTGATACTTTTTTTGTTGAAACTAGTTTTTTTTCTACAGCAAAAGATAATTCAAAATCAGTTGATAGTATTGATAATGCATTTTCAAATAAATTAGAAAAGACATCTTCATCTTGAATGATTTTTTCATAAGCAGACGATATAATTTCAGCTCTTTCTTCTTTATCTTTATTATGTTTTTCAGCTTGAGCTTTGTGAGCTTCTATAATCTTTTCTTGCTCTTCTTGTGTTTTACCTTTAGGGTATTTATATGTTGGTAAGTATTTATTAGCTATTACATCTGCATTAGATCTATTTTTAAATATATTGTATATTTTACTTTTAAATGAATTTAATCCTTTTTTGTTTATAATCATTTGTGGAGACAAATTATCTAAACAATATTTAGCATTTTGTTTTTCCTTTTCAGATGAATTGCTATTTTCAAGTATTTTTGTATAAAATTCTTGAAATTCACGCATACTTTCCTCTATTAATTTATGGAAAACATTAACAATAACATCAACACTATCTTCAATTTCAAGAGAATCATCAAATGTTTCATAAACTTTTTTTTGAATGCTTAATTCTCTTTCAGCTGTAGTGTCTATACTACTACCCCAAATTAGGACAGTTTCGTAAGACAGTTTGTTGATTGAAAAAAAATGCTTATATTTGTGCACAAAAATCATTAAGAGAAATGAGAAAACAACACAGTGCAGAATT
>JAWXTU010000071.1:0-11886 GCA_044433285.1 bacterium | reverse complement strand
ATCAAATAATCCTCGCTTTCCTGTGCACTTAAAATTCATAATGATTTATATTAGTTTTACACTGCAAAGATAAGCATAATTATTTGATTTTCAAAGAATCAGTTAATAGAAGTCACCTAAAGGCTAATAATTAAAAATTAATAATCTATATCTGAGAAAAAAATTGTATCTTTGCACTCTAAAATAACCGAGAGGAAAATTGGCAAATGAAACGAATTGATTTATATGTATTAAGGAACTTTTTTACGTTGTTTTTGGCAACGTTTTTTATATGTTCTTTCATATTGATTATGCAGTTTCTTTGGTTGCGTATTGGGGAGCTTGTGGGTAAGGGTCTTGATGTGATGATTCTCCTCCGATTTTTCTTCCACTCGTGGCTTTCGTTGGTGCCGATGGCGCTGCCACTCGCTATTCTGCTTGCCTCTCTTATGGCTTTTGGAGATATGGGCGAGCGACTAGAACTGTTGGCGATGAAGTCGGCTGGTATTTCGCTTTTTAGAATTATGCGGTCGCTTGTTGTGGCAATAGTGGTTATAACAATTGGTGCATTTATCTTCTCTAATAATGTGATACCTGTATCGCAAAAGCAGATGTGGAATTTGTTGGATAGTATTCGTAAAAAATCCCCCGAATTAAATGTGCCTGTAGGTGAATTTTATACTGGGATAGACAAGATGCACCTTTATGTGAGATCAAAAAACCACGATACTGGGGCTCTGGTAGATGTGATGGTGTACGATTTTTCTAGTGGATTTAAAAATGCCTCGGTTACTACTGCTGATACGGCTTATATTCTGGCTACGGCTGATAAGATGAATTTGCAACTCATCTTTATCAATGGCGAGACGTTTGAAAATTTAGAAAAAGATAAGGCATTTGATTCGAAAAATGTGCCATATCGTCGCGAGAGTTTTAAACGACGAGAGGTGCTTCTTGATTTTGATACCAACTTTAAGGAATCCGATGGGGCTTGGTTAGACGACCAACACGTATCTAAAGATATTGTGCAGTTGACTAGTGATATAGATTCTATCAATCAGGTACGTGATTCGTTGCGTGTTACTTTTGCCAACACAATGGTACAAGATAAATATTTTGCTAGCGCATTTGAAAAAGTTGATACTTTGAATGCTATAAAAGATACGCTTTCATACGATTACGAGGAGTTGTTTTTGAGTACTACACAGGCGCAAAAGGTAACAATTTCTGGTAAACTAATGTCGCGCATCAAGTCAGTGTCAAGTGATTTGAACTACAATAATGTGGTGATACGCAACGCAGATAATTATTATAACAAACACTCAGTAGAGTGGCATCGTAAGTTTACTCTTCCGTTTGCCTGCTTTATTTTCTTCTTTATCGGTGCTCCGCTTGGTGCAATTATCCGCAAAGGGGGGTTGGGTATGCCAGTGGTAATATCTGTGGTGATGTTTATTGTCTACTATATCATCGATACTACTGGTGTAAAGATGGCGCGCGAGGCGATATGGCCAGTGTGGCAAGGTATGTGGCTCAGTTCGATGGTGCTGTTGCCGATAGGGATTTTCCTCACGGTAAAAGCGGCTAACGATTCGGTGCTGTTTAATTCAGAGGAGTACGTGAAAGTGTTTGGTAGGATAAAGAAATATATATTGAATTTACTGACTAGAAAAAATAAAACAAATTAAATTATGGAATATAAATTGAATACAATCGAAGAGGCAATTGAGGATTTCCGCGAGGGTAAATTTTTAATTGTGGTTGATGATGAAGACCGTGAAAATGAGGGTGATTTTATCATTGCAGCCGAAAAAATTACACCAGAAGCGGTGAATTTTATGTTGAAAAATGGTCGTGGTGTGCTTTGTGTGCCACTTCCGATTAGTCGCTGCAAGGAGCTAGAACTCGATCGCCAAGTGGGTAACAATACATCTGTACTTGGTACTCCGTTTACCGTAACTGTCGACCTGCTAGAGGGTTGTCATACTGGTGTCTCTATCAATGATAGAGCTGCTACCATCAAAGCATTAGCCGATCCAAACATAAAACCAGAGGCGTTTGGTCGTCCAGGACACATTAATCCTCTTTATGCTCAAGAGCGTGGAGTGTTGCGCCGTGCTGGTCACACCGAGGCGGCTGTAGATTTGGCTCGTTTGGCTGGATTAAATCCTGCTGCGGCTTTAATCGAAATTATGAATGAAGATGGATCAATGGCTCGTATGCCTGATTTGATATTGGTGGCACAAGAATTTGGTATTAAGATTATAACTATCAAAGATTTAATCGCGTACAGACTACAACAAGACTCTATCGTGGAGCGTGGCGAGGAGGCTCATTTGCCTACTCACTATGGCGATTTTAGGGTGATACCGTTCCGTCAAAAATCTAACGGTCTGGAGCACGTGGCTTTGGTAAAAGGGGAGTGGGAAAAAGATGAACCAATCCTTGTGCGTGTGCACTCGTCGTGTGCTACTGGTGATATATTCGGCTCTATGCGTTGTGAGTGTGGCGAACAACTTCACCGTGCAATGCAAGTGATTGATAATGAAGGTAAAGGTGCTATTGTATACCTCAATCAAGAGGGTCGTGGTATCGGACTTATGAGTAAAATTGCTGCTTATAAATTGCAAGAAGAGGGTGTGGATACTGTAGATGCTAACCTGCATTTGGGTTTCCAAGCAGATGAGCGCGATTATGGCGTAGGGGCTAGTATTTTGTGCGAACTCGGCATTACTAAAATGCGCCTTATGAGCAACAACCCAGTAAAAAGAATTGGTCTTGAAGGATATGGTCTTGAAGTGGTTGAAAATGTGGAGATTGAGATTGAACCAAATGAGCATAATATCGCCTATATGAAGACTAAAAAAGAGCGTATGGGTCATACACTTCATTTTTAAGGTTCTCTCTTTTGGAGAGAGGTCTTAAAAGTTTGGATATAGGTCTAAAATAGAAGTGCTGTTTGTTGTAAATAAATTACGGGGATTTTAGAAATTCTCAGAATATAGGGAGTATTTAAAATTCTCAGAATATAGGGAGTGTTTTAACTCTCCGAATAAAAAATTAGAAGGTTATCAAAAAATATTTTCCGTTTTATCGTCGCAACTTAAAAGTTGCGGGACCGATTATGCTCGCCCAGGTGGGTGGAGCGATAGTGCAACTTGTAGATACGTTTATGGTGGGACATCTCGGCACAATTGAACTTGCCGCTGTCTCATTTGCATCTGCTGTGTTTGCTATCGGATTTGTTACTGCTACTGGGGCGTTGATGGGTGCTACTCCAATTATTGGTCAGCTAGCATCTAATGCCAAAAACAAACCTCGTATCGCACAAATCTTTCAGAATTTGTTTTTGTTGGCATCTATAGTTGCCTTGGTGGCAACTATACTGCTGCTGAGTGTGTATTTTATTATGCCAAATATGGGACAGGTGTCAGAGGTGGTGCAACTTGCTCGTCCTTACTATCTTACGATGGTGTTTAGTCTTATTCCGTTTCTGCTTTTTGCGGCGTTTAGACAATTCTTGGAGGGGGTAGGCAATACATCTATCGCAATGGTAGTTACTCTGCTGTCAAATGTGATAAATATTATATTAAACTATGTTCTTATATTTGGTAAGTGGGGGTTCCCAGAGATGGGGGTGCTTGGTGCTGGGGTTGCAACGCTCATATCGCGTATTCTGATGCCGATTATGTGCCTTGTATATTTTAGATATAGGAGTCAGTGGTGGAGTTATATCAAATCGTTTAATCGCTATCTGTTTGATAAAGCGACACTTAAAGAGCTTTGGAGTGTTGGGTCGCCTATTATGGCGCACCTCTTGATGGAGGTGGGTGCGTTTGCCTTTTCGGGTATTATGATTGGTTGGCTCGGGGCTGTGGATTTGGCAAGTAACCAGATAGCACAAAATATGAGTCATATCCTATTTATGGTGGTGCTCGGTATTTCGGCGGCTACCACAATTCGTGTCAGTTATCAATATGGCGCACGTGATTATCAGGCTATGCGTATGGCATCTAATGCCTCAATTCATCTCTGTCTGCTGACAAATGCGATTATGGGATCGCTGCTTATTATATTCAGAACGGAGATTGCATCGCTATTTAGCGACGATCCGCAGGTGGTATACTTGGGTTCGCAACTGCTCATCTTCTCGGGTATTTTCCAACTCTCAGATGGTATGCAGGCTGTGGGTGCTGGTATTTTGCGTGGTCTGAAAGATGTAAAAATTATTATGTACTATTCGTTTGTCTCTTATATAGTTATCAACTTGCCTCTGGCTTATTTCCTCGGATTTACTTGCGGATTTGGTGCCGAAGGGGTGTGGTGTGGTTTTATCGGCAGTCTATCTGTGGCGGCTATTCTGTTCCGTTTGCGTTATCTGAAGCAGTTTAAGAAAATCGAACGTGAATTTGCTTTGGAGGCAGAGGGGTAGTAGTTTTGTATCGGGTCTTATATTATTAATTTAATTTTCCATCGGGGAGTTTTTAGAAGTCCCCTTTATTAGAGGAGTTTCTTAAAGCTCCCTTAAGATAAAGGGGGAATTATATCAACATATTTGGTGGAATTTTATTAATTGCAAGGAGAATTTTTATGAAAATAGAGAAAATAAAATCGTGGATATTGCCTGTAATATTTATTGCATTGGCTCTCTTTTTAATTACCTCTCGCAGCTGTTTTTTTCGTCTTGATTTAACGGCTGAGAAGAGACACTCTTTGTCGCCTGCATCGAAAAAATTGGTAAAAGAGATGCACGAACCGCTAACAATGAAACTCTACCTTGGTGGTGATTTAGATGCTAATATGTTGCGCCTGCGCCATGCCGTAGAGGATATGATTGATGAAGTAAATCTCGTGGCTAAGTATCGAATAGAGACAGAGTTAATCAATCCGAGCGAAGATCTAGAAGATGAA
Source organism: bacterium (assembly GCA_044433285.1). Lineage (GTDB taxonomy): Bacteria > Bacteroidota > Bacteroidia > Bacteroidales > Paludibacteraceae > Aphodosoma. The sequence continues at coordinate 6,996 of JAWXTU010000071.1, read as the reverse complement.
AAGAGATATGCAAAATATCAAGAGCTGGAGCAGCGAGGATTGAGCGGTATGAGTGTAACGGTGCGCGATGCACGTGGCAGAATGACCGAACAGGTGATATTTCCTTGGGCGGAAATGGTCTCTTCTAAAATCTCTATCCCTATCAGATTAATGCAACCGAGTGGTAATTATTCGGGCGAACAGATCGTTAATCTTGCTCTCGAAGATATTGAGTATCAGATTATTGATGCAATTAGAGTGCTTAATGCCAATAATATTAAGAAAGTTGCATTTATTGAGGGGCACAACGAACTGCAAGAGGAGTATGTATATGATGCCACAGAGGCGTTGAGTCGTTATTTTCAAGTGGATAGAGGGGTGTTGGGTACCGATCCTACAATATTAGATGGCTATGATGCAATTATCATTGCAAAACCTACCGAGCCATTCTCTGAAACAGATAAATTTATTATCGACCAATATATAATGAGGGGCGGACGAGTTATGTGGCTGATTGATGGGGCGCGTATGTCGAACGAAAATCTCTCTACTGGCGGTCTCTCGCCTCTTGTAGCATATGATATAAATCTCCACGATCAACTATTTAAATATGGTGTGCGTATCACACCCTCTATTATCGAGGATATGCAGTGTGGATATATGCCAGTGAATATGGCTCGTGCAGGCGAACAACCTCGTTTTGAGTCTATTCCGTGGTTTTATACTCCGCTGTTGCAACCGTCGCCATACAACCCTGCCACAAAAAACATCTCGGCAGTGAAAGCCGATTTTGCCTCTGGTATAGAGATAGTTGGCGATACTAGTTCTACCGTAAGAAAAGAGTTTTTATTGGTTTCTAGCAATGCAAGTCATATAACTTTTGCTCCTGCTGAAATAGATGTAACCAAAGCTGTTACACTCGAACCAGAGGTCTATTTTGATAGGGCTTATATCCCTGTGGCGGTTCTGATGCAGGGTAGTTTTCCATCTGTTTTCACTCACCGTATGGTACCAAGTGGTATCGCTCCTGTGGATATTATACAAAATAGCGTTGATACTAAGATGCTTGTAGTAGCAGATGGCGATATAATCCGCAATGAGATAGAGGTGGATAACCAACAGATGTATCTTGTGCCACTTGGTTATGATAGGGTAACAAAACAGACGCACGGCAATAAGGATTTTATTGTCAATTCGATGCTCTATCTTACCGATGATGAGGGTGTTATGGAGTTGAGAAATCGCACTGTTGCGTTGCGATTATTAAATCGTGCGGTGGTGGAGAGCAAACGCACTCAATGGATACTGATAAATACACTTGTACCAATTGCTCTGATAATATTATTAGGTTCGGTATATCTCTTTTTGAGACATAGAAAATACACTAAAATCAACTGATTATGAAATATATAGGTGCACACGTAAGCGCGTCGGGTGGTGTAGAGAATGCTCCACTTAATGCCCACGCAATTGGGGCAACAGCTTTTGCTCTTTTTACCAAAAATCAACGTCAATGGTTTTCTCCCGCTTTAACCGAAAAATCTATTGAGGCGTTTAAAGCTAACTGCGCAGAATTTGGATATTCAGCAGCACAAATCCTCCCTCACGACAGTTATTTAATCAATCTTGGCTCGCCAGAAGAGGAGTCGCGAACAAAGAGTCGCAACTCTTTTGTCGAAGAGATGCACCGTTGCGAGTTGTTAGGGTTGGATAGACTCAATTTTCACCCGGGGTCGCACCTAAAGAAAATTTCAGAAGAGGATTGCCTGAAATATATCGCCGAGAGTATAAATTATGCATTGCAAAAGACGTCGGGCATCACTGCAGTACTAGAAAATACTGCGGGACAAGGTACCAACGTTGGGTATAAATTCGAGCATCTAGCTGCAATAATAGATTTAGTAGATGATAAATCACGTGTGGGGGTATGTATTGATACTCAGCACGCTTTTGCCTCTGGTTATGATTTGTATTCTGTCGAGGGCTTTAATCGTGTGTGGCAACAGTTCGATGAGATAATCGGATTTAATTATCTTCGTGGTATGCACCTCAACGACTCAAAAAAAGAGTTGGCGTCGCGTGTGGATAGACACGAGGTGTTGCGTGAGGGACTGTTGGGTGCTACTCCGTTCGAGATGATAATGAAGGACGATAGATTTGATAATATCCCCCTTGTGCTAGAAACTCCCGACGAAACGCGCTGGAGCGAAGAGATTGAGTGGCTCAGAAATTTGTCGAAATAGGTAATAATTAATCATCTGGTGAAAAATAATATAATATACAAGATTAAGAATCGTTATAGAAATGTATTTTTACTGTTTCTAGATTTGATTAACAAACCTCAAAAGGTGTTGCAACCGCAATACTTCGAGAGCAAATTTAGTAAGGGGAGTTTGATGCAATCAATCATCTTTCCGCTGTCGCTATTATCTGCTTGCGTGTCGTTTGTTACCTATTTTTTTTATAGCGAAAATGCAGTTATCCAAGATGGAGTTTTGATAGCGATGTTTAATTTTTTAAAACTCTATGTTACAGCCTATTTGGCGGTATTTGTTTTGGCTGTTATACTAAAGGCTTTCTTTAACAGATCCATCAGTAAGTCAAAAAGCGAGATGGTGGTTTGTTCGATGATGATGGTGAATTTTGCAGTGAACATATTGGAGAGTTTTATGCCATTTTTGTTCTTTATAAAATTCATATTTATATATCAACTATACATATCTTGGGTGGCGGCAGGGACGATAATAGAGGTAGATGAGGATAAACATAATGTTTTTATGGTTCTCTTCACTGTGGTGATGTTTGTACTACCTTTATTAATAGCTGCTTTGTTCGGATTGTTAGTGCCAAATTTAAATGGGCTTTAGAAGTCCCCTTTAACTAACAAATTGAAAAATATTTGTGAATTTATAGTGCAAATGTAGTTTTTTTTTGCTAACTTTGCAGAGTTTTTATAGGTAAATTAATTTAAAAATGAGAAGAATATTTTATCTGCTTTTTTTACCACTTTTATTCCTTACAAGTTGCGAAGATTTCGACACTTGGAGGGAGTACAATGAGTCGTGGATTGAAGCAAAAGAGGCAACTCTTGGCGAAGATTCAGAATTGGAAGTTATAGAGACTGTAGTGCTCCCATCGGGGGTACTTATAGAGAAATACCATAATGGATACGGAGCAATACCCAAAGCATCAGAAGATCCATCTACTGGGTTATCTAGTTATGTATGTGTAACTTACTCTGGCTGGTTGATAGATGGTACTCTTTTCGATTCGGGCGAGGAGTCTACTCTGGCGCTATCTGCCGTAATTGATGGTTGGCAATATGCATTGTCTACCATGAAGCAGGGTTCTCATTGGCGAATTTATATACCTTATGATATGGGTTATGGCGAGGATGGTTACCAATCAGATTATGGCAATTTTACAATCCCACCATATAGTACACTGATTTTTGATATTGATTTAGTCGACGTATTGAATTATTAATAAGATTTATGATGAAAAAGATTATAACAGCTATAGCAATTTCGTTGATTACTTTGACAGTAAGTGCTCAAGAACTCGGTTTTATTGGCGGTGGGCAATTAAATTATGGTGTTATCAATACACTAGATCAATATGCTACATTTGATTCTCGTCCGGGCGCAGGATTTCACGCAGGGGGTATGTTTGAGATGAATATCACAAACCGGTGGGGTTTTGATGTGGCGGCGATGTATGAATTGCGCTCTATGAGTTGGCAGATGGGATATACAAGCGATACTACAACGACTTTCGTTCGTCAATTGGCTTATTTTAATTTGCCAGCACATATCTTTGTGGATTTCCCCACTCAAAATTATACATTCTCTCTATTTGGTGGTCCTGTATTCACTTGCGGTTTACACGGTACCGATTGGGCGTGGGAAAATACAGATGTACAAAAACCTGTTACATATCAACAAGATTATATGTTCGGTGAAGATGGTAGAGTAGTGCGTTGCGAAATTGCAGGTGAGTTTGGTTTTGCTTTTAAATGGAATCAGATGCAGTTGCGCGTATCTTATCAACACAGTTTTAATAATTCAACTCTTGATAGATACGATTATACGCTCTCAATGGAAGATGACGATCAAACATATTTTACACAAGGAGAGTTGAAAGTCTCATTTGCATATCTATTTGATTTAAGAAGATAAAAATTTAATTTCTAATATATATTTTTATGGTAAGTTACAAAGAATTAGGTCTAGTAAACACTAAAGAGATGTTTAAAGGCGCAATCGAAGGCGGATATGCTATCCCAGCTTTCAACTTTAATAACATGGAACAAATGCAAGCTATCGTTTCAGCTTGTGCAGAGACAAAATCTCCAGTTATCCTTCAAGTTTCAAGTGGTGCACGTAAATATGCTAACCAAACTTTATTACGTTACATGGCACAAGGTGCTGTAGCATATGCTAAAGAGTTGGGTTGGGAAAACCCTCAAATCGCTCTTCACCTTGACCACGGTGATACATTCGAGCTTTGCAAAAGCTGTGTAGATATGGGCTTCTCTTCTGTAATGATTGATGGTTCTCACCACTCTTACGAAGATAACATCGAATTGACAAGAAAAGTTGTAGAATATGCTCACCAATACGGTGTTACTGTAGAGGGTGAACTTGGCGTATTAGCTGGTATCGAAGATGAAGTATCTTCTGAACACCACGTATATACTCAACCAGAAGAGGTGATTGACTTTGTACAACGTACAGGTGTTGATTCTCTTGCTATCTCAATTGGTACATCTCACGGTGCTAACAAATTTACACCTGCTCAATGTACTCTTGATGCAAACGGTAATTTAGTTCCACCTCCATTGCGTTTTGATATCTTAGAAGAGATCGAAAAACAAATTCCTGGTTTCCCTATCGTGCTTCACGGTGCATCATCAGTGCCACAAGAGTATGTAAAAACTATCAACGAATTTGGTGGTGCTCTTAAAGATGCAATTGGTATTCCAGAAGAGCAACTTCGCAAAGCTGCTAGTTCAGCAGTTTGCAAAATCAATATCGACTCAGATGGTCGTTTGGCTATGACTGCAGCAGTACGTAAATTCTATGTAGAGAACCCAGATAAATTCGACCCACGTCAATATCTTGGTCCTGCTCGCGAAGAACTTAAAAAACTTTACACTCACAAAGTAGAGAACGTTCTAGGTTCAGCTGGTAAAGCATAATATAATAAGCAATTATAAATAAAAAAGGGTATATCACAATGTGATATGCCCTTTTTTGTTGCCTATTGTCTGTTGAATAATCCCAAATTATAGCACGATGTTTGTTTTCGACCTTGCTAATTGTTAAATATAACGATTTTTGTTTGTTTTGTTTTGGTTTGCAGGAAGTTTTGTTACTAGTGTAACTTACTGTTATTTAGGTGTGTTTTTCTCAACATTTTGTTGTTTGTGGAATTTTAAAAATATTTAACTAAATAAATTTGTTTTTGTGTGTTTTAAATACCGTACTTTGCAGTGTATTATTAACCTAAAAACTATATTAACTATGAAACTAACAATTAAAACACTTGCAACATTATTTGTTGTGCTATTTATTCTATCGTCTTGTGGAGAAGGACATGTTACTCATTCGTTTTATCATATCGTAGTGGTAGATGCTGCAGATGCTGTAGAATACTCCATTACAGCACCTACATACGTTAGTAGCAAACAAATTAAGCACTTTGAATATCAAAATTTAACGGGAAGAGATTATGTTCTTAATGGTATTTCAGGGATATCTTTAGTAGGGAAATTATCTGAATAGGTGGAGTATACGCTTAACATAGAGAACAATGATAGTCGTGAATCTACAGTTACTATGTATATTTTGGGAGACCAGAGTGATGATAATCCGCTAACGGATATAGATATAGAAATAACCGATGAGATAATGGATTGGGTGAGAGAGAATTATGAGTATAAATGCACGCTAGAGAAAGAGGAGCAATCAAAATCCATTACAATGGAGTTGGTTCAAGTGTATTAGGATTGTAGCGGATTTACAGTTGATTGAAAAAATGCCAAATCACGATGCCAGTAGTTACGCTAACATTGAGTGAGTGTTTGGTGCCGTATTGTGGCAGTTCGAGACAAAGATCGGATTCATCAATCACCGATTGCTGCACACCTTTTACCTCGTTGCCGAGTACTACTGCATATCGCTGAGAGCTGTCAACTCTAAATTCATTGAGCATCGTAGCCCCCTCTGCCTGTTCTATAGAGGCTATTGTATATCCTAAGTTTTTTAGGTGTGCGATAGCCTCTGTTGTCTCTTTATAGTAGCTCCATTTTACAGAAAACTCAGCCCCTAGTGCCGATTTATGTATCTCAGGGTGTGGTGGTTGAGCGGTGATACCGCACAATATAATCTCCTCTACACGGTAAGCATCGGCAGTGCGAAATGCCGACCCTATATTATGCAAACTACGCACATTGTCGAGTACCACTACCAGTGGCATCTTTTCGCTCTCCTTAAATTCGTCTACCGATATACGGATTATCTCTTCTGTATCTAATTTACGCATAATTTTTGTTGTTTCAGTGGGGTGATAAGGGGCAATTAAATTTTTCGCCCCCCCCATTTTATTAGGTTAAATTTTTCGGGGAGCTTTTAGGTGTCCCCTATAACCCTCTATATTACTTTATAAAAAAAGAGTCAATTAGAAATATCTAACTGACTCTTCTCATATCTTTACAGATATTTAGTTGCGGAGGCAGGACTCGAACCTACGACCTTTGGGTTATGAGCCCAACGAGCTACCACTGCTCCACTCCGCGATATATTATCTCTCTTAAAGAGAATACAAAGGTAAGCTATTTATTTGGTTTATCCAAATGTTTTGTTGATTATTTTCTCTTTGCCCTCACTATTTCTTTTCTCCCTTTGATAATCAGTCTGTTATTTTACTCATTTACCTCTGAACTACGGCTTTTGTCTTGCAATTCTGTTGTTTTTTGACCGGAATTTTATAAAATTATCGTCTATAATAGGGTGT
>JAWXTU010000070.1:0-11906 GCA_044433285.1 bacterium | reverse complement strand
AAGACTCAAAAATAAGAAAATATATTTTTTTTTTGAAAAAATACTTGCATATGTTAATTATTTGCACTATCTTTGTGGCAATTTTATATTTAAGTCTAATATTAATATATATAAAATCTATAATAATAATTTAAAATATTGAATATGAGTTATTTGAAGTTTGATAGAATGTTATTGACCAATTTAGAAAAGTCATTAGATAAGGAGATGTTACGCACAAATCAGGCAGGGGCTTATGCTAGCACAACCGTTGTAGATTGTAATACTCGCAAATATCACGGACTTTTAGTGGTTCCTGTTCCAGAAGTAGATGATGATAATCACGTGTTATTGTCTACCTGCGATGAAACAATTATTCAACACGGAGCTGAGTTTAATCTCGGTCTGCATAAATATGAGGGAGATTATTATACTCCGAAGGGGCATAAGTATTTAAGAGAATTTCATTTTGATTCTGTTGCTACCTCAATTTATCGTGTTGGTGGTGTTGTGCTGAAAAAAGAGCGTCTATTAGTGCAGGGTGAGAATAGAGTTTTAGTTAGTTATACACTTCTCGAGGCGCACTCTCCAACTACATTGCGACTTAAACCATTCTTGGCATTTAGAAATGTGAATGATTTGACGCATAAAAACAATATGGCAAATACTCAATTCGAGGAGGTGGAGAATGGTGTTTCATTTAAAATGTACGCTAACTATCCAAACCTAGTGATGCAAATTAACAAAAAACAGGAGTGGAAATATCAACCAGATTGGTATTTGAATGTGGAGTATTATAAAGAGGCTGAACGTGGATATGAATATAAAGAGGACCTTTTTGTGCCAGGATATTTTGAAATACCTATTAAAAAGGGTGAGACAATTGTTTTTTCGGCAGGAACTGAAAGTGTAACTACTCGTAGACTAAAACAACTATTCCAATCTGAATTAGATAAACGTGTTGTTCGTGAAAATTTTGTCGGAACCTTAATAAATTCAGCTCAACAATTTTATAGCAGATGCAATGATGGATATTATCTATTGGCAGGTTATCCGTGGTTTAAATATCGTGCTCGTGACCAGTTTATAGCTCTTCCTGGTGCTACGTTATCCGTTGGTAATGTTGATATGTTTGAAAAGATAATGCTCAATTCTGTAGTGGCAATTCGAGAACTGATGAACGGAGACGAGCCAACCACACGCTTAAAAGATATAGATGCTCCTGATGTGATATTGTGGTTTGTTTGGTGTGTGCAACAGTATGCGCAAAAGGTTGGTATTGCAGAGGTGTCAGATCAATTTGCAGAACTAATAGTAGATATTATCAACTACATACGCAAACAAAACCACCCAAATCTCTTTATTCATAGTAGTGGACTTTTATTTACCGATGGACTTCAACGTCCTGCCACTTGGATGAACGCTGTTGAGGCAGGCAATCCTATTACACCTCGCACTGGATATATCGTAGAGATAAACGCTCTGTGGTACAATGCCTTGAAATTTGCCGCAGAGCTGTTAGCGGCTAGAAATGACTCTAATCAAAGTGATCTGTTTAATTATCAAGCAGAGATTTCTCGTCAAGCGTTTGTTGATAAATTCTGGAACGGTACATATCTATATGATTATGTGATAAATGATTATAACGACCAAGAGGTTCGTCCGAATATGCTTTTTGCTGTCTCATTGCCTTATTCGCCATTAGATAGAAAACAACAAAAATCGCTTGTGGATATTATCACTCGCGAATTACTTACGGTGAAAGGTTTGCGCAGTCTTAGTCCGAAAAGCGGAATGTACCGACCTATTTATATAGGCGGACAATTAGAGCGCGACAGAAACTATCACAACGGACCTATCTGGACATGGACTACAGCCTCTTTCATTGAGGCATATTTAAAGGTGTATAAACTCAGTGGTTTGTCGTTTGTAATGAGAATTATGGCAGGTATAGAGCCAGAAGTGAATGAATTGACAATCGGTACACTCTCTGAACTTTACGATGGCAACCCTCCGTTCCGTGGTCACGGTGCTATGAGTTATGCAATGACGGTAGCAGAAGTGTTGCGCGCAGGAGAGATTATACGTGAATATACTGCGAGCGTAAACGAACAAAATAAACAGATACAATAATTTATAATCTAAATTGAATATATGAAAGCATTAATGTTTGGTTGGGAGTTCCCACCGCATATACTTGGAGGACTTGGAACGGCTAGTTTCGGACTTACTCGTGGAATGTCGATGCAGTCTGATATGGATATTACATTCGTAATTCCAAAACCATGGGGAGATGAAGATAAGTCTTTTTTAAGAATAATAGGCGCAAACCATGTGCCAGTAGTTTGGCGAGATGTAGATTGGAATTTTGTAAATGATCGTTTGGGTGGAATCACCTCACCAGATGAGTATTACCATTTCCGCAATGGTATAAAGTATGATTTCTCTCGTATCGGAACAACTGATTTAGGGTGCATTAATTTTTCTGGTAAATATCCTGATAATCTGCTCGAAGAGATTTCAAATTATGAGGCAGTGGCTAGTGTTATTGCGCATTCTACAGAGTTTGATATTATCCATTCGCACGATTGGCTTACATATCCAGCAGGCATTTTTGCCAAGAGGATTAGTGGCAAACCATTTGTTATCCACGTACATGCTACAGATTACGACCGTAGTCGTGGTCAAGTAAATCCAGATGTATATCGTATCGAAAAAGAGGGTATGGACAGCGCAGATCATATAATTACAGTGTCTAATCTTACTCGAAATACTGTGATTGAAAAATATCACCAACATCCAGATAAAGTTACTACAGTGCATAATGCCGTAGAGCCGCTTGATTTTGTTGATGAATTGACTAAAACACCTCGCAAAGAGAAAATAGTAACATTCTTGGGTCGTATTACAATGCAAAAAGGTCCAGAATATTTTGTCGAAGTGGCGGCAAAAGTGTTGCATAAAACAAAAGGTGTGCGATTTGTGATGGCTGGTAGCGGCGATATGATGGAGAAAATGATACGTCTTGCTGCTCAAAAAGGCATTGCCGATAAATTCTATTTTACAGGATTCTTGAAAGGTCGTCAGGTGTATGAGATGTTGGCAGAGAGCGATGTATATATGATGCCATCAGTATCAGAGCCATTTGGTATCTCTCCTCTCGAGGCGATGCAGTGCGGTACACCTAGTATAATTTCTAAGCAGTCGGGCTGTGCTGAAATTCTAGACCATGCAATCAAAACAGACTATTGGGATATTGATGCGATGGCGGATTATATTCATGCAATTGTTAAATACCCAGCGATGTATAATGCGTTGCGTGCTAATGGTTTGAGTGAGATAGACGGCATTCGATGGGAGTATGCAGGTCATAAGGTGCGAGCAATTTATGATATGCTTTTAGGAAGATAATTAAAAATCTATAAAGGGGCGATGTAAAAAAATCCCCCGAATAAAAAAATAACTAGTTATGAAAAATATAAATTTTTGTTTTAGAGTTCATCAACGATTTAATCTAAAGAGTTACAGATTTTTTGAGATAGGCAATGATCACTACTATTATGATGATTTTGCTAATGAAACTTCTGTTCGTAATGCTACAGATGCTGCGTATCTAGAGGCTAATAGGGTATTGTTGGATATGATAAAAAGTTCCAACGGACGTTTTAAAGTGTCGTTTTCTATAACAGGATTAGCTCTTGAGCAGTTCGAACAATACGCACCAGAGGTGATAGAGAGTTTCCAAGAGTTAGCAGCTACAAACAGTGTAGAGTTTCTTGCCACTCCTTATGGTCATTCACTTGCAGCACTGTATGATCTAGAGGAGTTTAAACTCCAAATGAAGATGCAATCGGATAAAATCTTTGAACTTTTTGGTCAGCGACCTAAAGTTTTTGCTAACTCTGCACTATTATATAGCGATGAAATAGCTGATTATGTTGCAGATATGGGTTATAAAACCATTATGATAGAGGGAGCAAAACACGTAATGGGGTGGAAGAGTCCTCACTATTTGTATTCGCCTGTTACCAACCCTAAACTAAAATTATTAGTGCGTGATAGCAAATTGAGTGATGATATTAATTATAGATTTTCTCAGTGGCAATGGGATGAATATCCACTTACGGCAGAGAAATTTATCTCATGGATAAAAAATACACCAGAAGAGGAGGAGATATTTAATGTCTTCTTAGGATATGAGGCGATGGGACTTTTAAATCCTCAACAATCAGGTATTTTCGAGTTCTTTAAAGCTTTACCTTTTCATGCAATGGAAAATGGTATAACATTTGCCACTCCAAGCGAATTGGCTGCATCGTACAAGCCTAATGGTCAATTATCTGCTATATATCCGATGTCGTGGACAGATGAGGAGAAGGATACTAGCGGTTGGTGCGGTAATGAGTTGCAAAATGAGGCTTTAAATAAACTTTATAACCTTGCTGAGCGTGTGCACTTGTGTTCAGATATGTTGCTTAAGATAGATTGGCAACGTCTGCAAGATACGTCGCACTTTTTTGCAATGAATACTAAACACTATTCAGATGGTCTTATTGCAGCGCAACCAATACAGTACGAGTCTGCATATGAGGCATTTATGAATTATATGAATGTGCTTAGTGATTTTATCGAACGTGTTAAAGCTCAATATCCATCTAGCATTGAAAATGAGGAGCTTAATGCTCTGTTGAAGACTATCTATAATCAAGAGCAAGAGATTATCGCTTTGCAAAAAGAGTTGAAGGATAATAAGCCAAAAGCGGCAAAAGTTGCTACAACAGCAAAGAAACCTCGTGCAACAACGAAAAAAGCGGATAAGTAAAAATATATGATTTTACACTAAAATCAAGAAATTAAAGTGCAAATAAATGTTAAACACAAGGCTATTTTAAAATCTCAAAAAAGCAATTGATAAACATAAACGGCAGTGCGAAATAAAAATGTCCTTAATATCAAAATATTAGGGGCATTTTTTTATTATGAATTAATGTTGCAGTTTTTTTTCAATAATAGTTGCAGAATAAGAATAAAATTGTACCTTTGCAGTCGGGTAAGTCCTATACGACCAGCTCCCTTTGAATTCCCCCAGGGCTTGATCGCAGCAAGGGTAGAAGGTTGTAGCGGTGCGATGTAGTAAGCTTACCCTCTTTTAACGCCTCTTTAGCTCAGTTGGCCAGAGCACGTGATTTGTAATCTCGGGGTCGTTGGTTCGAATCCGACAAGAGGCTCAAAAATACAATGTAGGGATTTTTTTATAACGTCTCACTATTATCTTAAATTTAAAAATTATCATTGATAAATAGCAGTTCTTGGATTGCATTTATATTTAGAAATCGATAATAACCTCGCCTCTTTAGCTCAGTTGGCCAGAGCACGTGATTTGTAATCTCGGGGTCGTTGGTTCGAATCCGACAAGAGGCTCAAAGAATGGTAGTTTTTAAACTTCATCTTTATTCATATGTTCGTGATTGGTTACTAATGTAATCAATCATTTTTTTTTGGTGTTAATTTCTTTTGTCGTCTTAAAAAAATGTTGTACCTTTGCATATTAATTATCGGGGACTTCTAATAACTCCCCGAACATAAAACCAATCACTATGAATCAAGAAAGAAACAAACACGCAATGACGTACGGACTATTGATGGGCGTTGTGTTTTCAATAAACTTTTACCTCTCTACAGTACCTGCAATTTCATTTTTGCAATACCTAGTTTTTGTTGTGGTTTTAGTGTTATCATATCGTTTTGCCACCAATTGTAGAGATAAAGTCTGTGGCGGTGTAATGTCTTATGGATCAGCTCTTTTCTATATAGTTCAACTATTTTCATATGCAGCATTGATACTGGCGCTGTTTAAATATATTTTTTATACATTATTAGCCCCTAATTATCTCGATAGTTTGCTCGAATTGTTTATTCAGATTATGGACGAGGCTGGTTTGTCTAATACGATGTTTGGTGATACTCCATTCGTTGAGATGTTTGAAAAAGTAATTACTCCGCTCAATTTGTCGCTACAATCAATATGGGTGAATATCTTGTACGGTCTGATTGTCGGTTTGATAATGGCAGCATTTGTGAAAAAAGAAAAATCTATTTTTGAAGATAAAACAGAGGTGGAAGCTTAACAGGTGTGGGTAGTGGAGAATTAACAAAAGTTGAGTATTAACAGTAGCAGAGTATTAACGGTAGCAGAGAATTAAAAACCAAATTAGTTTATGAATATTTCAGTTATAGTACCATTGTTTAATGAGGCAGAGTCGCTCCCAGAGTTATATTCTTGGATTGAGACTGTGATGAATAAAAATTCGCTTACTTTTGAAGTGATTTTTATTAATGATGGTAGTACAGACAACTCGTGGCAGGTGATAAAAGAGTTGAAATCTAAATCTCCCGATACAATTCAAGCAATTAAATTTCGTCGTAATTATGGCAAGTCTCCTGCGCTTTATTGCGGATTTGCTAAGGCGAAAGGCGATGTTGTTATTACTATGGATGCTGATTTGCAGGACTCTCCAGATGAAATACCCGAATTATACAAGATGATTGTGGAGCAGGGATACGACCTAGTATCTGGCTGGAAGAAAAAGCGTTATGATAATGCAATAACTAAAAATTTGCCTTCGAAATTATATAATGCTACAGCGCGCAAGGTAACTGGTATTAAACTGCATGATATGAACTGTGGCTTAAAGGCTTATCGCAATGAGGTGGTAAAAAATATCGAGGTGTATGGTGAGATGCATAGATACATACCATTTTTAGCTAAAAATGCTGGCTTTGGTAATATTGGCGAGAAAGTGGTAGTTCATCGCAAACGCCTTTATGGCGAATCTAAATTTGGTCTGGAGCGTTTTGTTAATGGCTTTCTCGATCTATTTTCTCTCTATTTTTTGTCTAAATTCGGCAAAAAACCGATGCACTTTTTCGGCTTGTGGGGTAGTGTGATGTTTCTCATTGGCTTAGTAGCCATTATGGCTGTTGGCGGAGTAAAACTATATGCATTATTTAATAATACACCAGCACCACTCGTTACAAATACTCCATATTTTTATATATCACTTACAATGATGATATTAGGTACTCAGATGTTTCTTACTGGTTTTCTTGGTGAACTGGTAAGTCGCTCAAATACAGATAGGAATAACTACCATATTGCTGAAGAGATATAAAAATTAAATAATATACATCACCCACCTAAAATTATGCTAGAAATTTTAAAATTTACAATACCCTCAGTCGTTATCTTAATCGGACTCTATTTTGTTATCAACAAGCTGTTTAAACAAGAGTCTGAACGACGTCAGTTTGAGCTGTATAAACTCAACCGAGATGTAACATTGCCTATTAAAATGCGTGCCTACGAGCGTATCACACTCTTTTTGCAGCGCACCTCTCCCGAGTCGATGCTGATGCGTTTCGATTTCTCTTCGCTCACTGTGGTTCAGCTTCAACAGATGCTATTGCAATCGTTGCGCGATGAGTTTGAACACAATGCCTCGCAGCAGATTTATGTCTCTCAGAAAACTTGGGTGATGGTACTAAACGCGCGCGAAAGCATTGCCCAACTTATCAATGCAACAGCAATACATCTTAATCCACAAGCTCCTGCTATTGATCTGGCACAAGCTATTTTAGCATCATATGCAGCATCAGATAATCCTCCTACAGAAATTGCTCTGGAATATCTACGCAGCGAATTAAAATCTATTGGATTGTAAATCAATATTATAAACAATAAGTTTTCTACACAAATGAGATTAGTAACAATTATAGCGTCTATAATACTCCTTTTTGCAGCATGTACTGGCGATGACATTTGTCGTGAGGATCTAGATCGTGGTATGTATGCCAATTTATACAAAATGGTCTATGATGATGATTTGGAGCAGATGGCAGCAGAGAGTTATTCGGTACAGATGAGTGTTAATGGTGTGGGTAATGATTCAATTATTTATGATGAGACCCTCTCCACTCTCTATCTCCCATTGCAAAAATTTGGTGATACTACATCTTTCGCACTCACCACTACATTTATGGATGAAGACTCTGTATATACTATATATAATGATACAATACATGTTTATCATACTAACGAAGAGGAGTTTGTGTCGTTAGAGTGTGGCTGCGCTATTATGAATACTATAAATAGTATTGCTATCACTACCAATGTGTTAGACTCTGTAATTATCGAAAATTCGTTGGTAACTAGTAGCAGCTCGAATAATATTAAAATTTATCTGAAGGATAATGATTAGGAGATTACAAATATTATTACTTTTGTTTTTTTGTTCTTGTTTTGTATATTCACAAGAGACATACTCTTCGTCTACTAATACAGATACGGACACAGCAGCTTATGTTGTTGCCCCAAAAATAAATCAGTTTCAAAAACCAGTATTTCGTGGGTTCTCTGCCCATTTTGATATTGCTACTCCAATTATAGGTCTGCTTAGTAGTTCTACAGATATCTATAGTTTTGAAGGACAGGTAGATGTGAATTTATTTGATAGACTATTTCCTATTGTTGAGGTGGGATACGCCTCAGTTATCAAAACACTAGATGCCGGTAGTAAATATCAAAGCCATTCGCCATATTTTCGCATTGGTCTAAATTATAGTCTGTTTAAAGTATATGACGAAGAGGGAAATGCTAAAGTGATAAAGAATTACCCTTTTATTGGGATAAGATATGCCATAGCACCAATGAATTATATGATGGATGATATTACGATTAGTGATGACTATTGGGGTGGAGAAGAGTATCGCAACTATTCTGAACTATTGAATTTAGCAGGGTGGGTTGAAATTGTAGGTGGTATACGTATGAATTTATATAAAGGCATAACTCTTGGTTGGTCAGTAAGATACAAAGCGATGTTGCACTCCTACGCTACCGACAAATCATTTCTTTGGTATGTGCCTGGTTATGGCGAGTCGTCGTCATCAAGTTTTGGTTTCAATTATACAATAGGTTATACATTTTAGAAGTTCCCATTTTAGGTAGAAGATGAAAAAACAACGATATATACAAGTAATTTTAGTAGTAGTAATTTTTACAATTAGCACATCTCTATTTGCTCAATCCAAATATGAGATGCGTGCAGCTTGGATTGCTACTGTTGCTAATATCGACTGGCCCCAGCGCAATACATTCGACCCGTCTGAACAGCGCGCACAAATGATATCAATTCTCGATTCGTTGGCGGCTCTCAATTTCAATACGGTGATATTGCAAGCGCGCCCGATGACAGATGCTTTTTACGAATCTGAACTAGAGGGTTGGTCGCATTTTCTCACTGGGCAGCAGGGTGTTGCCCCCTCTCCTTTCTACGATCCCTTAGCCTTTGTTATCCACGAGGCTCACAAACGTCAAATAGAGGTGCACGTGTGGCTCAATCCATACAGAGTGCTGAATGTAGATAATATTAAATTATTATCGCATAATCATATCTATTACCGTCAGCCTCAACTATTTGTTAAATATGGCAATCAATACTATTTTAATCCAGGATTAGATAAAACTCGTGAGTATTTAGTTGATGTTGTCTCTGATATTGTTCGCCGCTATGATATAGATGCCGTTCATTTCGATGACTATTTCTATCCATATCCAATAGCAAATCTTGATTTTCCAGATCAGCGTACTTTTGATAATTATCCTCGTGGGTTTACTGATAAATCTGCTTGGCGAAGGAATAATGTAGATTTAATAATTCAAGAACTTAGTACGGCAATTAAGAAAATAAAGCCGTGGGTGGAATTTGGTATTAGCCCGTTTGGTGTCTGGCGTAATATAGACAAAGATCCGCTTGGCAGCAAAACTACTGCAGGTCAGACTAATTACGATGACCTATATGCAGATGTGCGTCTTTGGCTCGAAAAGGGGTGGATTGACTATGTGACACCTCAGTTGTATTGGGAGATTGGTAAAAAAGCAGCTGACTATAAAGAGCTTGTGGGTTGGTGGAGTAGGAATAGTTTTAACTCAAATCTATATATAGGTGTTGCACCATATAAATTAACAACCTCACCAGAGGAGGCGTGGAAAACGCCAAATGAGATATGTCGTCAGTTGCAATTGAACAAAAACTACACGACTACAAAAGGGGCGATGTTTTTTTCGACTACTCCGTTGTTAGAGAATCGATTGGGTCTGTGTGATAGTTTGCAATATAACTATTATAAATATCCTGCCCTAGTGCCTGCAAACAAAAATATAGATGGATACGAATCTAAATCTCCAAAGAATTTGCGTATCGAGAAGTTTGGTATACGTGATTATCTAATGTGGGATGAGGTGTATGATGCAGGAGCGTACGAGATATTTTATTATGTAGTCTATATGTTTAATAAGGGTGAAACAATCAATATAGATAATTCAGCAAAGATTGTAATGAAAACAGATGAAACTTGTATAGATTTATCAAGTATAGATTCTGAATTTCTAGAAGATGTATATTTTGTGGTTACCTCTGTTAACAGGTTTCATAAAGAGAGTAAAGTAACAACTATTTTAGGCTATACATTTGAGAAAGATATATTTTTGCAGTAGAATTAATAATATCCATTTAATTTTTCCATCGAAGAGTTTTTAGAAGTCCCCTTAAGTAGGAGAGATTTTTATTACTCTCCCCTTATAAAAATATTATGAAATTTATAGGAATTATACCGGCTCGCTATGCCTCAACACGTTTCCCAGCCAAGCCGTTGGCTATTTTGGGTGATAAGCCTATGATACAGCACGTTTATGAACGAGTAGCATTGGTTTTAGATCAAGTTATAGTGGCAACCGACGATCAGAGAATATTTGATGTGGTTGAGGGGTTTGGGGGTAGAGTAGTACTCACTTCTACTGAGCATCGTACTGGCACCGACCGCTGTTTTGAGGCATATAATAATTACGGATATGAGGCAGATGTAGTTATTAATATACAAGGCGACGAGCCGTTTATCAATCCCAAACAATTAGAGTTGCTGATGTCGTGCTTTGAAAATGAGGCTACCGATATAGCTACACTAGTTAAACCATTTGATAAAAATACACCTTATAATATAATAGCAGATGCAAACACGCCCAAAGCGATAATATCGCCAACAGGCAGGGCAATCTATTTTTCGCGTAGTGTGATACCATATCTTAGAGGTGAACTTCAAGATAATTGGGCATCTCAGCACGAATATTATAAGCATATAGGGGTATATGCATATCGCACGGAGGTATTACAGCGTATTACTAAGATGCAACAAACACCGTTGGAATTGGCTGAGTCTTTAGAACAACTTCGTTGGCTAGAGAATGGGCTAATAATTCAGACTGCGGTAACTGATATAGAGACAATTGGCATTGATACTCCTGAGGATTTAGAGGAGGCTAATAGATTAATACTAAATAGATAAATCACATAATAATAGGTAATTAAAATGAAAAGAGTACTTTTAAAATTAAGCGGAGAATCGCTTATGGGTAACCAACAACACGGTATCGACGATACACGTCTAACTGAATATGCGCAACAGATAGCTGAGGTGGCTCGTATGGGTGTCGAGGTGGCAATAGTTATTGGTGGTGGTAATATATTTCGTGGGTTGAGCGGTGCAGGGCGTGGTTACGACCGTATCAAAGGCGACCAAATGGGTATGTTAGCAACTGTTATTAATAGTCTAGCACTTAGTTCTGCTCTCGAAGCCGAAGGCGTAAGAGCACGTGTGCTTACTGCTGTTCGTATGGAACCGATAGCAGAGTTTTATTCGCGTGATAAAGCAGTAGAATCTCTCAATCGTGGCGAGGTGGTTATCTTTTCGGCTGGCACAGGCAATCCGTATTTTACTACAGACACAGGTTCATCTCTTCGTGCTATTGAAATTAAAGCAGATGTGATGCTAAAAGGTACTAGAGTAGACGGAATTTATACAGCCGACCCAGA
>JAWXTU010000069.1:0-11933 GCA_044433285.1 bacterium | reverse complement strand
TACAATTGATTTGCCTCGTGCTTTCAATCTCCAACACAAATCAATCTCCTCTTGGTGAGCAAAAAATCGACCATCAAGTGCACCGTTATTCCAATATTCATCTCGGCGTATAACCAGACAAGCCCCTGTTGCCCAAAACACCTCACTAATCGTATCATACTGTCCGTTGTCCTCTTCAACATTTCCCATAATGCGTCCGCGACAAAATGGATAGCCATATTTATCAATAAATCCACCCGCTGCCCCTGCATATTCAAATTTTTCTGGATTCTCTTCTGATAATATCTTCGGTTGTGCTGCCGCGCAATTTGGATTGTTATCCATATATGTAATAATCGGGGAAAGCCAATTAGGCGAGGTGCGAACATCTGAATTTAATAACACATAATATTCGTTGTCAACTTGCCGCAAAGCCTTATTATACCCCTCTGCAAACCCATAATTTTTATCTAGGATTATTGTTCTAATCTCTTTATGATGAGAGGCTAACCACTCAACCGAACCGTCAGTTGAGGCGTTATCAGCTACAATTATCTCTGCATCTGGAGTGTGGTCAACTACTAGATGGAGATACTTCTCTAAGAAATGTATCCCGTTATAGTTTAGTATTACAACTGCTGTTCGTTTCATCTATTGGTATTTAAGGGGACTTCTAAAAACTCCCCGAACAAAAATTAAATTAACAAGATTAAGATCGGAAACTGTTCCTTTGCGATATTTTTTATCCTTATTAGCCAATTTTACCTCTTATTTCACTCTTTTAGCCCGCTAAACTCGTAATATGCTAGTCAAAATATTTCTAATAATTCTTCAAAAATCTCAGCAAAGCAGTTTTTAGAAGTCCCCTTAATTCGTTATGTGGAAGTTCTAAAACTTGTTTTTTATTATAATAGTATATCATCTGTTGGTGTATACTTCCATCGTTTGTGCGACCACATCCAGTAACTAGGATTAGCAATAATCTCTTTCTCTAAGCGGTGCATATACGCCTCACATAGCTCTTTGTCTGTCATTTCTTTCGGATTTTCTGTTAATAATTCCAGATCAAATTCATAATGCCCATTCTCTTTTGGTATTATATTCAAAAAGACTACAGCATCATTGTAGTTGCGCGCGATAGATGTCCACCCAGAAATTACTGGGGTAGGCTGGTTTAAGAAGTCTATCCATATTTTTGTCTTAGCCCTTGATGGTGTTTGGTCTGCAAGCACAGCAAGGGCATAACTTACACCAGTGCTGCGCATCTCATTCAGTCTGCGACGAGTCTCTTTTTTCTCTATAAATACAGTGCCGAGTCGTTCACGTATTTTTTTCATCATCTTCTCTATTGGCCTGTTATTAATGCGCTTGTAGATTGATGCAAAAATTAATTTATTACTCCATAATGGTGATGAACTAAGTAGTTCATAATTGCCAAAATGTCCGAATACTACGATTGGGTTATGACCTCGTGCTACTAAATCCTCTATAAATTCTATATTTCTTACTACACACCGTTTTTTTAAGGTTTTTTTTGAGACAAAAATCTGCTGAAATGTACCTACTATTTGTGATGACAAGTTTTTGTAATATTTGTTTACAATTTCCTCTATCTCTTTGTCAGATTTTTCTGGAAATGAGTTGCGTAAGTTCTTGCGTATCACCTCTATTCTGTATCTGAAAATGTATCTTAAAAGTATATATATCATTGTTTAAAAATGCAAATAAGCCACAAATCCACCTAAATAAATAGATGAATTTGTGGCATAGTTTAGTATAATATTTCTACTGAATTTTTACTCTTCTTCTTCAGTATAAATGCCAATTTGTTTACCATATTCAAACTCTCCGTCGAGAATTGCAGCAAGTAAATCTTCTGTGATTACCTCTACATTCTCTTTCTTAGTTATTGCTAAGATGTAATTAAACATCTCTTCTTCAGCAATAATAGCTTCCTCCACTGTGTCCTCTTCTACAAGATTATTTTCTGCGTAGTATTCGCATACTAAATCCAGTACATATTGAATATCATCTTCTTCAACTTTACCTTTAAATTCCTCAGGTAGGTTATTCATGATAAATTCGATACACTCTGTGTCGTCTACTTCAATAAGATCGTTTTCTTGGTTCATAATTATTTAGTTTCTAGTTCGGGTAGTTCGTCCTCCCCGAGTATTAATAATGTTCTATTTGTTAAAGATAACCTCTTTTGCAATTTTAGAAATTGCATCTGCAAGCGATTCGCACTCTTCAATTATATCCATAAAGTAAGTGCCTGCTACATAAGAGTATTTGCCATCTTTAATGTTGGCAACGTTGCGTATTTTTATTTCGTATCGAGCTTGGTTTATGTCTTCTTCTATTTGAAGGATACTTTTGCGAGCTACATCATTAGTAAAATTAGATTTCACGCATAAATCTAACTCTGTTAGCTGTCTATCAACTAAATTAAACATAAGTGTCATCTCCTCTTTTTGCAAGTCGGTAAATTCGATATTCTCTGTGTTGCGACGAATAGTTGTGCGCGACATATTAAAACATCTATCTGCAACGCTCTCAATCTCAGTTGTTAGATATAGATAGTTACGTATTATAGATTTTAGTTCAGATGAAATAGGTGTTGATGATACTTTATATAGGTAGTCGCCAATTGCAATTTCTGTCTGGTCACTTGAGCTTTCGTAGTGAGCAAGTCGCTCAGCGTGGTTTGCAAACTCTTTGTCTTTGTTACTAGCCAGAGCAAAATTTTTAGTCTCTGTAAACATACGGTGTGTGCGTTCTGTATATGCAACCACCTCTTTTTCAGCCTCTAATAAAGATAATTCACCTGTATTTAGCATACCAGAGGTGATAAATTGCATATTAAATTCGTTCTCTTCTCCTTTAGTAGGCATAATTTTACACACTAATTTTTCGTATCCCCTCACAAACCACACCATTATCAATGTATTAGTGATGTTGAATAGGGTATGGAACATTGACAAGGCAAATAGATTATCTGCTTTTGCAGCCTCATCGCCAAAGTTTACAATCCATTTTACTAAATCTAGGAATGGGTAGAACAATATAAGCACCCAGATAACCCCGAAAATATTAAATAGAGTGTGCGATAGTGCTGTGCGTTTTGCATTTGCATTTGCTGTTAATGCTGCAATGTTTGCAGTTATTGTAGTACCGATATTCTCTCCTAATACAATAGCTGCTCCAATTTCAAATGTTATCCAGTTTTGAGATAGCATTACAAGGGTAATTGCCATTGTAGCCGATGATGATTGCACCACTACTGTTAATATTGTACCGAATAACAAGAATAACAGCAATGAGCCGTAACCCATATTTGTATAATTCTGGATAAATGCTAGTATCTCAGGGTTTGATTTAAGATCTGGTACTCCATTTTTTAGATACTCTAAACCTAAGAATAGCAGAGAGAAACCAATTAATAACTGTCCGATAGATTTGCGTTTATCATTTTTAGAAAAGATAAATGGCATCGCAACACCAATAAGAGGAATTGCAATTGTAGCAATTGAGAATTTAAAACCAACAAGAGATACCATCCATGCAGTGATGGTAGTACCGATATTGGCACCCATAATTACTGTGATTGACTCTGCCAATGATAAAAGTCCTGCATTCACAAAACTCACTGTCATTACAGTCGTTGCTGATGATGATTGAATGATTGATGTAATTACAACTCCAGTCAAGACACCCATAAAGCGGTTTTTTGTCATCGACGCCAAGATTGCACGCAATTTGTTACCTGCAACTTTTTGCAAGGCTTCGCTCATCATACTCATACCGAACAAGAAAAGACCTAATGCTCCAATAAGATTAAAAGCTTCTAATACTCCGAAATTCATAGTTTAATGGTTTATGGGTAGTTCTATTACCTTTTTAGTTACCCAATTTGTTAATTATTTTATTTTGTAATCGGGGTGTTTTTAGTATCCCCGATAATTTACCTTATTATTTCTGATTATAAATCGCTGCAAAGATAGCGTTTAAATGTTACAACACTGTTACAAAACAAAGTAATGTCTGTAACAGTGTTGTAATTATCTCTTATTTCAACCAGCGATCTAGCCAGTTGAAGAATCTACGTTGCCATAATATGGCATTTTGAGGTTGCAATACCCAGTGGTTTTCGTCAGGGAAGATAAGTAGTTCCGCTGGTATTCCGCGAAGTTTAGCTGCATTATATGCGCTCATTCCTTGCGATGCTAAAATACGATAATCTTTCTCTCCGTGTATCACCATAATTGGTGTGTCCCACTTGTCTACAAAATTGTGTGGTGAGTTAGCATAAGTCTCTGCATTAGTTTTATCCCAATATGGTCCGCCCAAATCCCAGTTTACAAAGAACATCTCTTCTGTCTCTAGGTATTGTTGCTCGAGATTGAACATACCATCGTGTGCAATAAATGCGCTGAAACGTTTTTCGTGATGTCCTGCCATCCAAAATACTGAATATCCACCAAACGAAGCACCAATACAACCTAAGTTATCATTATCTACATATGGCTCTTTTGCTACATCATCAATTGCAGAGAAGTAGTCGCGCATACATTGTCCACCATAGTCTCCAGATATCTCTTCTAACCATTCTTGTCCAAAACCTAACAATCCACGACGGTTAGGGGCTACAATAATATAGTCATTTGCCGACATTAATTGGAGGTTCCAACGGTAGCTCCAGAATTGACTTACAGGATTTTGTGGTCCGCCTTGGCAATAGAGTAGTGTAGGATATTTTTTCGCAGGGTCGAAGTTTGCTGGATAAATTACCCATACCAACATCTGTTTATTATCTGTTGTTGTAACCCAGCGTGGCTCAACTTTTCCTGGTGTCAGTTGGTCTAAAAGATGTTTGTTCTCAAATGATATTTGAGTTTGTATTCCATCTTCTGCTATTGCGTAGATATCATTTGGCACCGACATAGATTTGCGTACACCGATAATTTTATCTCCGCATAGTGCAATCTGTTCATAATCGTGTTGTCCCTCAGTGATTTTTACTATCTCAGCTGTCTCGACATTAGCTTTATATACTTGTGTAGTTCCGTGTTGGCAGCTGTTAAAATAGATATATTTACCTGTTGGGTCCCAATTCAAACAAGATGCGCTTTGGTCAAATTTAGAAGTTAAATCTACTTTTTCATTATTTTGTAGGTCTATAATAATGATACGATTTTTATCACTCTCATATCCATCACGTTCCATACTACTCCATGCCAATTTTGTTCCGCAAGGCGAGAATACCGGATCCATATCATATCCCATATTGCCTTCGCTTACATTTTGCACAGTTTTTCCTTTTTCTATATCATAGAGGAACACATCTGTGTTAGTCGACATTGCATACTCTTGTCCTTTAAGGCGTTTGCAAGTGTAGGCAACTGTTTTGTTGTCAGTCGAAAATGCCAACTGTTCTACACCACCAAATGGTTTTACTGGCGATTGAAATGGTTCACCTGCAAGAATATCAATACCATTGCTTAGAGCTTTACCATCGTAGTCGTAGATAAATGGGTGAGGTATTTCTGTTACCCATTCGTCCCAATGTTTATACATTAAATCTTCTACCACAATACCAGATGTTTTATCCAAATCTGGGTATATATCTTGTGGAGTTTCGCCATATTTTACGCTCTCAATCAGTATCACTTTGCTATTGTCTGGCGAATACAAAAAATCACTGATACCATCTTTGCGATTAGATATCTGTTTTCTATTTGTTCCATTAGGGTTCATTTCCCAAAGTTGCATTGATCCAGATTTAGGTGAAAGAAATGCAATTTTTGTTCCGTTTTTCACCCAACGTGCGCCATATTCACCTTTTTTTGTGTGTGTAATTTGTGCTATGTTGCTACCATCTGGCGACATAGTAAACAGCTCTCTATTGCTTTTGTTTTGTTCTATGCTATAATAACTTACACCATAAAGTATAGTGCCATTGTCTGGTGAAATTTGAATATCACCCACGCGACCTAGCGCGTATAATACCTCTGGTGTCATTCTACCGTCGGTAATAGTCATTTCCTGACGTCCGATATATTTTTCCGAGTCAGATTGATCTACTTTTCTTGTGTTATGCGATGTGCATGCAGTAAGTAGTGAGGCTAGTGCCATTGTTGTTAGAAATTTAAGTTTCATACTCTAATTGTTTTTATTATAGGTCTTATTTTAAAAGTCCCTACATCTGTTTTATTTAAGGTTTTGTTAATATAAATTTTTATTCGGGGAATTTTTATATCTCCCCTAAACTTTTCTCTCGATTATCTCTCTGAATCCCCTCTATTTTTAGCAAATAATTTTATATCTTCGGGGTGCATTTCAAGATGATTACCTATCACCACTATATCTGCCCCCGCAGCAACGATTTTATCATAAGTCACTCTATCCGAGATGCCTCCACCCACAATAAGCGGTATATTAATAGCAGTCTTAACCGCTGTAATTACATCTGAATTAATCGGTTCTAAAGCACCGCTTCCCGCCTCGAGATATACCATTTTATGTCCTAATAGCTCACTTGCTATAGCAGTATTCACAATTAATTCGATATCCGCTTTTTTATATGGTGTTGTATGGCTAATCTCTTGCACTGCCGATTTTCGCCCTCCATCAATTAAGATATACCCTGTTGGAATAGTCTCAATATCTGATTTTTTTATTAGTGATGCCGCTTCAATTTGTTGCTCTATTAGATATTTTGGATTTCGTCCAGATACCAACGATAAAAATAGCATCGCATCTACGTTGTCGGCAAATTGATTACAGTTGCCCGGAAACATTACCACTGGCACATTGCATCTGCTTTTTATCTCATTTACAGTATCTTTTATCGATGCAGTTAATTGACTCCCCCCAACAAATATTAGTTCGGGTGCGGTGGCAACAATCTCCGCCAAAATAGTGTTAAGCATCTGCTTGCTATTCTGGCATTTTTCTGGGTCGATGAGTAGCGCAAATATCTGCTTA
This sequence comes from bacterium, assembly GCA_044433285.1. GTDB lineage: Bacteria > Bacteroidota > Bacteroidia > Bacteroidales > Paludibacteraceae > Aphodosoma. The sequence goes on along the minus strand of JAWXTU010000069.1, from coordinate 4,967 downwards.
CTCTCCGACTTCCGCTGACATATATATCTATATATATTACTCTTCAAAATACTATTTTATCACCCACACCATTACGAATTCTGGGTATACTTTGTATGTTAAATTATATTCTGTAGTGCTATTTTCTATTTTCACATCGGCTATTATCTCGCCATCTAAGTATGGTTGAAATGGCTGTATGTTAATATCTTTGATAAAATCAATCACTTCAATACCAAGCACTTTATATATAGCCTCTTTTGCAGCCCAAAGTATCGTGAGTTGTGTTTTTTCTGATTTTTCATCAATGTGAGATAATTCTGTCTCAGATAAAAATTTCGCTTTTACACGTGCCACTTTGTCGCTAATGCGCTCTATATCAATACCCACTTCTCTGTTGCGATGTGTGATAACTGCTGCATAATGCCCAGTGTGTGTTATACTCAGTTGCGATGTTTTATCTGCAAGATAAGGTCGCCTGCTTGGTAAATAACTGATAAATTTAGACTCTCCTGCAAGGTGATTTAATGCACATCTCAATGCCAAATACTCCAGACGTCGTTTGCTGCTCGAAAAATGCGAAATTTCTTCTATTACAAATGGGTTTAGTTCCAGAATATCAAGTAGTTCATCTTCTGTTTCTGTTATATCCCAAAGAGCTATTTCTGCTCCGTTCTCTAGTTTTAGTTGTTCTAATATCATAATTTTTGATTTATTTCTAAGTGGTTATTTTTTCGGATAGGTTTTAGAAGTCTTCTCTAATTATTTCCAACGTAGTTGTTCTATTAATTCTATGATATCTTGTTCTACATAGATACTCGATGGCGCAATTGAATCTGCATTGGGTATATTGTTGAAATACAACGATCCACGCAGAAAATTCTCTGTGCTATCAGTAATGAAAAATTGCACAGGAGATGCTGCATTACCCTTCATCTCAAACAGCATACAATATGTTCTGGTTGTGTCATTCGCAAAAAAACTCTCCGCAATGGCATCAGCTCTAACCGTGTGTTTATATGCTAATGTTCTATTCTCTTCGCTCACTGTCTGAAATATTTCAGGTGTGATTTTTTTGTAACTTAAATGTATCGTGGCATTCAACTCTGGGTAAAAAAGATTTATCCAGTGGTCTGATGTTGCAATAAATTCTGATGTTGAGTTGTTTACCTCGCAATATTTGCTGATATTTGTGGTGTAATATTCTATCGTGTCGAGACTCACATAACTATGTTCCGGTAGTTCTATTCTGAAATAACCGTATGGTTTAGGTTGATAGGTGTTTGGTTTACAACCAACTAAGATGCCAATTAGCATCGCAATGCAGCATATTATATATAATTTTCTATACATCAATTCTATATTTCCTCTTTTGTAAATTTAATTTGTAAAATACGGTGTTCATCTATCGCAATCACTTTAAAACTATACTCTTTAAATTTGATTATCTCATTTAACTCTGGCAAGTCGCCGTTTAGTTCCAAAATCAATCCAGCAAGTGTTTCTATATCAGTGGTTTTATCTTCAAATATCTCTTCGTTAAGCTGTGTGATAGCCAAAAATTGTTCCAACTCTATTTTTGCCTCAAAGATATAACTATCCTCTCCAATTTGTCTGTACAAAAGCTCCTCTTCTTGGTCATATTCATCATCAATTTCACCAAACACCTCTTCTAATACATCTTCCATTGTAACGATGCCAGACGTGCCACCAAATTCATCTACTACTAGAGCAAAATGTATCTTATTTTGCTGAAATTCTTCCAACAACTCATCTAATTTAATAGTTTCTGCCACAAAAAATGGCTGACGAATCAAATCTTGCCAATCAAAAGGTTCATTTTTCGCAAGATATGGTATCAAATCTTTTGAGTAGAGTATCCCTTTTATATTGTCGGTGGAGTTGTTTATTAGTACTGGTATTCGTGAATATTCGTGTGTAACAATACATTCGATCACCTGCTCAAGCGACGAACCTTCGTCCAGTGTAACCATATCCATACGCGATGTCATTACATCTTCTGCATCTTGATTACCAAAATTTATTATACCTCTAATGATATTATTTTGTTCAGGATTGGCATCTGCATCTGCCGCCAATTCAAGTACTTGTGATATCTCTTCTTGAGATATTGAACTGTTGTTGAGATTTCGTTTTTGCAGAGTATTGTTTAAAAAATCTGCGATTGTAGATAGAATTTTTTGGAATGGTGCAAGATAAAGAATTGCACATACAACTATTGCTACAAGGGATATAGCAATAAATACTCCAGCACTCATAGAGAGCAGTGTATTTGAATAAGAGAAAGCGTCGGGGTCCAAATTAATTTTGGTTAGTTAAACAATATTTTGTCGGTGCAAATTTACTAATTTTTTATGATATAGCAAATATTTTTTAAATTTTTATTAGGAAAATTTTATTGCTCCCAGATAATTCTCAGATAACAGCCCTACATGTTATTTTTTGATTTAAATTTTTATTTAGGGAGTTTTTTAGAGGCGCCTTATAATTTCTCTTTGGTTTTTAGTTTTGATTTTAATTTTTATTTAGGGAGTTTTTTTGTGTCCCCTTAAATTTTAGAGATTACTTTTTGTATATGTAGGTATTACAGCTATCACTATTCCAATAATTGCCACCAGCCCAAACGTCCATCTGAGGGTTATTGCCTCTGATATAAAACCGATAATTGGGGGTCCTGCCAGTAGTCCGAGATAACCCAAAGTAGAAACTGTTGATAGAGCAAAAGCTGGTGATAATGAGGTGCTTTTGCCTGCAAGGCTGTAGCAGATTGGTACTGTCGAGGCTATCCCCAAACCAACTATTCCAAACCCTATTGTAGCAAAAATTATTGTAGGCGATATCACCGCAATCATCATACCTATTGTTATCAATGCACCGCTCAATTGCAGCACAAATGTATTACCATATTTATTGATGATGATGTTTGCGGTAAAGCGTCCGATTGTCATTGTACACATACACACTATATAACCCAATTTTATCTGATTCTCAGCTATTTTTACAATATCTAAAAAAAAGATGCCGCCCCAATCATACATAGTTCCCTCTGTTATTAATGCCAGACAAGCCATCGTGCCCAACAATAAAATATATTTGTCAATACGCTTGAATATAGAGCCAGATTTAACACTATTCTCCTCTTTAATAGCTTTATTTTCTTTTTTCGATGAAAAATCTTCATTTACAAGATATTGCTGAAAGATTGTCGCCAGTATAATTACAAATATATTAATTATGATAAAATGGTGGAGTGTATTTATACTGTATATACCAAATACTAAAGAGACTAGTGCGCCGAAAAAATTACCCAAACTCCACATTCCGTGCAGTGTAGGCATAATGTTTTTGTTGTATTTTTGTTCGATATTTACACCTTGTGTATTTACTGATATATTGAATATATTAGATGCTACACCCATTGAAAGCAGTGATATACAGAGTATTGTGATGTTTGGTGCTATGGCGATAGGAATGAGTGAGAGGGGGCTGAGCAGTGCGCCAATTCGTAGTGTCGGTTTGCTCCCCAAGCGCGATGTTAGCCAACCTGCTAGTGCCATTGTGCACACTTGCCCAATTGGTATGGTAAAAAGTATTGCCCCTAATGCAGCATCGCTTAGGTTATGTATCCCTTTTATATAAGGTATATTGCTAGCCCATGTGGCAAATATCGCACCTTGAAAAAAGAAGAACAGAGCTACTGCTAGTCGAGCCTTTTTATATTCAGATTTTTTTTTAGTTACCATATTATTCGTTTAATGGGGGCTTCTAAGAACAGCTTTGTTGATATTTTTTAGTTGTAATTTGTTTAATTTTTTTCTCGGGGGCGTTTTTTAATCTCCGCTTATTATTACCCAGCAATAAGTCCCCCATCAATCAAATGCAGAGAGCCACTTACAAATGGTGCATTTGCTAGAAAATAGAAAAATTCAGCCACCTCATCTGCTCTGCCCACTCTACCTACTGGGTATAGTTTCGCCTCCTCTTCTATAGCTCTATCTATCTCACCGTCAAACTCATTATCTGCCCATTTTTGCAATAGGTTTTGGGCGAGTGGGGTAATAATTGTACCAGCGCAAACACCACTTACGGTTATACCATGTTTTCCATAATCTATTGCCAGACTTTTCACCATCTGACCCAATGCACCTTTTGTAATACCATATCCAAAACTATCCTCTTTGCCGATAAATGCCTGGTCTGAAACGTTTATCACAATAGACCCACCTCCGTTAGTAATTATATATGGTAGTGCCGCACGAATGGTGTTTATCACCCCTTTTAGGTTGGTGTTGAGCATCAAATCCAACTCTTCATCGCTGGTAGATAGTATGTTACCTTTTATATTTATACCGCTGTTGGGTATTAATGTATCTATTTTATCAAATTTTTTCACTGTTGCCTCAATCGCACTGTTGATGTCATCTCTATTGGTTACGCTCCCATGAAAAAATAAAAATCGCGGATCGTCCCAATTTTCTGTGGTGATGTCCGATTCGGTTTTATTTATATCAATGAATGAAACATTATACCCCTTTTTGTAAAATAGTTGTGCTATTTCTCGTCCGATACCAGTAGCTCCACCTGTTAAGAATATGGTTTTCATAAGTTTTATCTGTCTTTTATTTGTTGTCGATTATTATAATATAATGTTGCGCAAAAGTAATATAATATTTTTAAAACTCAAAATAGTTGTCTGGTTTTTATTGTTTTTACCATTTATCTGTTTTAATATTAGCGAGTTAGCTTTCTTTTATTTGTGGTGTGTAATTTTTTTTGTTAATTTATTGTGATAGAAAAAATATTTTTGTATCTTTGTGGACTAAAAAAATAATGCGAAAACACAATTTCTTAAGGTGACTTCTATTAACTGATTCTTTGAAAATCAAATAATTATGCTTATCTTTGCAGTGTAAAACTAATATAAATCATTATGAATTTTAAGTGCACAGGAAAGCGAGGATTATTTG
>JAWXTU010000068.1:0-12352 GCA_044433285.1 bacterium | reverse complement strand
GTTCGGACAACTCACATTTACCTCTATTATGCCCACTTGCTCCTCTTTGTCGATTAATGCGCAACACTCTACGTACTCTTCAATCGAAAAACCGCTGATGTTGGCAATTACTGGTTTGTGGAATATCTCTTTCATTGCAGGTAGTTCACGATTGATAACCGCCTCGATACCTGGATTTTGTAGTCCTACTGCATTGATCATTCCGCTAGTGCCGCACTCCGCAATGCGCGGCGTTGGGTTGCCATATCGTGCCTCACGTGTGGTGCCTTTAAATGAGAATGAACCGAGTATGTTTATATCGTAAAACTCTGCCATCTCTTGTCCGTAACCAAATGTGCCAGAGGCAGGTATTATAGGGTTGTCGAGCGTTATGCCGCTTAGTGTAACTTCTAATTTATTCATAATATAACGTTGTTTTCTACTACTTTGTTTTGCGATAATCTGTTGTTTATCATTGATAACCTGTTGTTTGTATCCTAGATGTTTTCTGGAGTTATCACATTAGCATTAGACTATAATTTTGTTAATCGTTGATTTTCCCAGATCAATCATTCGTTTCCCCAGAGCAATCATTCGTTTCTCCAGATCAATAGTTAATTACCCATAGTAATCGTTAGTTTCCAAGAGCAATAGTTGATAGTTCAGAGAGCTTAATCGTTAAAATTAATCTCTTCTTTTAGCATTACTGGTCCCTCTTTGCAGATGCGTTTGTATCCGCCAGTGATGGTTTTGCAGGTGCACCCCATGCAGATGCCAAATCCGCACCCCATGCGCTCCTCAAACGACAACTGACCTTTTGTAAAAGCTCCGCTGTGTAGCGCGCGCAACATCGGTTCTGGTCCGCAGCAATAGTAGTAATCGTACAATATGCCGTTTTGCTCCATTGCGTCGGTTACAAAACCTTTTGTGCCGCCTGTGCCGTCTACCGTAGTTACAAATACATCTATGCCCAAAGCGCAAAATTCATCGTAGTAAAATACCTCTTCGGCTGTGTTGAATCCCATAATCATTGTAGGACGCTTGCCCTCTGCAACTAGTTGTTTTGCAAGTGCATACATTGGGGGTACTCCCACTCCTCCGCCCACCAAAAGCGGGTGGCGTGTGCGCACTGTGGTGTCGAATCCGTTGCCCAATCCTGTGATGATATCGAGCGTTTCGCCGCTTGACATTTGCGCCATTTGTAGCGTTCCGTCACCCACTATTTTATAGATAATGGTTATCGTGTCGCTGTCCCAGTCGCACACCGAAATTGGGCGGCGTAAGAATTTACCCTCTAGTTCGATGTTGATAAATTGCCCTGGTGCGGTGATATATTGAGTGTCGCCCTCCAACACCATCTTAAATACAGATGGTGTTAGTGGCTCATTACTCCTGATTTTATAGATATTTTGCTTGTACATAGTATTTAGTAGTTCTTCTTTAGTAGTTCTTCTTTAGAAATCCTTTTTAGAGGCTTTTAAAAACTATTTTGCAGAAATTCTTAAAAGTCCCTTTAAATTATTCTGCATCTATCGTGCTCACCCCGAGTGTAATCTCTTCGAGCACTTCGAGTAGTACACGCACGGTTTCGAGCGATGTAAACATACTAACGTTGTTCTCTACTGCTGCGCGACGAATTTCATATCCATCACGTGTAGTTTCGCCTATGTTGCTCACGTCCATAGTGTTAATCACGTAGTTGATGTGTCCTTGACGAAGTGCGTCAATCAATTCGGTGCTCCCCTCAGATAGCTTGTCGCGTGTGCGAGTGCGCAATCCGTGCTGACGTAAGAAATCGGCTGTACCACGTGTCGCTTCGAGGTTGAATCCTAAATCATAAAAGCGTTTTACAAGTGGCAATGCTCTCTCTTTGTCCACGTCGGCAATGGTTACAAGCAGCGTACCATAATTTGCCAAGTGCATACCCGACGAGCGCAACGCTTTGTATAGCGCACGAGTGAATTTTTTGTCGTATCCAATCGCCTCTCCTGTCGATTTCATCTCTGGCGATAGGTAAGCATCGATACCTCTAATTTTCGAGAATGAGAATGCTGGAGCTTTTACATACCAACGTTTCTTTTCGGTAGGGTATACTGCCGTAAATCCTTGTTCTGCAAGTGGATGACCAAGTATCACACGACTTGCAATATCAGCTAAAGGATAACCAGTTGCTTTGCTAATGAATGGCACGGTGCGACTCGAACGTGGATTTACCTCAATGATAAATACCTCGTCGTTTTTGTCGGCAATGAACTGTATGTTATATAGTCCGATGATGCCGATCTCTTTACCCAAACGCACTGTGTAGTTGATGATTTTATTTTTTACAGCCTCTGATACTGAGAATGTTGGATATACAGATATCGAATCTCCCGAGTGGATACCTGTGCGCTCTACGTGCTCCATAATACCTGGGATAAATACATCTGTTCCGTCGCATATTGCATCTACCTCCAACTCTTTACCCATCAGATATTTATCTACCAATACTGGTTGAGATACGTTCACCTCTACCGCTGTTTGTAGATACTGACGGAGTGCCGCCTCGTTGCTAACGATTTGCATTGCACGACCACCAAGTACATACGACGGGCGCACCAATACTGGATATCCAATGCGCTCTGCCACGGTTACACCATCTTCGATGTTAGTAACAGCTTCACCTTGTGGTTGTGGAATGCCGAGGCGAGTCATAATCTTCTCAAACGAATCGCGGTTTTCGGCGTTCTCAATTGCCTGAACATCAGTACCGATAATCGGCACCCCGAGTTTGTGCAATGGCTCAGCCAAGTTAATCGCTGTCTGTCCGCCAAGTGATACGATTATCCCTTCTGGTTTCTCAAGATGGATAATATTCATCACATCTTCCACCGTTAGCGGTTCGAAATATAGTTTGTCCGAAGTGGTGTAGTCGGTTGATACAGTTTCGGGGTTGTTATTGATGATAATTGCCTCATATCCAGCACGGTGTATCGACCAAATAGCGTGCACAGTAGAGTAGTCGAACTCCACACCCTGTCCGATACGGATCGGACCAGATCCAAGTACGATAATCTTCTTTTTGTCGCTCACGATACTCTCGTTTTCCTCCTCGTAAGTAGAGTAGAAATAAGGCACATACGATGAAAATTCGCTTGCGCAGGTGTCAATCATCTTGTACACCGGGAATATGTTATTCTCTGCACGCAATAGATAGATATCGTGTTCGCTGCTGCCCCATTGTTTGGCGATATATTTATCACTCACACCCATACGTTTAGCATCTCTAAGCACCTCGAGCGAGTTAGGGTTTTCAATTATAACAGTTTCAAATTCAACGATTTTCTTGAATTTTTCCAAGAAGAACATATCGATTTTTGTTACATTGTAAATGATACCCAAATCCACGTGTTTACGAATTAGTTGTGCAATAGCAAAAATTCTATCGTCGGTGGCGGTGCTGATATAGTTTAGGAGTGTTTGGTTCTCCCAGTTGTCAAATTTCTTATCGTGTAGGTGGCAAACACCAACTTCTAACGAACGAACAGCCTTCAAAAGCGACTCCTCAATTGTTCTACCCACGCTCATCACCTCACCAGTAGCCTTCATTTGAGTGCCAAGAGTATTTTGTGCATCGGCAAATTTATCAAATGGGAAACGAGCAATTTTTGATACCACATAGTCAAGCGCAGGTTCAAACGAGGCAGGAGTATTTGCAATCTGAATCTCATCGAGGTGCAAACCAACCGCAATTTTTGTACTCACACGAGCAATAGGGTATCCACTCGCCTTTGATGCAAGGGCAGACGAACGACTCACACGAGGATTTACCTCAATTAGGTAGTAGTTAAACGACAGAGGATCAAGCGCAAATTGCACGTTACAACCCCCTTCGATTTGTAGTTCGCGAATGATTTTTAGAGCAGAATCGCGGAGCAGTTGATACTCCTTATTAGTAAGCGTTTGCGACGGACAAACCACAATCGAGTCGCCAGTATGCACACCTACAGGGTCGATATTCTCCATATTACAGATGGTAATTGCCGTGTCGTTAGCATCGCGCATCACCTCATATTCAATCTCTTTGTACCCCTTGATACTTTTTTCAATCAACACTTGGTGCGTAGGCGATAAAATGAGAGCTTGGCGCAAAAGGTCGAGCATCTCCTCCTCGTTGTCGGCAAAACCACCACCAGTACCACCCAGCGTAAATGCAGGGCGCAGCACCACAGGATAACCAATCTCCACTACCGCATCAAGCGCCTCTTGCACATTATTTGCGATAGCCGATGGCAATACAGGTTCGCCCAGTTGTTGGCACAACTCCTTAAACAGCTTTCTATCCTCCGCACGTTCGATACTCTCGAACTTAGTACCAAGTATCTCCACATCACATTCAGCAAGCACCCCTTTCTTAGCCAGTTGCACTGCGAGGTTCAAACCAGTCTGACCCCCCAAACTAGGCACGATAGCATCAGGACGCTCATAGCGAATAATCTTCGCAACATACTCTAGCGTAAGCGGTTCCATATACACCTTGTCGGCAATATGCGTATCTGTCATAATCGTAGCAGGGTTAGAGTTTACGAGAATCACCTCGTATCCCTCCTCGCGCAAAGCAAGACAGGCTTGAGTACCTGCATAGTCAAATTCGGCAGCTTGACCAATCACAATCGGACCCGATCCGATTACTAATATCTTTTTTATATCTGTTCTTTTTGGCATAATATTGTATATCTTTTTTATTAAAAAAACCTTGTTGGTGATTAGTTTTTACTCTCCTTTCATTAAATCGATAAATTGGTCGAATAAATATGTACTATCTTGCGGACCAGGAGCACTCTCAGGGTGATATTGCACCGAGAAAATCTTGTCGGCAGGAGCGCATACACCCTCCACCGTATTGTCGAGAATATTCACGTGAGTAACCTCAAGACCTGTATTTTTTAGCGATTCAGTATCAATGGCATATGAGTGGTTTTGCGATGTAATTTCCACACGACCATTGATTAAATTCTTCACTGGGTGGTTACCACCGCGGTGTCCGAATTTCAGTTTAAACGATTTAGCACCATAAGCAAGCGAAATCATCTGGTGACCAAGACAGATACCAAAGATAGGCAATTTACCACGCAGTTTGCGCACTAGTTCAATTACGCACTGCACATTCTCTGGGTCGCCAGGACCATTCGAGAGGAATATACCATCTGGTTGAAAGTGCATAATCTCTTCAGCAGTAGTGTTATACGGCACCACCGTTACATTACATCCACGATTATTTAGCGAACGGATGATATTATATTTGATACCACAATCGATAGCCACCACATCATATTTGTGGTTAGGCGTGCGCGAGAACCAGCGTTTTTTGCAGCTCACACGACTTACCTGTTCAGTATCGATAGGCGTATTTTTTAGTTTTTCCATAGCCACCTCCTTAGGCATATCAGCATCAACAATAATCACACGTTGCGACCCCTCACTGCGAATAATGCGAGTAATCTTGCGAGTATCAACGCCTTGAATACCAGGGATATTATGCTCTTCGAGCACCTCAGCTAGCGTTTTAGTATAGCGGAAATTCGATGGCACATCATTATATTCTCGCACGATGAGTCCACCCAGCGTAGGGAATTTAGTTTCATAGTCATCATCGGTGATACCATAGTTACCGATCAGCGGATAAGTCATCACCACCATTTGGTCGGTATACGACGGGTCCGACATAATCTCTTGGTACCCCACCATCGACGTGTTAAATACTATTTCGTTTACAGCCTCACGGTCAGCCCCGAAGCCATATCCAAAAAATTCCTCTCCATTTTCCAGAACAATTTTTTTATTGTAGCGAATCATTATATAATGTGATTAGTTGTTGTTTTTAAGTTTTTTTATTTTTGCACCTATTTGAGTCAGGCGATATTTTTGTTTTTTAGTCAAAAAAAAGAGTAGCTAACCGAAAAGTTAGTTACTCTTTATATAAATAAATCAAATAAAAAAAGGGGCTGTCTCTCCACTGAATGTGTAGACTCAGAGCAATTTACCTTATGTTTTTGTTTGATAGAATACATCCTGCTTTATTTTGGTGCAAAGGTACTACAATATTTTCAACTACACAATATCTAGGAATGATAAAATTCATTAAAATTTAATGTTGGGGAGTGGGGGTTACTATCACTGTTAGCGATCTTAACTATCACTATTATTATGAATTGTAGAAGTAGCTCTAAATTTCTGTTGTGGGTGTTTGGGAGTTTCTGGATATTGGCGTTCTTCACTATCTCTATCGATAAGACGTGGTAGTATATTGTTTCTTAGATATGTAACACTGCGGTCTAAATTAGAGGCAATAAATTCAATAGTTTGGTAGTCATTTTTTATCAAATTGCATATTATTTTTCTATTTCTTCGATTGATATCTTTTCTTATTTGAACGGTTAAAGTTCTCTTCTGTTTTATTTTCGTTATTTATAGTGAGTTGATTACAGCAAATTGTAGAATCAATTGTAACAGAAGTTATATGTCGTTTTTCAACCTTTATACATTCAAATAATTCTGGATTAAATATAACATAATTAATACCGTCAGTATGCAAAGAACTATTAAATTTTATACCATTAGCTCCAGATACATATCTTACATATTCGCAGATAAATTGAGTATGAATATATTCTATTTCAGAGTCATATCTTCTAAGGGGTTTAGCGAGGTCTTTACTTATAATTCTAGTTAGCATCTTACTCTTGGTGAGGATTTTCATATCTTCACTAACAAATGGACTTTCATAATTACTCAATTCATCAGTGAGATCCACAATCTTAACCTGTTTCTCATTCTTAATTTTAAACGTTCCTATTGATATATCATCTAAAAATAAAGCACGTGTTTCGTAGAGCGTAGTATCGGGACTTTCACTTAGATACAGATATGGGATACCCAACGGGTTTGCACGACCAGCAGATGTTTTTTCTGTAGGTGGTGTATACATTTCGTCTATTGGATAGGCATCTTGATTTTCTTCTTGATGAATTCTAGCTCTGTACAATAATTTATTTGTGTCAATTATTTCAGGTTTTGAAAATAGAGAATCCCATTCATAGTCTTGAAGTTTCTCTGTATTTGTAACGAATCTCCACTCTTTTCGAATATTATTTTTTAATTTATCCCAATGGCGGACACACTCTAAAATATTATCATTATATGTAACATAGGATTTTAACAGATTATGTTGATTGGTTGCAGATGTAGCATCTGATAAGATATCAGAAGCTACATTTGGGGATGTAAAAATTCCCCAATCAGTGTGTATTATATCGACTAAATTAAACCCTTTATCTGCAGGTTGAAAAATATTCAAAAACTCTTTAAAGAAATCTAATAATTCTCCAATATCTAATAAATCACAGTATTCATTACAATAATCACATTTACCTATTTCTGTAGACTCTGAAGCAATATAGGATTTAATTTCTCTATCGGCGAAACAACAAGAACAGACTTTCATTATTATATAGATTGGGATAATATATTATTCATTAACTCTATATGATTGCGAATAGAGATTTTTTTTACCACACCTAAACCAGGATAGCGTTCAGCATCAACCATAGCTATAAGTTCTTCTATTGCGGCAGTTTTAGTTCTGGGTAGGAAGAAACTTTTAGCTTTTTCAGATGCTTCTGCAAATTTACCTTGAATGTTTGCAGGGGTATCATTTGTGTCAGATACAAAATGCTTAATCCATACCTCATCGTCGTTTTTCTTGTATGTTAGATGTATTGCAATTGCATATGGTCGCATACCACCGTCGACAAAGTTTTTAGGAAGTACTGTATAATCTGAAAATCCATAATAGCCTCCCTCTGCTTTAAAGTAATTATGCTCGTCTGTAAATAACTCTTCCAGTATGTTTAGGTAGTCAGAGTTCTTTTTTTGCTCATTAAATTTATCGTCTAACCTAATAATATGCTTGCCTGTTGCTTTTATTCTCCTATTCGTTAGTCTAGAGTTTGTATCCTCTGATACTATATATTGAATATTATCATGAGAAATTAGATTTATTATTTGTGTATTATCGATATCAATACTCTCTTTGAATATAAGCATTACATCATGCAAGTCCTCTTCGGTAATTATTTTTGCAATATTAGCTACTCCATTTTTTGTTACTAAGAATGCAGGTGTGTAACAATCAGTATTAGTTTTGAGTTGAGGTAATTCATCTAATATATTAGCATAACAAGATCTAAAGTCACCGTCATTAGGATTGAGAACTAATGCAAACTTTAGCTTATTTTTAATTAATGTATCTACTGCTAAATTCAGACTGTTATAAGTAGATTTTACAGGCTCTATAATAGGTGTTATTTTTGTGCAATCTTGACATATTGCAGAGAACTCTCTCAATGCGATGAGTTCGAATTGTTTTCCTCTTAAATATGGTAAATACATATCTTATATAATTATTTTTGTTTTCAACTTTGATTCCAACTCTTTGTATAGCTCTAAGTTAACATTTAGACTTAAGCAAACCTGTCGTAGTTCTTTCTTGACTTTTTTCAGTCCAGGAGTAACAGTCTTGCGTAATTTTATCTCGTCATTAAATAGTCTTTGTAATTCGCAGTTATCAATCTGTTTTAATAATTCCAAACAGACATTGTACATTTTAAAACTAGATACATTTGGAAGAGTCCCGAAATGCTTTTCAACTATGCTTTTATATTCATTTACCCTAAGACTTTTAATCATTATTTCCGGATCCACAGTCGTGTTAGTTAAAGCTTGTCTATAAGTCTTTATTTTTAAAAGACCTCGTTCTCTGTATAGAAGATCAATCCCTATATTCTCTTCAACGACCCCTATGTACTTTGGTAGTAAATTTTCAGGAATAACTATATAGCATTCATGGAATATCTTACAATAGTTTGACAACTGCAAAGCTAATCTTTTATCTGAATCATATTCAGTCTTAATTTCAAAAGCTCTGCTGATTCCGTTAAATAATGCGATATCAACAATTGCATCACCAGTTCTAAATTCGTTTATAGCAATAGTGTTTTTCGTTCCATGTTGTTTTATTAGTAGTTCATTTATTATAGTGTTTTTGTACAGATATTCGCATCTATATTCTTTACATAAATGCTTATAAAGATATTTTATGTATTCAAGATACGTATTCAGTTTACCACCTGATATTAAATCACGGTCATATCTATCTGCTATTATATCTATATAAGAAAAGTCATCATTATCAATTATACTACTAAATACACGACGAGTGAAGATTGTAGAATAATCTCTTGATCTGTCTTTATTTGAGTATGTAATACTATTACAAATCATAATGAATTATTGTTATATAATAAGGTAAATTTGCTACAGCAAAGATAATACAAAATTCCTGGATCACAAAATAAAATAATATATTTTTCCCTGATTTTGACACTTTTGTGAGGTATTTAAATTAATTTGTTGATTATCAATTAGATTTTGTGTAGTTTAAAAATAACTTTAAAAAAGAGATTCTTTTATTGTAGCTGATCATCATATAATATGATGAGTTGTAGTTTTAATTTTGTACCTTTTGGTTAATACGATATTTTTGTTTACTGCTTTCTGTGTTAGTTTTACATCTTTAGTCTAATAATTAGCGTTTGAGAAATTCTTTTAGTGATATAGTTGCAATTTTAAGCCCTTTTGCCTTTATCTGTAATCCATTGTCTGACGTTAATAGAATTGGATTTTCATTGATATATTTCAGAGCAACAGTGAGAATATTATTATCTGGAGATCTTTTATCAAAATCATTAGGGAGCAGTGTAGAATCAGAGAATTCCATTTTGATATTGCTTTTATCAATTTGTTTATTGATATTTCTCAATGCTAGATCAACATTCTTTTTGTCATTATTTCCTAACTTAATCTTTAAATGATCAAGTTCATCTATTACCTTAGCAGACAATACGATATCATATTTGTTATCTATTTTACTTATTATATCTGGTTGATTAACAAATACATTTGTATCTATAATGTAGATGTTTTTTTTAGATGATGATATGATCTCTCTTTGTTTTGGGGTTTTAAATTGTGATAGGTCAATTTTGCCTACCACTTTGATTCCTGTATTTTCTTCCTCTTTTTTAGTGCTATTTTCAAAAATATCTTCTAATGGAGTTTTAACAAAAACCTCTGGATTGGCGGTGCAAGTGCATTTTTCTAGTTTCAGTTCATTTGTAAGATTAAATGAGTATTCAGCATCAAGTTTATTGATATATTTAGAGGCATTGTTATTGAGTAGTAGATGTTGGTATTTCTCTGGAATAACAATAAATGTACTTTTTTTAGCTCTACTAGTAGCTACATTAAATCTATTATCATTTAATGAGAATCTACTCACTTTAGGCATATAGTAGATGCAATAATCAACATCCAAACCTTGTACTCTGTCTACAGTTTCAACAATATAATCTGTCTTTTGAGTTCTTTGTTTAAGATTTTGTTGAAGGATTTTAAGTGTTTCAATTTGTGGTGTTAGTACAGCAATTTTTACATTTTTCAATATTGATAAATCATCTATGATTTTAATAATAAACTCCAGGGCATTATTGTGTCCTTCTTGATATGGTAACTTAATTAACGTTGGACCACCCTTTGGATGAATAGCATTACTAATATATGAAAACTGTTGTATGTCTGTTGTTAAATCAGAATATATAGATTTCGACTCTATAGTATTTTGATAAAATAAGTTTGTGTATTCTGTAGATCTATATGTCAATCGTCTAGTCTCAATTTTTCTTCCGTAGTTAAATTGAGTAATAGAACATATAGTTTGCATCCCATTAATGAGTGTATTTGAATCTGTTATTTCGTTTATGTTTTTATTTTGTATGATTGGAGTTATTTGCAAAGGATCTCCTACTACAATTACTTTTTTCCCAATTTTTAATGCAGCAGCAATAGTAGTTAAGAATGCTTGGGATGCCTCTTCAACAATTACATAATCAAATGTATGAGTTTGTTTGTCCCATATTTTTGAAAATTGATAATAAGTTGCTAACGTAACAGCACCATCAATTGCTATTATTTCATCTTTAACAGCTTTTATTTTTGGAAAACTAAGTCTTTCTTCTAAAGTTAAATTTGTCTTACTAATTAATTCCTTCTCGAAAATATTGTCGAAGAATGGCTTCATGCATACTTCTATTAGAGATTTATTAGTTAAGGATGTTATTAATACAGATTTACCCTCATTAATTAAGCGAGATACGAGATCTGCAACTATATATGTTTTTCCTGTTCCTGGAGGTCCTTGTAAGGTGTATAAATTGCATTTCTCAACATCATTTATTATAGACGACACAATATCTATGTCTTCTCTTAAAAGAATTGGATTTCTATTGTTTGTTGTAGCTAAATTAAATTGAAGAATATTATTCCATATATTATTTTCAGAACTTATCGATTCTGAAAACCTTTTAAGATTATATAAGTATTCATATGGCGGAGTGACAGGTCCGAAAGCTAATATTTGATTAGTTTGTAGATTTTCCATAAACTCCATTTCAACACCTTGTAAGACCATTGTAATCCAGCCTTCCCTATCGCATTTAGCATAGTTTACAATTTTAATCTCACAACTGTTTCTATTTTCAATCAGATCAATATATCTTAGATCATTCCACATTGATGGTTTTTCTTTACCTAAAGGTAAAGTGAAACAATTAAGTTTGATATCTAATCGGGGCGTATGATATTTACTCCCATTTGGTATCTGCACAAAGATTGCTCCATTTAATTGGCTGTATCCTTTGTATACCCCAACATACATTTCACCATTCTGAAATAATGTATAAGCTCTTGAATTAAAAGTGCGTTTTATTTGAAATTCAACTTCTTTTAATTCTTCTTGGTAAATCTCTATTTGTTGCTCTTTAGTTACCATAATTATTATAATTCAAAATTATCATCAGCTACTGCATGATCACTTTCTGGTTTTATCTTTTTTTGTAGTCTAGCAAATATATCTTTTTCCATCTTTTCACTTGTTACAAAAATAAGATGTGCATTATCACCTAAACTCTCAAATGCATCATCAATATCAGAGTGTTTTTTAGTGTTTTCAACTCTAAAAAGTACATTCTTTGCTAATTCTTCGTTGAGAAGATCCATTTTATTGTAGAATATTCGCGGTTCATTACCAGGATAAAAAGCAATAAGATGTGTATCGTCATCGTCAAGCATTTTCCAATGATCTTTATCAAGATATAAGCTGAATTCAACTTGCAAATGCAACAGAATTCTGATTAATTAATTGATTAAATTTTTCGTTTGGTGTGAGGTAACCGAGTTTTTTACGAGGTCTATTGTTAAGAATATTTGGCTCTATAAT
>JAWXTU010000067.1:0-12452 GCA_044433285.1 bacterium | reverse complement strand
AGCGATGGTCGAATGTTATGTTCTGTCAATTCTTTTATTGCCGTTGCTCTATAATCTATCATAATTCACAAAAATCAAGTGTAATCTCTTGAATCTTACACAATGCAAAGATAATAATAAATTCTCTTTAATCCATTTAATAGTCAATTCTTTTATATTTATTTAACATATTTATATCCGTATAGTTTCAGATTTTTATATTACCTTTGATGTCATAAAATATCAAACCTCTTAAAATATAAATAATCATGAAAAAAATAGCATTAGTAACAGGCGCAACTTCCGGAATTGGTAAAGCTACCGTATTGGCATTGGCAGAAGATGGTTATAATCTGATAATTACAGGTCGTAGACTTGAGCTTCTCGAGGAACTCAAAAACACACTTCAGACTCAATTCAACACTGAAATCCTACTTCTTAATTTCGATGTGCGCGATTCAAATGCAGTAAAAAATGCAGTAAATTCTATTCCCAATGATTGGCGTGATATTGATGTTTTGGTCAATAATGCAGGACTCGCTGTGGGTCTTAATACAATTCAAGAGGGTATTGAAGATGATTGGGAGCGTATGATTGATACTAATGTCAAGGGTCTTTTGTATATGACTCGCGCTATTTCTCCTCTGATGTGCGAACGTAAAACTGGTCATATCATCAATATATGTTCTACCGCAGGCAAGGAGGTTTATCCTAATGGTAATGTCTATTGTGCTACTAAACACGCAGTTGATGCTTTAAGTAAAGCTATGCGCATTGATATGTTACCATATGGAATTAAGGTTACAAATATATGTCCAGGTGCGGTTGATACCGAATTCTCGACCGTTAGATTTAAAGGCGATGCAACTAGAGCAGCAAAAACTTACGATGGTTATCAACCTCTTGTAGGTGAGGATATTGCAAATGTTATTAGATATGTGGTTTCGCTACCTGCCCACGTTTGTATCAATGATTTAGTTATCACCCCAACTGCTCAGGCAAATGCAACTAATATAGTCCGCAAATAAATAGATTAATGGCGAAGAAAAACAAATATTATGTAATTTGGCGAGGTCGTAAAACTGGGATTTTTGAGAGTTGGGAGGAGTGTAAACTCGAAATTGATGGTTTCGAGGGGGCGCAATATAAAGGCTATCCAACGCTCGAAGAGGCTCAGCTTGCTAGATCCTATAACTATTGGAAAGCAATAGGCAAATCACCACAATCAAACCAATCACCACAATCAAATAAATCTACAACGTCAAACCAATCTACCTCATCAAACGAGTCCAATCAACAGCCCTATAATCAACCCCTCTCTACCAATATCAACCCTATTCTCCCCTCAATATCAGTCGATGCCGCCTGTAGTGGTAACCCTGGTCTGATGGAGTATAGGGGAGTAATAACTGATTCTAAAAAAGAGCTTTTCCGACTTGGTCCCTACCCCGATGCCACAAATAATATCGGTGAGTTTCTTGCGCTTGTACACGGTCTCGCACTCCTCAAACAGCACGATAGCAAAATTCCTATCTACTCTGATAGTGTTACTGCTATGGCGTGGGTGCGCAACAAAAAATGTAAAACATCACTTGCGCGCACTGAGGCGAATATACCCGTGTTCGACCTAATAGCCCGTGCAGAACGATGGTTGCTCAACAACGATTACACCACTCAAATAATCAAATGGCCCACAGAACTATGGGGCGAAATCCCTGCCGATTTCGGTAGAAAATAGAGCATACAATCTAGCATATTCTTGCCCCATGAACCTCATTTTCTTTTATATAGGGGACTTCTATAGACTGCTTTGTGTAGATTTTTGAAGAATTATTAAAACTATTTTGACTCGCATATCACGAGTTTAGCGGGCTAAATGAGTGATATAAGAGGGAAAATAGGCTGATAAGGATCAAAAATATCGCAGAAGAATAGTTTAGAGTCTTATTATTATTATTGTTAATTTAATTTTTGTTCGGGGAGTTTTTAGAAGTTCCCTTAAATCTGTTTTCTTTGTTAGATTTTGATAAAAAAAAGATGAGGGTTTAAAAAAAATAGGTAATTCTTCTCTTCTCTTCTTTTCTGTTAAGTTGTTTTAATCAAAATAAAACCCTGTATTTCAACTGTTTGAGGGATATTCGGGGGGGGTAAAATCTTTTTTTTAATATTTTATGTAATTTTTTGTTAGTATCGGTGTTTTTTTGTACCTTTGTACTCAAATTTGGGTGCTCTATATATTGAGTGGAATTACACGTTGCACCGTGTTAAAATTTCGTTACAATTGTGTTGTTTTTTCAGGGATTTTTTCTCTCCCTATAAATAAAAATACAGAGATAACCTAAAAATCGGGTGTATGGTGTTTTGAGTATACTTTATACTAAAACACACTTAAGTGATTGATATTTAGCTAGTAACTAAAATATCGTATTCTACCGCTGTTGTCTACACTTAAAAAAAGTATGATGAATTATTCTAAAAATGATAGGGTGTGGTATGCAATGAAAACGACTTTTAAGCGGGAGCTTAAAGCAAAAGCATATCTTGATTCTTGCAATATAGAGTGTTTTGTTCCAATGCAACAGGTTCATTCAACTAAAGCTGGTAAAAAAAACATTATCTTACGTCCAGCCATTAGTAATTTACTCTTCATAAAAGCTACTGCTGCTCAACTATCCGAAATTAAACTTAATTTAACTTATATACACAATCGCCTTTTCAAGTCTGAAGGCAGATTATTACCTATGGTTGTCTCTACAGTGCAAATGGAGCAATTTATTCGCGCTAATACCTATTTGTCAGATCAAATTACCTATGTCGATACAACTTTAACACAGTTAGAAAAAGGAACAAGTGTGCGAATAATAGATGGCGATTTTAAAGGATATGTGGGAGTGTTGAAAAAGATTAAGGGTAAACGAGATCGTAGGGTTACTATTAATATAGAGGGGCTTGTGGCTTATACAGTGGATGTTAATGCTAGTTTTATCGAGGAGATTAAATAAGGATCTATATCGATAGAGCTTAAAATCAAAGATAACCACCCTGATTTCTATTAGGGAGTGAGGTATAAAAAATAGAGTCTCAAAAAATCAGAGGTCCCAAAAAAAACAGAGGGTCCGCCCAAAATAGAGTTACCAAAACAGAGATCCCCAAAAACAGAGGGTCCGCCCAAAATAGAGTCTCAAAAAAATAGATCCTCAAAAAATAGAGAGGTCCCTAAAAAAGATTGACTTATCAAAAAAACAGAGTCCCCAAAACTATAGGTCTCAAAGAAATCGAGATCCAAAAATCAGAGATCCTCAAAAAATAGAGTCTCAAAAACAGAGATCCTCAAAAAATAGAGATATCCCTAAAAAAGATTGACTTATCAAAAAAACAGAGACCCCAAAAACAGAGTCCTCAAAAAATCAGAGATCCAAAAAAACAGAGATCCTCAAATAATCAGAGGGTCCAAAAAAAATAAATTTATGAAAAATTTCGCCTTAATAGGAGTTGGTGGGTATATCGCCCCTCGTCATTTGCGAGCAATAAAGGATACAGAAAACAATCTTATTGCTGCCTACGATAGATTTGATAGCGTAGGTATTATGGATAGCTTTTTCCCAAATTGTTCTTTTTTTACTGAAAATGAGCAGTTCGATAGATTCTGTTCAAAGGTAAAGGGCACTGATAAAGCTCTTGATTGGGTCTCTGTATGCACCCCTAATTATACTCACGATGCTTTTATCCGTTACGGACTTCGTATCGGTGCTAATGTAATTTGCGAAAAACCTGTTGTACTCAATCCTTACAATATCGATGAATTGATGAAGGTGGAAAATGAGACTGGTTGTAAGGCATATAATATACTTCAACTTCGTCTTCACGATTCAATCATCGCACTAAAAAAGAAAATCGACGAAGGTCCAAAAGATAAAATCTACGATGTAGACCTTACATATATCACGTCGAGAGGCAATTGGTATTACACCTCTTGGAAAGGCGATGTGCACAAAAGTGGTGGCGTGGCTACAAATATTGGTGTCCATTTTTACGATATGCTAACCTGGATTTTTGGCGCGGTTAAACAAAATATTGTTCACGTAATGTCGCACGATAGGGTATCTGGTTATCTCGAACTCGAAAAGGCTCGTGTAAGATATTTCTTATCAATCAACTCTGATCATCTTCCTGCAAATGCGGTGCAAGGCGAGAAAAAAACATATCGCACCATAATGATTGATGGCGATGAGTTCGAGTTTAGCGAAGGGTTTACCGAACTTCATACCAGAAGTTATAAACATATACTTGCTGGTGAGGGTTTTAGGATTTCTGAGGCAAAAAATTGCATTCAAATAGTTTCGGATATCCGCAATTCTACTCCAGTCGGATTAGTGGGCGATTATCATCCACTAGCAAAATATCCATTGAGCAACCACCCTTTCGGCTGGAAATAAAAGGATCTTTCTTCAATGTTATCTGAGCTGCATATTAAAGGTGATGTCGTTTACGACTCACTGCACAGAACTATATATTCTACTGATGCCTCTGCTTACATAGAGCGACCAATTGGTGTCGCGTATCCAAAAGATACAGAGGATATTAAGGTGATTGTAAATTTTGCACAAGAGCACAAAATATCTTTGATTCCTCGTACTGCTGGTACTTCGTTGGCTGGTCAAGTGGTGGGGTCAGGATTGGTTGTCGATCTCTCCAGATATATGAATAAAATTCTGGAAATAAATCCAGAAGAGCGGTGGGTGCGACTTCAACCAGGGGTGGTGTTAGACGAGGTAAATCTATTTTGTAAACCTTATGGTCTCTTTTTTGCCCCTGAAACATCTACTTCTAATAGATGTTGTGTGGGTGGTATGGTTGGCAACAATTCGTGTGGCTCTCACTCTTTGGTATATGGCAGCACTCGCGAACATCTTCTTAAAGCGGAAACAGTTTTTTCGGATGGTTCTTTGGTTTTACTGGAAGAGCTTGATAAAGATGAGGTTATAGCAAAAACTAAACTAAATTCGCTCGAGGGTGATATATATAAGGGTGTAGTTGATTTGCTCTCTAACGAGGATAATCGGAGGGAGATTATAGAAAAATTTCCAGATAAATCCCTCACACGTAGAAATTCTGGTTATGCTCTCGATGAACTGCTTTTAAATAACTATTTCAGCGATAATGTCAAGCAAAAGTTCAATCTTTGTAAGGCTTTTGCTGGTTCAGAGGGTACGCTGGCATTGGCTACGGAATTGACTCTTAATCTCGAACCTCTGCCGCCTATACATAAATGTGTTGTTTGCGCCCATTTTAATACTCTCGAAGAGTCGTTCCATGCAAATCTTATAGCTTTGGCGCATAAGCCGGTTGCTATCGAACTCATAGATGGTAAGATTCTAGAATTAAGCAAACAGAATATATCTCAAAATAAAAATAGATTTTTTATTCAAGGTGATCCTAAGGCTGTTTTAATCATCGAGTTAGCTGAGGAAAACGAAGAGCAACTTAACTCTAAGGCAAGTGATATTATCACAAATCTTCAGAAAAAAAATATGGGGTATCACTATCCCATCCTCTATGGCACTGATATTAATAAGGTGTGGGAGTTGCGTAAAGCTGGTCTTGGTCTTCTCTCTGGTATGGTGGGTGATGCGAAACCTGTTTCGGTAGTTGAGGATACAGCTGTTGCACCGGAACGTCTGCCTGCATATATGGCGGATTTTGCGCAGTTGATGAAAAAGCATAACTTAAGTTGTGTATATCACGCTCATATCAGCACTGGCGAATTGCATCTTCGTCCTATCCTCAATCTTAAAGATGATAAGGATAAAAGGCTTTTCCGAACTGTGGCAAAGGAGTGTGCGGTGTTGGTGAAGAAACATAGGGGGAGTTTGAGTGGTGAGCATGGTGATGGACGACTTAGAGGCGAATTTCTGCCTATCCTTTTTGGCGATAAAATTTATACTCTTTTTAAGGAGTTCAAAAATATTTGGGATAAAAATAGTATATTCAATAGGGGTAAAATTGTCGACACGCCCTCTATGGATAGTAATCTTAGGTATCGAAAATCTGATCTGAAAATCAATACCTATTTCGATTATTCTAAACAAGGCGGATTTATCCGTGCTGTGGAACAGTGCAATGGCTCTGGCGATTGTCGCAAATCCGAACTTTTCGCAGGGACTATGTGTCCCACTTTTCGTGCTACCAAGGATGAGTCGAAGGTTACACGTGCTCGTGCTAATGGATTAAGAGAGGCTCTGCTCTCGGGTAACGACCAGGAGGTGTTCCAAAACAGAGATGTTCTGCAACTTCTTGATAATTGTGTTAGTTGTAAGGCTTGTAAAAGCGAATGTCCTTCTAATGTGGATATTACTCGCTATAAGGCGGAGTATATGCAGCATTATTATGATAATAATCACCTACCTCTGCGCACAAAACTTATCGCGAATATTGATAAAATATATAGTGCAGCTATCCATTTTTCGTATCTATATAATGCAGTTGCAAGGAGTAATTTTTTCAGTAATATTATCAAAAAGACCGTAGGGTTTGCACCAGAACGCCTGTTGCCTACTCTCTCAAAGCAGTCTCTAAAAAGATGGTATAAGCAAAATAATATTGAACTGATAAACCAAAACGAGAATCCAAACCAAAACGAAAACCCAAATCAAAACCAAAATCAAAACCCGAACCCGAAAGCAACTCTGTATCTATTTGCAGATGAGTTTACTAACTATATGGATGTGGAGGTTGGTATCTCTTTTATCAAGTTGATGAATCGTTTAGGGTATAATGTAATTATTCCAAAACATACGGATAGCGGACGAGCTCAATTGTCTAAGGGTCTACTCAAACAGGCAAGAAAAAAGGCTCAAAGAAATATCTCTCTTCTCAGCGATATAGTGTGTGATGATATGCCACTTGTTGGTATAGAGCCATCTACAATATTGTCATTCAGAGATGAATACCCCGATTTGGTGGGTGATGAGTTGAAATCTAAAGCATCTGCGCTTGCAAAAAATGTTCTGCTTTATGATGAATTTATCGTAAGGGAGATAGAGCGAGGAAATATAACTGCTGAGCAATTTGTCTCGGATAGTAAACAGATAAAACTCCACGGTCATTGTCATCAAAAATCTCTTGCTTCCGTCGAGGCTTCGCGTGTTATGTTGTCGCTACCTGTTAATTATGTGGCTGAGATTATACCTTCTGGCTGTTGTGGTATGGCTGGTTCGTTTGGCTACGAAAAGGAGCATTATGAAATGTCTATTAAAATAGGTGAAACTACTCTTTTTCCTGCGGTTAGGGATACTGCCCAAGATATAACTATCTCGGCTCCAGGTACTAGCTGCCGCGAACAAATTTTTCATGGCACAGGTCGCAAGGCTTTTCACCCAATCGAACTACTATATCAAGCTCTAAAAAAATAATATAACTAATATAATTATGGACTATTTACTTCACGAATCATCATACGTCGATGATAATGTAACAATTGGCAAGGGTACCAAGATATGGCACTTTTCTCATGTGCAAAAGGGTGCGACTCTTGGCGAAAATTGCTCTTTGGGTCAAAATGTAAATGTGGGCAATAATGTCAAAATTGGCAATAATGTGCGCATACAGAATAATGTATCGATATACGAGGGTGTGGAGATCGAGGATAATGTTTTTTGTGGTCCGTCGTGTGTCTTTACTAATGTAACCACTCCGCGTGCTCATTTCCCTGTAGGGGGTGTATACGCCAAAACTCTCATCAAGGAGGGGGCGTCGTTAGGGGCTAACTCTACTGTGGTTTGTGGTCATACCGTTGGGCGTTCGGCTCTAATTGCTGCGGGTGCAGTTGTAACTAAGGATGTTAAGGATTATGCCTTAATGGCTGGTGTGCCTGCTCGTCGTATCGGTTGGGTATGCGAATGTGGCGAACGTCTACCCGAAAATCTTCAATGTGCCTGTGGTCGCACATATATTTTGGAACAAGATATATTAAAAGGGAATTTCTAAAAACTACTTTGTTTTTAGTTCCCATTTTATCAATAATTTTTCCATCGGGGAGTTTTTAGAAATCCCCTTAATAAAATCGTTAAAACTATGGAATTTAGAGACTTAAAAAAACAATATCAAGCACTGAAATCTGATATTGATAACGCTATGATAGAGGTCGCTACCTCTGGCGGATATATTGGTGGTAAACATGTTACCGAATTGGAACAACAACTGGCTGAGTGGGTTGGCGTAAAGCATTGTATCTCTTGTGCCAACGGCACTGATGCTCTCTCGCTTGCTCTAATGGCTTGGGATATTAAGGAGGGCGATGCAGTTTTTGTACCCGATTTTACCTTTTTTGCCTCTGCCGAGGTGGTCTCTTTCGAGGGTGCTACTCCTGTTTTTGTCGATGTCGACAAGGATACTTTTAATATGGATGCCGTCGATCTCGAACGTGCTATCAAACAAGTCATCGCTGATGGAAAATTTACTCCGCGAGTAATTGTGGCTGTCGATCTTTTCGGTCTTCCTGCTAATTATCCTGCAATAAGAGAGGTGGCAGATAAATACAATCTATTAATTCTCGAAGATGGCGCACAAGGTTTTGGTGGCGCAATCAATGGTCAAAGAGCTTGTAGTTTTGGCGATATCTCTACTACTTCATTCTTCCCTGCAAAACCGCTCGGTTGTTATGGCGATGGTGGTGCGATTTTTACCGACAATGACGAATGGGCGGCTCTAATCAACTCATATAAGGTGCACGGCAAGGGTACTTTTAAATATGATAATGTACGAATTGGTGTCAATTCTCGTCTTGATGCTATCCAAGCAGCAATCTTAGAAATCAAATTCAAGGCTTTTAAGGATTATGAACTAGATGACGTTAATGCTGCAGCGCAAAAATATACTGAATTACTCTCTGGTGTAGTAAAAACCCCTGTAATACCATCAGAATTCTACTCTAGTTGGGCGCAATACACTATCCAACTCGATAGCAGAGAGCAACGTGATATGCTACAATCAAAACTCAAAGAGGCGGGTATTCCATCTATGATATACTATCCAACTCCGATGCACAAGCAAACTGCATTTTCTGCAAATACTTATGCAGCAGATTTTTGCCCAGTAGCGTCAACTCTCTGCGATACGGTTCTTGCCCTACCGCTTCATCCATATATCTCTGTGGAGATTGATGAGGTAGTTAATGTTATTAAATCGTCATTGTAGGAGCTGAATTTAACTTTTAGTTCTCACCTAAATATAAATATATGATAAATCATCCCCGCACTAGAGCAGTAGTTTTTATATCAGATCTCCTTATCGCACTCTTTGCTTTTTGGATATCTCGTTATTTTGGCGACCTACCACGTTGGTATTGGCTCGTCCTCTCTGCTGTTGTGTGGGTCTTCTTTGGTGTGGTTACTAGGAAGTTAGCGTTCCACGAATATAAACGTTACCGAACTTTTTTTGTCAGTCTGTTTGCCATTGATATTCTCTGTGGGTTTTCTTTGTATGCAGTTTATCGAACTTGGGTGCCTGATTATCAGTATGATTATTCTATACTCATTGCCACTGGTATTATCTTTTTCTTGGAGTGTCTGTTGTACTATTGTGTCCGACTTTTTGTCTATCGCAAAATACCATATTTTTATGAGGAGCAACCTTTTGTCGAAAATGATTCGACCGACCATATCGCTACCGACGAGGAGGTTAAGAATGATGATCTGCAAGGGATATTGTTGGGACTAGAAACTGGTAATATAAACTCCTCATTCTTATCTAAAACACTCTCAGAATCAACGGTTATTACAAATACCTCTGATCCTGAAATAGTTTTGCAGAATAAGGTGAAATCACCAAATTTGGTCTATCACTCTCTGTCGCTAAATAATGTGCAACATATCAATACTTTATTGGCTTACACAAATTATGCGCTTATTAATGGTGGTTATGTTGTTTGTAATTTTGTTACGGCTGATGTTGTGCACGACAGAATTTTTGCCCAATCGCCTAAATTAATCGCTAAGGTTATTTATGCTTTTAACTATTTTACTCATAGGGTTCTCTCAAAACTCTCTTTGACTAAACGGTTATATTATTGGATAACTAAAGGCGAACGAAGAGTTTTAACCCGAGTGGAGACTCTGGGGCGTTTTTATCGTGCAGGATTTGATGTGGTTCACGAGCATACAATAAATGATAGGTTTTATATTGTAGCAAAGAAAATCAAGGAGCCAATCCGTGACGATAAACCATCTAATGGTGTTTTGATACGGTTAAGGCGTAAGGCTAAAAACGGCAAAATCATAGGGGTATACAAATTTCGCACTATGCACGCCTACTCTGAATATCTACAACCGTATATGTTCAAAACTGGTGGTCTAAGTGAGGGGGGTAAGTTCGCCAACGACTATAGAGTAAATACAATTGGTAAGCTCTTGCGCAAAACGTGGCTCGACGAACTCCCAATGTTCATCAATTGGTTCAAACGAGATTTAAAGCTCGTTGGAGTCCGTCCTTTAAGTAGCCACTATTTTAGCCTCTACTCCAAAGAGTTACAAGAGTTGCGAGTCAAAGTAAAACCAGGACTCCTACCTCCATTCTATGCAGATATGCCTAAGACACTAGAGGATATAGAGGCAAGCGAAATCAAATACATAAAAGCATACCTCAAAAATCCAATCAAAACCGATTGGCTCTATTTCTGGCGATGCGTAAATAATATCGTCTTCAAAGGCAAACGTAGCAAATAATCCAAAAAAAAATCGTACCTTTGCACCGTAAAAATAGATATATGAGATATATAGTCGGATCAGAAAGAGAAAAGATTGGTAATGCTGTAATTTATATTGCCAATAGAGTCTCAGAGTTAAGTAAAACAAAACTACTTAAACTTTTATATATTATGGAGGAGTATAGTGTAAAAACGTACTATACGCCATTCTTAGGTCTTAATTTTGAGGTGTGGCAACATGGTCCAGTTGCAAAAGATATATTTATAGATTTATCTTCAACGCCTGTGCTTTTAGAGGAGTTTATCAATAAGGAAATAACAGGGAAAACAATATACTATACTGCTAAAAAATCGTTCAATGAAGATGAATTTTCTCAGAATGATATTAGTGTAATGGATGCAGTATTGGAGCAATATAAAGACTTTAATGCCAGTAAATTAGTGGAAGTGACTCATAAAGAGGGTTCATTGTGGTATAAAGCAGCAAAGGAGAATGATTTAATAGTAGCATTTGAAGAAAAGATAGCAAATTCTTCTGATTGTATTCTTGATTTGTCAGAGTTGTTGTGTGGTGTGGAAAAAGATTTTTATAAAGAACAATTAGAGTTTATGGAGCTATCACGCCAATGTTCCTCTTTATCAAAATCTTTGTCGTAGAGTTTTTAGTAATCCTTGTATGTTTGAAACTGGTAATATATTATATTTTAAACCCTTTCTATTTAAAAATGGGTTCGAACCTAAGAATAAATATTTTTTGATATTAAAAAAAGAGAGTGATAAGGTTGTATTAGCAAGTTTGCCAACCTCAAAAGATGCTGTACCAAACAATGTTACTAAGAAATTAGGATGTATAGATGATCCAAAAATTAATTTTAACTGTTTTTATTTTCCTTCTGGTGTAGATGTAGCTACGGATTTTACAACAAATAAAAGATTCTCGTTTCCTCGTTGTACTTATGTGTATGGTTATAGGATAGATGAGTTTTGTATAGAACTCTTTGAAAAACAATTAGAAAGCAATCAAACTAATATTACTCTTAAAGGTACTTTAGATAAAGATATACATCGTGATTTAATTTCTTGCTTAAAGAATTCTTCTTCTGTGAAAAATAAATACAAAAAAATAATATGAACTTCAAACGAAACATTATCATCACTGGCGGAGCGGGATTTATCGGATCCCACGTAGTGCGACTGTTTGTAAACAAATACCCAGAATACCATATCATCAACGTAGATAAACTCACTTATGCTGGCAATATGGCGAACCTAAAAGATATAGAAAACGCTGAAAACTATACGTTTGTCAAAGCCGATATCTGCGACTTCGACCAAATGGTCGAGCTCTTCGATAAATACAGTGTCGACGGTGTAATCCATTTGGCAGCCGAAAGCCACGTAGATAGATCAATAAAAGACCCATTTACGTTTGCACAAACCAACGTAATGGGAACGCTATCACTGCTCCAAGCAGCCAAAAACCAATGGAACGGCGACTACACAAACAAACGATTCTACCACATCTCAACAGATGAGGTCTATGGCGCATTGGCGTTCGATGGTACATTCTTCACAGAAGAGACTAGCTACGACCCTCACAGTCCATATTCAGCAAGTAAAGCCAGTTCCGACCACTTCGTGCGCGCTTTTGCCGATACATATGGTATGCCAACAGTCGTTACCAACTGCTCAAATAACTACGGACCATATCAATTTCCAGAGAAATTGATACCGCTCTTTATCAATAATATACGCCACGGTAAACCACTTC
>JAWXTU010000066.1:0-12676 GCA_044433285.1 bacterium | reverse complement strand
CATAAGTGCAAGGTTTTATGGTACAAAGATAGTCATTTTTTTGCACTTGACCAAATGTTTTAGCTAAATAATTCACTAAATATCAGTACTTTTGATGATTTTTCAGTAAACCCTAATTATCAAATATCTGAAGTTAAACGTGATTTACCGATTATTCCATTATCAATATTTTTTGTATAATTCCATCACCTCCTCAACAGAGATTCCTAATAATTTCATTTCGTGAAATAGATGAGGCAGATCTTCTTCTACAAATTGTTTGTGACGGATTGAAATAATTTTTTCTGCCGCATCGGGCGAGACGAAAAATCCTAAACCACGCTTAGTATAGAGTATCCCTTCTCGCTGGAGATAATCATACGAACGCACTACAGTATTTACATTCACCTCCACCAACAAACAATACTCACGAACAGAAGGAATACGTTCATCTACAAGATATTTTCCTGCAATAATTTCATCGCAAATGCGATTAGCAATTTGCAGAAATATCGTTATATTCTTTTTTAGTATCATAAAATAAATCTCCTATAGGCTTAATCGTTTCATTCTATAATAACTGAGTATAAATAAGCCAATCATAAGTAATATATTAGAGACATAATAATAAGTCAGATACCCAGTAGTGAAAAGATCAAACGGATTAACAAAAAGAGTTTCTAGTTCCCCAAAGGCAAATAAAATACCAAATCTAATCGTCCCCAACACAGATGATACACCCCAAAGCACAAGCGTGGTAAGCAAAAATGGATGTTGACGGAAGAAATTAGCCCCCACAAAATATGCTGACACATAAACAAGTGGACTAAGAATCATTGTATAATAATAACGTGGTTGTAATCCAAACATTTTTTCTAACGCATCTATATCCTCACCTTTAAATGAATCATAAAATCCTGAGGCTGAAGTTGGTTCAAAGAGTGCAGACATACCAGAGATATAATCAAAACGCATAAAGCTACCAAACACCATCATCTCACCACCCATAATATACTGTAGGATATCAGAAAGAAAGAATACGGCACACCACTCTAAAAATGTAATGACAAAAATAAAGGTTAATGCCACACAAAATTTTTCAGCAATGGTAGATGGCAAGAATATATACGACAACGACCTAGTTTTTGTTGAAATAAATGGCATAGAGTGAGCCGCTTGATATATCAACATAAATGCAAGAATTGAGAATGGAATAAATGTTCCAGAAATCGCTCTAACACCCATAACAAATATATTTATTTGTTCATCAATATCAGGTTCGCCGAATATCCTCAGAAAAAAATTCTGAAATACGAAACCGAGGGTCATTAAAAGTACAAACACAAGAGTTACTATCAAATGTCGCTTCCAAGTTTCACCTAATTGCGTTTTAAGTAGTTGAATATATCTTTGAAAAGAGAATGTTTTTGTTTCCATAATTATAATGTGTTATCTATTAATCATTAAATATTTTATTAAGTTCTTCTGGTGAGGCTACCGCTGCATTAAACAAGAGCTCCAGATTAATTGCGCTAACCTCCCCTGTATGGTTTTGCGAAACTGTATTCACCCCACCAGCCCAGTTTTGAGAATAGATAGAATCTGGCGCATTCTCGGCAAATAGGAGCTTGGTCTCTATATTAGACATTGGTTCATTAAGCAAAACTTTAGAATCTTGTATGATAACAACATAATCCAAAAGATTCTCTATATCACGAACTTGGTGAGTAGAGATGATAATAGTTCGGTCGTCTCGCATACCAGAACCTACAATTTTACGAAACTGCGATTTAGATGGAATATCCAAACCATTTGTAGGTTCATCTAAAATAAGCAAACTTGTATTGCATGCAAGAGCAAAACTAATCATCACCTTCTTTTGCTGCCCCATCGACAACTCAGAGAGTTTTTTATCATCTATATCTAAATCAAAATCTTTAAGATAGCGTTGCAAATCATCGTAACTAAAATTAGGATAAAATGGTGCATAAAATTTAATATACTTCTTTAATGTATAGGGTGGCACATAAAATTCTTCGGCTAACATATAACAATCTGCTAGTACTTCAGCATAGCGGTTTTGAGTAACCAGTCCTTTAAAGGTAATAGAACCTGCTCGAGGGCGTAATGCACCCATTATATTGTATAATAGTGTACTTTTGCCCTCGCCATTCTTTCCGAGTAAGCCATAAATATGCCCCTCCTGGAACTTCAAATTGAAGTTCTTAAATATAGTTGCACTTCTTTTTGTATAACTATAGGTAAAATCGTTAATTTCAATCATAATATTAAAGTTAGAATTATATAAGAAATTGTTTGAGTGTAACACAACAATATTACAGCACAAAGGTAAAGCAAATAATTTACCCATCAAATAATATCGACATTATTTTTCAAAAAACTTCAAACTAATAAATAAACTACTGATAATCAAGAGATAAAAATAAAGAAATTAAAAGAATTTAGATAAAAGGCAGACTAAATTTAGTGAAAACAGACTGGTGATTATTGATTAGTCGCACAAAAAACAGAGACAAAACGACAACAACCCACCTCTAAATCGATCAGAGATGGGTTGTTGTCGCAGGAATAAAATTTGCTTTTTACTCACATATATACACTACCTATTTTTCCACAACAGATTTAAAACCACGCCAATGCTCAGAGGCGTTATAACTACCCGCGCTACCTTGTGGGATAAACAGATCAATTTTAGATTTATCTGAAAATATTGGAGCAGAAACTGTTGGAGCAGAAACTGAATTTGCTTCGACAACTTTTAACAAAGTACAATTCCAAAAAGCCTTTTCACCTATCACTCGTAAGCCTTTAGGCAATACCAAATCAGAAATAGCCTCACACTCAGCAAAAGCATAAGCATCAATTGAATAGGTAGCTTCATCTATAACTACTTTACCTGCTATACGCGCAGCTGGCGCTACAATAAGACGAGAAAAATCTGATGTATACAATATACCATTTTTTACTATGTAATCCTCATTTTTCTTCTTCACACTCACATTACCCAACTGCATACAACCAACAAAAACGCCCTCGCCAATATCCTTGATATTTTCGTGTATTGATAGAGAGGTGAGACCTGACTCCATAAATGCGCCATCGCCGATAGTTGTAGTTTTTGATGGTAATTTAAAACGTTGAAGCATTTTACAATCTTTAAATGCGTAATTACCAATACGTTCAATCTTTTCTGGCAACTCTATACGACGAAGCGCAGCACAATTTTGGAACATATAATCTGGTATAAATGTCATTTTACCATCAAGGGTAATATTAACCAATTTTTCGCAACCCTCAAATGCCGAACGAACTGTGTCGTTGACTACACCCGAAACATTTTCGCAATTAGCAGTGAGAAATTTGAGTGTAGTAAGTTCTTTACAATTTCCAAACGCATAGGCACCTAACTCAACAATTTTTTTGGGTATAGTTACGGATGACAAACGCTTACTATTGAAGAACATACCCTCTGGTATTCGTTCAACTTTTTTACCAATAGTTACCTCTTTTATTTTATTTTCGCCATCGAATGGGTAAATAATAGAATCTGTACCCACCTCAAATGCGCCTGCACAATTGATAGAGTTATATGTAACAGAGGTTAATTGTTTGCAATTGCTAAATGCACCGCCACCCACAAACAACAACTTCTCTGGAAGCATAATAGAATATAACGATTTAGCATCTGCAAACGCAAATTTACCAATAGTTTCTAACTCCTTATTAAAAATCACACTCTCCACTGCCGAACATTTATAAAAGGCATAATCTGGCACATTTTTTACATTTGCACCCAATTTGATGCGGTATACCGACTCGCTAGCAAATGCAGGAAGTATTGTATCTCCAAGCGTTACCATCATTTGACAGTCAATAGCATTAAAATCTATATCGCGCAAATTAGTACAACCGGCAAATGCACCACCTTTAACATTTTTCACTCGCTCTGGTATAGTTATATATCTCAGCGACTTACAGTCAGCAAAAGCGTACTTCTCTATTACCTCTAATGAATCTGGTAGATTTACATTCACCAATCGTTCGCAACCCGAAAAGGCGTATTCTGGTATATTTTTCACTCGTTTACCAAATGTTACTGTAGTAACAGCTTGATTAGCAAAAGCAGAACGCATCCTATCCTCTTCGGTTGAGCATACTATTCTACAATCTATTGCATTATACTCTATATTGTTCAGACTACTACATCCTACAAAGGCATATCCACCTATCGACTTGATATTCTCGGGGATAACCACTTTATTAATCGCAAGACACTCTGCAAAAATATAGTTAGGTATCGCCGTTACCTTATTGCCAAATTTGACCGATTTTAATGCTGGCAATGCATGAAAGGCAGAGAGATGTTCTCCATCTTCTAATTTTGTAACGCCTTGACAGTTATAAGCATTAAACTCAACACTCGAGAGATTTTTGCATTGAGCAAAAGCCAAACCTCCAATTTGCTCTACTTTCTCAGGTATTATAATACTACGAAGCGAAGTGCAACCATAAAAGGCTTTATATCCAATATATTGCAATTTTTCGGGTAACGTAATAGCTGTTAAATAGGTGCATTCTAAAAAGGCATTGTCGGGAATACTCTGTACAGATTTACCAAAATAGACTTGAGTGAGAGCATTGCGATCAAAAGCTGGCAGGATTTTATCATTATCAAGCGAAGTCATATTTACACAATTGACTGCATTAAAATATACTGTGCTAAGGTTAGAACACGATTCAAACGCACCACCCTTAATTACGGTAATACCCTCTGGTATCACTACAGAGGTAAGCGACGAACAGCCATAAAAAGCCGACTCGCCAATCTCTGAAATATGATCAGTGAAATCAACACTTTGCAAACCGCTACAACCCCAAAAGAGATAATTTGGTATTATCTCTACATTATCGCCGAACTGCACTTTGGTAATAGAAGGATTATTAAACGGGGGCAATAATCTTTCTGACTCTACTGTGTGAGATACTCTACAATTCTCTGCATTAAAGATTACAGTTGTTAAATTAGTACACTCACGAAAAGCAGCACCCCCCATCATCTCCACCGATTTTGGTATTTCGATTGAAAATAGCCCTTTCAATCCAAAAAATGCATATGCTGGAATATTTTTTACTAAATTACCAAATATTATTGTTGATATTGGAGTATTTACAAATGCCGACATAGTTCTCGACTCGCCATTAATACTTGTCATCGAAACACAATTAATAGCATTAAAACGAAGTGTGGTGAGTGATGTACAGTCGATGAATGCGCCACCTGCTATATGTGTAACATTCTCCGGAATCGTTACTTCAAGAATGCCACTACAGCCCCAAAAGAGATGCTCTGGAATATAGGTAACATGGTCGCCAAACGAAACATTGGTTATAGAGGTACAATCCTCAAAAGCAGAATAGACTTGATTTTTTATTCGCTCCGAAGCACTAATGCAGCTATTTGCATTAAATTTTACTGTTGCAAGATTATAACAATCTTTAAAAGCATGTCTTCCGATACTCTTAATGGTACGCGGTATTGTTATCTCAATTAACTGATCGCAACCTTTAAACACCTCACGACTAATAACGCTCACCTCATATTTTGTACCACCAGAATTAATATACTCCGGAATATCTACCGAAGCATATTTATATCCTGCACCATCAACAGGAGTGATAAGAGTGGCTGTTTTTGATGAATCGTTAGTGCTATAATAGAGCATATGCCCCTGCGAATTGGGCAGAGAGATTATAGCAAATAGCGAATTAGAAAACAGGATAAAAAATAGGAATAAAACAGTTGTTTGAAGTTTAAATCTCGACATAGTATTTAAGATTATTTATATTAAGGGGACTTGTAAAATTTACCCGCAAAGGTACGAATATTTTTTCACTTCACCTATAGTTTTAGTTTTAAATCTCATCCAAAATTCTCAATCACTATTGGGCACAAAAAAGTGGACTATCCCGAAGAACAGTCCACTATATAAAGTATATTATACTAAGTAGTTAATATATTATTTACCAAATCTTAAAGCAGCTTGAGCAGCAGCTAGACGTGCGATTGGCACACGGAAAGGTGAGCAACTTACATAGTCAAGACCTACTGTATGGCAGAACTCCACTGAAGATGGTTCGCCACCGTGCTCGCCACAAATACCACATTTAAGTTCAGGACGTACAGCGCGACCTTTTTCAGTACCCATTTGTACTAATTGTCCAACACCGTTGCGGTCAAGAACTTGGAATGGATCGTTCTTCAAAATCTTCATATCTAAATATGTAGGCAAGAATGAAGCGATATCATCACGTGAGTAACCGAATGTCATTTGAGTAAGGTCATTAGTACCGAATGAGAAGAATTCTGCTTTGTCAGCAATACGGTTTGCAGTAAGTGCAGCACGTGGAATTTCAATCATTGTACCAACTTTATAATCGATAGTAGCACCACGCTCAGCAAATAGAGCCTCAGCAGTTCTGCGGATAATACCTTCTTGTACAGCAAATTCGTGAAGAATACCTGTAAGTGGCACCATAATTTCAGGAATTGCAACGATACCATCTTCTTTAAGATCGAGAGCAGCACCAAGTATAGCGCGTGTTTGCATCTCTGTAATTTCTGGGTATGTATTACCAAGACGGCAACCACGGTGACCAAGCATTGGGTTAGCTTCGTGAAGTGAATTAACACGTTGACGAATAGTTTCGAATGGTACACCTACGATCTCTGCCAATTCGCGTTGTTCTTTCTCTTCGTGAGGAACGAACTCGTGCAAAGGTGGGTCGAGAAGACGTACTGTAACTGGGCAACCAGCCATAGCTTTGAAGATACCTCTAAAATCCTCTTGTTGGAAAGGCAATACTTTTGCCAACGCTGCGCTACGAGCCTCAGCAGTTTCAGCAAGAATCATTTCGCGGATAGCGCGGATTTTGTCGCCTTCGAAGAACATATGCTCTGTACGGCAAAGACCAATACCAACAGCACCAAAGTTGCGAGCCACTTGAGCATCGTGTGGAGTATCTGCATTTGTGCGCACTACCATACGAGTATATTTGTCAGCCAAAATCATCAAGTCAGAGAAATCAGAATCTAGCTCAGCCTCTTGAGTTGCAACAGAACCAAGATAGATATCACCAGTTGAACCGTTAAGAGAAAGGAAATCACCTTCGTTAAGTACAACATCGCCAACTTTCATTGTTTTAGCAGTATAATCGATAACCAAAGAACCAGCACCAGATACACAGCATTTACCCATACCACGAGCCACAACAGCAGCGTGAGAAGTCATACCGCCACGAGCAGTAAGAATACCTTCTGCAGCAGCCATACCAGCTAAATCTTCAGGAGATGTTTCGATACGAACCATAATAACACGTTCGCCACGAGCAGCCCAAAGAGAAGCATCATCTGCACTAAATACTATTTTACCTGATGCAGCACCAGGACTAGCAGCTAGACCTTTAGTCAACAATTCAGCTGATTTAAGAGCTGTTTTATCGAATACAGGGTGAAGAAGTTCGTCAAGTTTGTTAGGTTCAACACGTAACACAGCCTCTTTTTCAGTAATCATACCTTGACGGTACATATCCATAGCGATTTTAACCATCGCAGCACCAGTACGTTTACCATTACGAGTTTGCAAGAACCAAAGTTTACCCTCTTGTACTGTGAACTCCATATCTTGCATATCACGGTAGTGATTTTCAAGTTTTGTTTGAAGAGCATCAAGTTCAGCGTAAATTTCTGGCATTGCCTCTTCCATAGATGGGTAGTTAGCAACGCGATCTTCTTCTGTAACATCAGCCAATACTGCCCAACGTTGTGAACCAAGTTTAGTAATTTGTTGTGGAGTACGGATACCAGCTACTACGTCTTCGCCTTGAGCATTGATTAGGTACTCACCAATAAATTGGTCTTCACCTGTTGCAGCATCGCGGCTAAAGCAAACACCTGTAGCAGATGTTTCACCCATATTACCAAATACCATTGCTTGTACGTTTACAGCAGTACCCCATTCAGCAGGGATACCCTCCATTTTGCGATAAAGGATAGCACGTTCGTTCATCCAAGAATCGAATACTGAACATACAGCACCCCAAAGTTGTTCGTAAGCGCAACTTGGGAAATCGCGACCAGTTTGAGATTTTACTGCCTCTTTGAAACGAGCTACAAGCACTTTCAAATCTTCTACAGTCAAATCAGTATCAAGGTGTACGCCTTTTTCTTCTTTTAGCTCTTCGATGATAGCTTCAAATGGATCTATGTCAGCTTTGTTTTCTGGTTTCATACCAAGAACAACATCACCATACATTTGAACGAAACGACGATATGAGTCCCATACGAAACGTGGATTACCAGTTTTAACTGTCAAACCCTCTACCACTTCATCATTTAATCCAAGATTTAATATAGTATCCATCATACCAGGCATAGACGCTCTAGAACCAGAACGAACAGACACCAATAATGGATTAGAAACATCGCCGAATTTTGAATTCATCAATACTTCAACATTAGCGATTGCAGCTTCTACTTCTGCTTTAAGAGCAGCAACAACAGCCTCTTTACCATGTTCGAAATACTCAGTACAAACCTCTGTTGTAATTGTAAAACCGGGAGGTACTGGCACCCCGATTAGGTTCATTTCGCAAAGGTTTGCACCTTTACCACCAAGCAGATTTCTGTCGTCTGCTCCACCTTCGGCACTACCGTTTCCAAAGGAATAAACTCTTTTCTTTACTTCCATAAATTGTTTTTCAGTTTTAAGTAATGCTTTGACAACTAAGGTTATAAACCAACCTTACATAACACTACAACTTATATAAAATTTTTCTGCAAAATTAATATTTTTTTTTCAGAATTGCAATAGCTTTCTAACTTTTTTTCAACAATAATCCAAATAAGAAAAATAGCTTGTTGAAATTCTATTTTTCATCAAAGTGTTGGCAAACTTGTACCGTTGATTTTTCGGTATAAATCTAGGGCATAGACATCAGTCATACCACTTACATAATCGAGAATACTCAACATTTTTGCATAGTCCGATTTTGCATATACATCATACTGTTCGGGTATACGACGCAAGAATTGCTTTGAATAATTTTTCTCTGGTTCAAAAACCGCAGTCATCAAATTTTCTAACAATTCGGATATTATTTTATAACCTGCAAGCTCAATATCCACCACCATTTGCGACTTATAAATCAAATCTACAGATATTTTTACCGCCTGTTTATATGCTTTTGCAATGTTGCAACTCAAATGATCCACTAATGATTTTTCAAATTCACCTCTTAAAATAGCCTCTTCGTTTTCTATAAAAATATCACTCACAGCATCTATCAACACCCCCATAACAGCACTACGTAGATATGCAATTTGTTCATTTTTATCCGTTACCATACCAAATATATCTTCGGCACGATTGAGCCTTTTGGCATCAAGAAATGCAAATAGTAGAGATTTAACCTGATCAAACGACAATAGTCGCAATTTATAGGCATCCTCTATATCCATAATCAAATAACAGATATCGTCTGCTGCCTCAACAATATATACTAGCGGATGGCGTGCAAAGCGATTAGGATTATTAGGATGGCGCAAAATACCGAGGTCTTCGGCAATAGTTTTGTATGAATTTACCTCAGACTGAAAGAAACCAAATTTCTGTTTGCGAGGATCTGAAAACTGCGATTCGTATGGATATTTGACAATTGATGCCAAGGTGCTATATGTAAGAGCAAAACCACCTTTTCTACGACCAACAAACTGATGAGTAAGTAGTCTAAACGCATTGGCATTACCTTCGAATTTCTCTACATCGCACCACTCCACATCGCTGATATTGAGAGCAGAACGAAATTTAAGACCTGCACCCTCAGAAAAATATGTAGCAATTGCATTTTCTCCCGAATGACCAAACGGAGGATTACCCAAATCGTGTGCAAGACATGCTGGCGCAACCACCGCTCCAATAGCCTCTAATTTATCTTTTAATTCGGGGTATTTAAGAGCCAAACGCCTACCAATTGTATTCCCTATCGAACGACCAAGACACGACACTTCCAGACTGTGAGTCAATCTATTATGCACAAATACGCTACCTGGCAATGGAAACACTTGTGTTTTATTCTGCAACCGCCTAAACGGTGGAGAAAAGACCAATCTATCAAAGTCTCGTTGAAACTCAGTGCGCCCATCGTTTTTCTCTTCGTAATAGTCCTCCATTCCGAACCGCTTGGAGCTTATCAGCTTATCCCAATTCATTATATCCATAACTTTCAATACTTATTTATTAGATGATACTCTCTATCGTAAACAAAAGTTGTTGATTCTTTTTTTCGGGGAGTTGTATAGATTCCACGAAGATAAAGTTATCAAGTTTTAGCCTCTACTTCTTAAGGGGACTTCTATAAACTGCTTTGTAGAAATTTTTGAAAAATTATTAGAACTATTTTGACTAGCATATCGCGAGTTTAGCGGGCTAAATGAGTGATATAAGAGGTAAAATAGGCTAATAAGGATCAAAAATATTGCAAAAGAACTGTTTAGAGTCTCATATTATTAATTTAATTTTTTAATCGGGGAGTTTTTAGATGTCCCCTTAAATTAGCCTCTACTTTTTAAATCGTTTTTTTCTTGCTTTTTCCCAACTCTGAAACTTTGGAGGCTCTAAGCCCAAATCGCCATCTCTGCCTCGACCGCCACGCTTACTCTCAAATAGTTGATCTATCAATTCAGCTCTATTAATCCGTTGCAAAGTCTGTTTTATATGCCCTCGCTCCTCTGGCTTATACCAGAAGAAGAACTGACGCTGATCTAATTTATCTTTCTGAGTTTTAGCCACATTAACCGCCTGCATCGTGTACGGATCGATACCCGAGTGATACATTTCAGTAGCTAATGTCATCGGCGTTGGGGTAAAATCCTGTATCTGCTCGAGCTTAAAATTAAGCCTCTTAGTCTCCACTGCCAATTCAGCCATATCAGTCAAATTGCACCCCGGGTGCGACGATATAAAATATGGTATCAACTGTTGATTGAGATTTTCGGTTTGATTTATTTTGTCGAAAATCTGTTTGAACTGCTTAAATTGCGAGAAGCTATGTTTTCGCATAATTTTCAGCACCTTATCAGATGTATGCTCTGGCGCAATTTTCAATCTTCCGCTCACGTGGTGCTTAATTAATTGCTTAATATATTGCGTGTTGCTCTCGTTTATCTTTTCATCATCAGAGCGATGCATTGCCACATCATAGCGCACACCACTACCGATAAAAGCGTGTTTGATACTCGGCAGCGAATCCACCTCACGATAGATATCAAGCAGCGGAGTGTGGTCGGTGTTCATATTTTTGCAAATTGTAGGATATGCACACGAGGGGCGTTTGCATTTTGCGCATAGAGCCGTGTCGCGCCCATTCATCATATACATATTTGCACTTGGTCCACCCAAATCGCTCAACACCCCCTTAAAGTCTGGGTCGCGCGCAATTGTTTTCACCTCATCTAATATCGATTGCTTTGAACGAGAGGTGATAAATTTGCCTTGATGCATTGAGATAGTACAGAAAGCGCATCCGCCCCAACAGCCTCGATGCAGATTAACAGACCACCTAATCATATCAAACGCTGGGATAGTTTTACCCCTATATTTCGGGTGAGGCAATCGTGTAAACGGTAGTTTATACACCTCATCTAACTGCTCTGTAGTCATCGGTTTGCACGATGGATTAACCACTACATAGCGACCATCAACCGATTGCACCAGAGTAGTTTGATGCATTTTATTACTCTCCTCCTCTACTATTTTAAATGTAGAGGAGGATATCTTTTTGTTGCGTGCGCACTCTTCGTGACTATTTAATAATATCACCTCATCACCCTGCGGCACTGATTGTGAAATATATGCAATATTTGGCAACGACTTACAATCTGCAATTGATTTGCCTGCATCTAATGTAGCAACTATATTTTTCATCGGCTCCTCGCCCATTCCGTAAATCAACAGATCTGCACGAGTAGGGACAAGGATTGATTTATGGTAGCTATCGTCCCAATAATCATAGTGCGAAAATCTACGCAACGAAGCCTCTATACCGCCTATCACTAGCGGCACATCGGGATATAACTCTTTGATTATTTTGGAATAGGTGATAGTGGTGCGGTCGGGGCGCATACCTGCACGCCCATCTGGGGTATATGCATCGTTGGAGCGCAACCTCTTATTGGCGGTGTAATGATTTACCATAGAGTCCATTGCGCCTGCCGAAATTGCAAAAAACTTACGCGGACGACCAAATTTTGTAAAATCTCTATGATCACCCCTCCAATCGGGTTGCGGAACAACTGCCACTTGCCACCCCTGAGCCTCAATCACACGTGAAATTACGGCAGCACCAAACGAAGGGTGATCTACATAAGCATCACCCGAGAATAGCACTACATCAACATAGTCCCACCCTCGCATCTCCATCTCTTTTTTGGTGGTGGGTAGCCAGTCGGTTGTTTTATACATATAATATGTTGGGGAATTTTTATATCTCCCCATAAAATTAAATGGCTCTATAACGAATACTGTGGGTAATTAAATTTCAGTTTACCACAACAGAAGTATATCATGTTCATATAATTCTTAATATTTCTGTATCCTCGAGCTCTTCTTTTTATTAGTTG
>JAWXTU010000065.1:0-13582 GCA_044433285.1 bacterium | reverse complement strand
CGTCATCGAACCCCACAAAACCAGTAATTAATGTTACAGCTTTGCCGCCTCTATTGCGTTTGTCTAACTCAATTCGTAGGTTTTGTCTGCTAGGTAGCAATGTTTCCGCCTCTTCCTCTTCATTACTTTTCTCGTAACCAAAATCAGGATTTGTAGAGTATACTACATTTAGTCTCGATTTCCAATCATTATTTTTCATAAATTATGTACTATTGATATTTTTAAGAGGACCTCTAAAGCCCCTTTAATTTTATTTCTGCAAAATTACTCATAATATTTCATATACCAAATTTATTTTGTAATTTTGCACCTTAAAATGAGGGTATTTTTTGCAACTCACTAAAAACTAATAGAAATGAAAATAATCTGCATAGGGTGGAACTATCCTAAACATAATATAGAGATGAATCGTATTGATGTGCCATCAGAGCCAACTATCTTTATGAAACCAGATACTGCGCTTTTGCGTGAGAATCGCCCCTTTTTTATTCCCCGTTTCAGCTCTCAAATAGAACACGAAGTGGAAGTTGTTGTGAAAATTAATAGATTAGGTAAAAATATTCAACCTAAATTTGCATCCAGATACTACAGCGAAGTAGCTCTCGGTGTGGATTTTACAGCTCGCGATTTGCAATATAAATGCAAAGAAATGGGTGCGCCGTGGGAGATCTCAAAAGCATTTGACAATTCAGCTGTAATTAGCGATTTTATCTCTATAGATGAACTCGGTGGTGATATAAACAATTTGAAATTTAGTCTCACCAAAAATGGCGAGATACAACAAATGGCAAATACTAATGAGATGATTTTTCCAATCGATCAACTAATTGCATATATAAGTCAATTTTTTACCCTTAAAATAGGCGATTTAATATACACAGGCACGCCATCTGGCTGTTCATCAGTCTCTATTAACGACAACATTAAAGGGTATATTGACGATAGACTAATGTTTGATTTTTTGGTGAAATAAATTTTTGAAGAAAAAAAATTGTAGTTTAGATACTTTTTTGTATCTTTGTACTCTATAAATTAGCAGATGAAAAAACTTATATTAACACTTTTTTGTTACATTACAGTAATAGTTGCTTTTGCACAATCCGAAAGATATGCAGAAAGCTCTGTTTTGTCATCGGGGGACTGGTATAAAATACAAACATCTGAAACAGGTATTTATAAGATTACTTATGAAGAGTT
The DNA here is from genome assembly GCA_044433285.1 of bacterium. Classification (GTDB taxonomy): domain Bacteria; phylum Bacteroidota; class Bacteroidia; order Bacteroidales; family Paludibacteraceae; genus Aphodosoma. The sequence continues at coordinate 12,385 of JAWXTU010000065.1, read as the reverse complement.
GAAGAGTATCGGTATTTCAAACCCCTCAAATGTAAGAGTTTACGGTTATGGTGGTGCTGCTCTTTCCGAAAGTTTTATGGATACCTATTCTGATGATTTACCTGAGGTAAATATATACATGGAAAAGGGTAGTGATGGCGTATTTGGTAGTGGAGACTATATCCTATTTTTCGCACAAGGTGTAGAATCTTGGACTTATTACACTAGTAGTAAATCATTTCAACATACAACTAATCCATACTCTTTTTATGGTTATTATTTTTTAACTAGCACTCTTGGTGCTGCTAATGTTATTTCAGAATCTCCGTCTGTTTTATCTGAAAATGCTATTGATATTACCACTTTTACGGAGACATACCTCTATGATGAAGATAAATATAATATATCTCTGTTCGGTAGAAAATTCTTCTCACATCTGTTTAATAGCTCAACTCTCTCATATTCTTTTGATATAGACATTCCCAATATAGCTAATGAAAATGCAATCTTTAGAACTAATATTGCGCACGATGCAGATGAGGCAGCTACGGTAGATATAAAGGTTAATAATCAGAGTGTTGGTACACTTAGTCTCACCTCTAATGCATCTCTTGCCAACACTGTTTATGCAAATGATGCTACTTCATATTATAGTTTTACCCCAGAAAAAACAGATAACCTAACAGTTGATCTAACATATTCATCTACAATTGGTAGTGCCCATCTCAACTATTTTTCATTGAACCTTACAAGAGAAATGACAAAAATTTCAGGTGAGCCCCTTTTAATGAAATTTTTACTTGCATCGTCGTCTAATGATACATACAATTGTACAGTCTCTAATGCTTCATCTAGCACCCAAGTATGGGCTGTAGATGCTAATATTGTTACATCTATACCAACTACGCTTGTAGGTTCAAATATCTCATTTGTTGATACTTTATCTTCTAGCAAGCAGTATGTTGTTGTAAATCCCACCACAGACTCGTTTAAGTCTGTAGTCTCTCTTGGAAAGGTATCTAATCAAAATCTTCATGCATTGGGGCAAGCTGATATGTTGATAATTTCTCACAGCGATTTTGTTTCTGCAGCTAAAACTTTGGCTGAGGCTCACGCTGAGTATGAGGGTATTACCACACATATTGTTACGTCAGATCAAGTCTATAACGAGTTTTCATCTGGCACACCAGATGCTACTGCTTATCGTAGATTTATGAAAATGTTTTATGATAGAGCAACATCAGATGATTTAGCTCCGAAATATCTATTATTGTTTGGTGATGGGTCGTTTGATAACCGCAAAATCCTTAGTTCCCAAACAGATAAAGATGTTTATAGACTCCTTACATATCAATCAGAAGAGTCATATAGTGCCACTAGAACATATGTTACCGACGACTATTTTGTAATACTTGATGATGCTGAAACAGGCGCAGCTATATCTATCGGAACAATGGATGCGGCTGTAGGTCGTATACCTGCCTATACTGTTGACCAAGCTAATAGTGCAGTCGAAAAAATCATAAAAAATATCAAAAATGAAGATTTGGGAGAGTGGCAGATAAAAGCGATTTTTATGGCAGATGATGGTGATAGTAATATTCACATCACAGATGCCGATTCAGCTTGTAACCTTACTCAAAGCACATATCCTAACTTGATGACAATCAAGATGTATTTTGATTCGTATAAACAAGAATCAGATGCAACGGGGGAGTATTATCCTACATTGAATAAGGAGTTTTTAGATTATATCAATTCTGGTATTTTGATGATTAATTATGCAGGGCATGGTGGATATGCTGGTTGGTCAGATGAACAGGTATTTAGTTCATCTGATATTACAAGCCTATATAACACCCGATTGCCTTTTATTTTTGCTGCAACTTGTAGTTTCGGGCACTGGGACTCTTTTGAAGATTCAGCTGCTGAATTGCTAGGATACAATGCTAACGGTGGAGTGGCTACTCTGATAGCAGCAGCAAGAACAGTATCTGCCATCGAAAATGGTTATCTCAATTTTGAATTTTCTAAAGAGGTGCTCTCTAGAGATGAGAATTACCAATTAAATTCAGTAGGAGAGGCACTTCGCTTAGCAAAAAATCAAAGAGCTAGATATGGAGATATTAATAGGCTAAGTTTCAACTGTTTGGGCGACCCTGCATTAAAACTCAATTATCCAACATCTCATACTGTTGTCATCGATTCAATTAATGGTAAGTCTATAGAGGAGATAGATACAGTTGGAGCTTTGGACTTGGTAACTATTAAAGGATCAGTCTATTATGTAAATGAAAAAAATGATGGCACTATTGACAAATCTTTTAACGGGTTCGTACATACAACATTATTAGACAAAAGTGAGGAGATATCTACATTGGCAAATGATGCCGGTTCTACCGCTTTTACATATACATATAGATCTAATACAATCTTCTCTGGTAAGGTAGAGGTGAAAAACGGTCAATTTGAACTGCAATTTTTGATACCAAAAGATATTAAATATAACTATGGTAGTGGTAGATTAATATTTTATGCTGCCGATGAAGATCAAGGTCTTTCGGCTGATGGTAGCTCTGAAAAATTGATTATCGGAGGTGAAAACCCAGATGCAGTTTGGGAAGAAGATGGTCCAGAAATAGATCTATATCTTAATAGTGCAGATTTTGTCTCTGGCGATAGAGTAAATGAAAGCCCACTCCTAGTTGCAAATCTTTACGATGAGAGTGGTATTAATACTATTGGTACTGGTTTTGGTCATGATATTATATTACGTCTGACCAATGATTCTGGAAAAGAAGAGATTACGTTGAATTCGTATTACGAAGCTGTTTTTGGATCATATCAACAAGGAACCGTAACTTATCAGTTGACAGATCTAGATGCAGGTGAATATTCACTATTTTTACGTGCTTGGGATCTGCAAAATAACTCATCTTCTGTTGATATAGATTTTATAGTTGTTCCTGGTTTAAAAATTGATATTCTTGATGCCTATGTTTACCCTAATCCAGCAACAAATTATGCAAATTTTGTTATCAATCACGATAGACCATCTCAACTACTAGATTTTGAACTCTATATTTATGATTTGTCTGGCAGAAGAGTTGATTATAAAAAAGAGTCGCTAGTGTCTGATGCAAGTAGTTATACTACAGTTAATTGGAGCGGTTTGTCTCTTGTTAATGGTCTCTATTTAGTGAAAATTATTATCTCCGATTCCAGTGGAGAAACAAACTTTGCAGCAACTAAATTATTAGTACATAAAAATTAAAAAAAAACAATAAAACAATAACAATAATAAATGCGCTTACACGTTATGAAAGTAGCTCTATAGCGTAGATTTAAAAATAAATATATTAATATAATTACACATGAAAAAAATTTTGTTTTTAGCTTTGATGTTTACCGCATCTTTAACAGCATTTGCAGATGATCTTCTTAACCCTATTACAACTGGTGTTCCTTCTTTATTAATTAATCCAGACGCAGCTGCCGGTGGTATGGGTGATGTTGGGGTTGCTACTAATTCAGATATGAATTCGCAATACTGGAATTCATCTAAATATGCTCTAAATGAGAGTAGTGCAGGTTTTGCATTTTCATATACTCCTTGGTTACGTAAACTTGGTGTAAGTGATATTGATCTTGCTTATCTAGCTGGTTTTTATAACTTTGGCGATATGGCTGGTACATTGTCTGCATCGTTGCGTTATTTCTCTCTTGGTGAAGTTACATTACGTCAGAGCTCAGCTGATATACCTTATTCTGTTAATCCTTACGAAATGGCTTTTGATTTAGGTTATTCTCGTAAATTATCTGAATATTTCTCAATGGGGGTTGTTATGCGTTTCATCGCTTCAGACTTGAGCGCAAAAACAGACGCTAACTACTACACTGGTTATGGTTTTTCTGCCGATGTTAATGGTTACTATTCTCTTCCTATCGAGATGTCTACAGGTATCTCTAAATTTATGGCTGGTTTCAATCTTTCAAATATTGGTACAAAAATAACATATGACAAAGGTGATAACTATAACTTCCTTCCTCTTAATCTTCGTTTAGGGGTTTCATATCAATTGCCATTTGATGATTATAACCGTATCTTAATTTCTGCAGAGGCTAACAAAACTATGGTACCAACAGTTTACTCTACTTATGCAGAAAACTACGATCCAGAAGATGAAAGCACCTGGGCTTTGACAGATGATGAATATAATAATATTTCTGTATTCCAAGGTCTTGCAATGTCTTGGAACGATGCTCCTGGTGGTATTTCTGAAGAGTTATCTGAAATCAATTGGGCTGCTGGTCTTGAATATGCTTACAACGAACAATTCTTTGCTCGTTTTGGATATAGCCACGAAGCTTATAACAAAGGTAATCGTAAATATTGTACTGCTGGTGCTGGTTTCAAATTGTCAGCATTCAAACTTGATGTGGGTTATGTAATAGCTTTGACAACAAGTAATCCACTTGATCAAACTCTTCGTTTTACTCTATCGTTTGATGTTGATGGTATTATGGAGTTGGCAGATCGTAAATAGAAAATATTTTTAATATAATATAACAAGCTGCTTAAATTCAATGTTTAAGTAGCTTGTATTTTTTATTTCCCATTTTATTGATTTAATTTTTTATTAGGGGAAGTTTTGAGAAGTCCCCTATAATTATAAGACTTATGAAAATACGTGTTGGTATGGGCTACGATGTTCATCAATTTGTGGCAAATCGTGAATTATGGCTAGGTGGTATATTAATACCTTGTGATAGAGGTCTGTTAGGGCATTCAGATGCTGATGTACTTATCCATGCAATTTGCGATGCACTATTAGGTGCAGCCAATATGCGAGATATTGGTTACCATTTTCCAGATACTGGTTCTGAATTTGAAAATATTGATAGTAAAATATTACTTCGTAAAACAGTAGAACTTATAAAAACCAAAGGCTACACCATCTCTAATATAGATACCACAATCTGTGCACAACAGCCTAAAATCAACCCTCATATTATTAAAATGCAGCAAACCCTTGCTGAGTGTATGAATATTGATATAGATGATATATCAATCAAGGCAACAACAACAGAAAAACTTGGTTTTGTTGGAAGAGAGGAGGGTATTGCAGCTTATGCTACAGCCTTAATCTCTAAATAATTAACGAGTAACTTTAGAGGTCGCACCTGGGTCTATGGAGATAGAATCTGTCATCTCTTCAATCTTATCTTTATCCTCTATCTCTTTATCTCCCCAATTGCAAGATTTTGGTAATATAATCAATACTGCAAGTATCACACCAACAACAATATATAATATCAAAGTTTTAGGGTCAAGTGTATCATATTTTATTCTCTTCTTTCTTGTCGCCTTACTCTTTGGTTTACTTTGTTTTGTCGGTTTTTTAGCTGCTGTTGTTCGTGTTGCTCTCTTCGAACTACTCTTGCTACAACGACTCTTGTTACTACTATTTTTTTTTACCTGTTTTGCCATTTTATTACCTTAGGGGGACTTCTAAAAACTCCCCGAAGAAAAAATAAATTAATAATATGAGTTCCCTTAATCTTATACTCGGGGCATTACCACTCTCCCTAATATCCACTATTAAAAAATTAATAAGGGAAATCTCACTAAAATTCCCCTTATTAATATTATGTATTTGAAAATTTCTAAATAAATAGCAATTGCACAATAATATATATCGGCAATAAAACTATAAATGAGAATTTAAATATATAACCAAAGAATGACGGCATTTTTATACCATTCTCTTCTGCAATAGCTTTCACCATAAAGTTTGGTCCATTACCAATATATGTCATAGCACCAAAGAATACAGCACTCGATGAAATTGCTATAAGAATTTTTTCTGACACTTGTGCCACTATTGTTGCCCCTTCTGCTATAGGTAAATTAGTCGCCACACTCCAGAAAGCTACTGCTGTAGGTGCGTTGTCTAAGAATGCACTTAATAAACCAGTACAATAGAAAAACTGCCAAGGAGATGTAAGTCCAAGTGATTCAGCGTGTTGATTTAAGAAAAGTAGAGTAGGAGTCATTGTTATAAATATACCCACAAACACCACTGCAACTTCGATAATTGGTCCCCAAGCAAATTTGTTGGCTTTTCGAATAGTCTTTTTTGTGGTTAACCAAGACAATGCAATTAAGAACAGTAATACTATCTCTCTTAAAAATACTAGCCATTTAGGGGCATCTGCCTCTCCCATTTCTGGCAATACATTAGGATTGATAAATGCAACCGAGAATACTACACCTGCTAGATAAATAAGGTTGATTGTACCCTCAATTTTTAGAGGTTGTACTTCGCGCGCATCTGCTGACAATGCAGTCCAGTGCTCTTTTTTATAGTAATAACTATCTATAATAAAGTAAATTATCAATAATAGTCCACCAGTAGTTATCCACTCTGGGAACATATTTATGAACCATGTAAATTCAGCACCACGTAGATACAAAAGCAACAATGGAGGATCGCCAAGTGGTGTTAACAAACCTCCGCAGTTTGCAATAATAGCAATGAAAAATAAGATGGTGTGCATCTTAAAAGTTCTTTGGTCGTTTGTTGCAATTACAGGACGAATTAATAACATTGCAGCTCCAGTAGTACCCATAATAGATGCCAAAACAAAACCAATAGCTAGAAAAATTGTGTTATTTCGTGGAGTAGCTTTAATATCACCATGTATATGAATCCCCCCAGTGATAACAAAAAGAGCAGTTAATAAAATTATAAATGGTACATAGTCTCCAAATATCTGATGTTCAAGATTGAGTGTCAGTCCAGAATATTTTAAATAGACAGCAGTCGGTATAGCAAGTACTGCCGACACTATAAGTTTATTTCTATTTCTTTCCCACCAATGTTCAGCAACTAGTGGTCCCACCGCTATTGTTAATAGCATAATAATAAATGGAATAGAAGTCCAAAACGGAACTTCTGCGAGATGGTGTCCCGCTGCATTAAGTAAAAGCATAATTATAAATTATTTATTTAAGGTTTAAGGTTAAGTAAAATTGTGTTTTGTTCTTCTATATTATGTGAGATTCTAAAAATCTCTAGTCAAGCTTCAATACCGCCAAGAATGCTTTTTGTGGCACCTCTACATTACCAATCTGTTTCATTCTTTTTTTACCCTTCTTCTGTTTTTCTAGTAGTTTACGTTTACGAGATATATCCCCACCATAACATTTTGCTGTTACATCTTTACGAACAGCCTTAATAGTCTCTCTAGCAATGATTTTCGCGCCAATAGCCGCTTGAATTGCTATATCAAATTGTTGTCTAGGGATAAGTTCTTGTAGTTTTTCGCACATTCTGCGTCCAAGCGTATATGCATTGTCAAAGTGTATTAATGACGAAAGTGCATCTACCGATTCACCATTTAATAGTATATCTAATTTGATTAGTTTTGAATTTCTAAACCCATTCATATGATAATCAAAAGATGCATACCCTTTAGAGATACTTTTTAGTTTATCGTAGAAGTCAAATACAATCTCGCCAAGAGGCATATCATATATAAGTTCAACTCTATTGCCCGATACGTACTCTTGTTTAATCAACTCACCACGTTTGCCTAGGCATAGAGTCATAATTTGACCAATAAAATCCGCTTTTGTAATTACAGATGCTCTGATATATGGTTCTTCAATATGGTCTATTTCAGTTGGTTCTGGTAATCCCGATGGATTATGAACCTCTAAACACGCTCCTCTATTTGTATATATTTTGTATGATACGTTGGGAACTGTGGTAATCACATTCATATTAAATTCGCGGTCAAGACGCTCTTGCACAATCTCCATATGCAGCATTCCTAAAAATCCGCAGCGAAAACCAAATCCAAGTGCAGCCGACGATTCTGGCTCAAAAGTTAGAGAGGCATCATTTAGCTGAAGTTTTTCAATTGATGCACGTAAATCTTCAAAATCTTCAGCATCAATAGGGTATAGACCAGCAAATACCATTGGTTTTACCTCTTCAAAACCATCAATAGCTTTTTCACAAGGTCGTTTAACATGGGTAATAGTATCTCCTACTTTTACCTCTTTTGAAGTTTTAATACCAGAAATGATATATCCTACATTACCAGCCGACAACTCTTTAGTCGGTACCATATCCAATTTTAACACCCCCACCTCATTTGCATCATACTCCTTCTCAGTATTTACAAATTTTACCAAGTCGCCAGATTTTATTGTGCCATTAATTATTTTAAAATAGGCGATAATACCTCTAAATGAGTTGAATACAGAGTCGAAAATCAAACATTGTAGCGGAGCCTCAGGATCACCAACAGGTGCCGGAATACGATCAACAATTGCCTCTAGAATCTCCTCTACACCCATACCAGTTTTCCCGCTCGCACGTATTATATCTTCAGGATTGCAACCTAATAAATCTACAATTTGATCCTCCACCTCTTCTGGCATCGCACTATCCATATCCATCTTATTCATCACAGGAATAATGGTCAAATCATTTTCAATTGCCATATAGAGGTTCGAAATGGTCTGAGCTTGAATACCTTGAGTTGCATCTATAATAAGAAGTGCACCTTCACAAGCGGCAATAGAGCGAGACACTTCATATGAGAAGTCAACGTGTCCCGGAGTGTCTATAAGATTTAGCGTAAAATCACTCCCAGAGTGTTTATATTTCATCTGTATAGCATGACTCTTAATGGTTATACCACGTTCACGCTCCAAATCCATATTATCCAGAACTTGAGCTTGTAAATCTTTGTCAGATATAGTTTGAGTAAATTCTAAAAGTCGATCAGCTAACGTACTTTTGCCGTGATCGATATGAGCAATAATACAAAAGTTTCTAATTTTATCCATCATATATGTTGGCGCAAATTAACGGGGACATCTATAAATTCCCCTAAAAAGTTAATGTTAATTTGCAGTGAGTATTAATTATTATTTTTTTCAAATTTTATGTTGCAAAGATACAAAAAATATCTGAAATGTAATGTAAAAAACAGAGATATTTATATGAAAAAATCAATAGTTTACAAAAAAACAGACTGGTATGCCTATTTTTTTTGTAAACTATTGATTTGTAAATTGTTTTGATTTGTTGGATTATAATAATCCGTCAATTGTAGCTGCTAATTTAGCCTCTTGAGTCATACCAACAATCTTTGTGTTTGGTACTAATTCACCGTTTTTAAAGAATAAAACTGTTGGTACGCTGCGAATACCAAATTGTTCAGTAGTTTCAGGACTCTCTTCGATATCCATTTTACACACAGCAACGCGACCTTCATATGTAGTTGCAATTTTATCTACGATAGGAGATAATGCTTTGCAAGGACCGCACCATGTTGCGCTAAAGTCTACTATAACAACTGAATTGTTTGACAAAATTTCTTGAAAATTGGTGTCGTTTAATTGTAATGCCATTGTTTTGTTTATTATTAGTTTCTTGTTATATTCGGGAGTTTAAGATGCCCCTTAAGATTTTATTTTCTCTCATTAATTGTGAGTGCAAAGATACAATATTATTTTTAATTATACACATAAAAGAAATAAATATTTATTCAATTTTAAATGTTAAAATTTCATTCTTTTGCATAACTTCAAGCTCATCAATTAGTTTGCTGTTTATATCAACTGAATATTTTTTTGCAGCTAGCTTTATATTACATCTAATTTCTGGGTCTTTAATATTTATTATCAATTCGCTATCCCCTTTATTTAGTGAAATTAATGAGGTGAAATTAGTATTGAATACTTGGTCTATTTTGTTGATTTGTAATGTGATAGTTATCTTTTTGCAAAGTGTTTTCACCGATTCGCTATTTAATAATTCTATAGCTGTTATCTTTGTTACAAGCTCTTTATTCTCTTGCCCCGGTTTCTTAAATTTCCAGTCCGCATCTCGCGCTTGTATTTTACCCCTCACAATTACAAACAGATCTTTCTGAAAGAAATTGTTAAATTTGATATAGTCATCGCCAAAAAGAGCAAATTCGTATGTACCGTCGTAGTCTTCAAGTTTGAATTTTCCGAATGGATTATTGGTGCGAGTCGTACCCTTAAATTCATCAACTATTATACCTGCCATTACAAAGCTTTTTGCACCTAACTTATTTAAATCTATTAGGTCTCTTGTCTTTGTATTACAGCCATATTTAATCCCGATACGATATTCATCGAGAGGGTGAGATGATAGATAAATACCAATTAACTCCTGTTCTTTGTTCAATTTTTCTAATGTTGAACACGCTATCATCGCTGGTATTGGTGGTTTAGGCAGTTCTATTTCATTAGTTCCCTCAAACAAAGAGTAGCTAGTTGTATTTTTATCTAACTGAAATCTATTACCATATTTCAGTAGAGTTTCTATTATAGGAGAATTTTTATCCAATCCTTTATCAAAGAAATGGTCTCTTTCTATCTCTTTAAATGAGTCAAATGCCCCAGCATATGCCAACGCCTCGATAGTTTTCTTGTTACAGCTTGATAGATTTACTCGCTCAAAGAAATTATATATTGATGTATATTCTCCGTTCTCATTGCGTTCACTTACTACAGCCTCTACAGCTCCCTCTCCAACACCTTTTATTCCCCCAAGTCCAAACCTAATTTCGCCTTTTGTATTTACCGTAAAGTTTAGGTTCGATTCGTTGATATCTGGACCTTTTACATTGAGTTTCATTGCTTTGCATTCGTCCATAAATTTAGTTACCTCTTTTATATCATCGCGGTTACGTGTCAATGTAGCTGCCATAAATTCAGAAGGGTAGTTGGCTTTTAGATATGCCGTTTGATATGCAATCCAAGAGTAGCAAGTGGCGTGGGATTTATTAAATGCGTATGAAGCAAATTTTTCCCAATCAAGCCAAATCTTCTCAAGTTTTTTAGGGTCGTGTCCGTTGCTCTGTCCTTGACTAATAAATTTAGGCTTCATTTTATCAAGTTTATCACGTAATTTTTTACCCATTGCCTTACGCAACTCGTCCGATTCACCACGTGTAAAGTTGGCTAACAAACGAGACAGAAGCATGACCTGTTCTTGATACACCGTAATACCATATGTCTCTTTAAGGTACTGATCCATACAGTCTAAGTCATACACAATTGGCTCTTTACCGTGTTTCCGTGCAATAAATTGAGGGATATAATCCATTGGTCCTGGACGATATAGTGCATTCATTGCAATTAAATCTTCAAACACACTAGGTTTCAACTCTCTTAAATATTTTTGCATTCCAAGAGATTCAAACTGAAAAGTACCTACCGTGCGCCCTTCGCTATAAAGGGTATATGTCTTTTCGTCATCAATAGGGATATTATCTATGTCTATATCAATGCTTTTTGATAGCTTGATATTTTTTAGTGCCTCTTTTATTACAGTAAGGGTTTTAAGCCCTAAGAAGTCCATTTTTATCAACCCAACATCCTCAATCACAGAGCCTTCGTATTGTGTTACAAGCACATCTTTGCCCTGTTTATCTTTAGCTGTAGAGATTGGTGCAAAATTCATTAAATCATCTGCTCCGATAATAAGTCCGCAAGCGTGGATACCTACCTGTCTAACTGTCCCCTCTAGCATTTCGGCATAGCGTAGCATATCAGCTAAATTAGCATCTTTACCATTGCGCACATCTGCAATATCACTTACATATTTAATGCAATTTTTTATATTTACCTTCGGCAGTTTACCCGTTTTCTTATCAGCTTTGTCGTCACTAAATTTATCTGGAATAAGGGCAGTTATATTATTTACTTGTGGTAGAGGTACTTTTTGCACACGCCCCACATCTTTTATACTGGATTTGGTTGCCATTGTGCCGTATGTAACAATCTGTGCCACACGCATTTTTCCATATTTCTCTGTTACCCAATTTAATATATCCCCACGTCCATCATCATCAAAATCAATATCGATATCAGGTAGTGAAATACGGTCAGGATTAAGAAAACGCTCAAACAGTAAATCGTATTTTATAGGGTCTATATCTGTTATTTTCAAGCAGTAAGCAACAACCGATCCAGCAGCAGAACCACGACCAGGTCCAACCGAAATACCCATACTTCTTGCCTGAGCAATGAAGTCTTGTACAATCAAAAAGTATCCAGGGAACCCCATTGTAGACATAATATATAGCTCGAAATTAATCCGCTCCATTATCTCTTTTGATAATGGAATAGGGTATCTCTTTTCAGCCCCTTCCAATGCCAGTTTGCGCAGATAATCAGCCTCTAGTTTTATACGATATAATCTATCATATCCGCCTAGTTTTTTTATCTTCTCTTCGCCTTCTTCTTGACTTACAACGACTTCTCCTTTCTCATTTTGTGTAAACTCATCGAATAACTGTTTGTGCGTAATGCGTTGTCGATACTCCTCTTCTGTGCCAAAATCAGTAG
>JAWXTU010000064.1:0-13784 GCA_044433285.1 bacterium | reverse complement strand
GATTGAAAACAAGCTAAATAATCGCCCTCGTAAAAGGCTCGGCTACCTCACACCAAATGAAAAATTTAAACAAATATTAACTATGAATTCAGTTGCATTTGCAGGTTGAATTCAGCTTTTAAATTATATCAATATGGAAGAGAATAAAGATCTATTTATTATCATTGATGATAATACTATTGAGGAACAAGCTACCGAGCCTACGGAAGTTATTATAGAATCTGAGGTTGTGGACGAAATTGTACCTAGTGATAAGTTGGAGGTGTTAGAAGAAATCGTAGAGCAAGAGCCTACTATTGCGGAGGTAACACCAAAGGTGGACGAAGAGGCAGCAGAGCCAGAGCCAGCAATCCAAGAGGAACAATTGGAAGCGTCGCCGAGTGTGGTAGATGCTCAATATGTCGCAACTCTATTTGAGCAGATGATGCAAAAATATGACAGTAAAATAGCTGTAGATGAGCATAAAAGTCAGCTGTTTGATAAGATGTATGGTGAGCTAAAATCTTTGCGTGATGACCAATTCAGTAAAGCCATAAAGCCTATTTTTATGGATTTAATTGTTATGGTTGATAACATCAACAAAATGGCATCTAAGTATAGTGATGATCTGGAAGGTGAGGAGTTGCAGGCTGCATATAAGAGACTTAAGATCAATTACAAGAGACTCGGTGAGAATGTTCAAGATTTGTTATACAACTATGGCATAGAGCCTTTTGAGTCTTCTGCGGGTGAAGCATTTAGTTCTAGGCGACAACAAGTTAAAAAAAGCAGTGAAAACCCAGATGTAGAGGATAAGACTATTATCGAGTCTTTATACCCAGGTTATTATTGGGATGAGATTATGCTCAGAAAAGAGGGTGTACATATTAACATTAAAAAAGAGAAAGAGTAAGAAATTAATTATAAGTAGGGTAAAATAATTATTGGTGTGTTTTTAAGAGTGCTATTGGAGATGAGATTTTTTGCTATTGAATTGAAAATATAGTGGTTCTATACTGAAATTTAATAGTGAAAAATATCGCGCCAAGAGTGCTTTTAAAAATATGACAATAATTGTTTTACACTACTTAAATATCACAAATAAAAATTATAATCACTATGGAAACAGCAAAAAAAGTTTATGGTATTGACCTAGGTACAACATATTCATGTATCGCAACAATCGATGAATATGGCAAAGCTATTGTTCTAAAAAATAGTATAGGTTCAGATGTTACACCATCTGTTGTATATTATGAAAGCCAAGATAATATTGTCGTTGGAGAGACAGCAAAAGATGAGGTTGATCCAACTAGACGTATCTCATTTATTAAACGAGATATCGGAAATGATAATTTCGTTTCAAAATGTGTATATCCAGAGGATCCAGTTGTTGTATCTTCTTATATCTTGAAAAAACTTGTTCAAGATGCAAATGAGGCAACTATGGATAATATTTCGGATGTTGTTATCACTTGTCCAGCATATTTTGGTACAAAAGAAAAAATGCAAACTCAACAAGCTGGCGAGATTGCAGGTTTGAATGTATTGGCTATTTTGCAAGAGCCAACCGCAGCGGCAATATCTTATGGTCTAAATACAAAGGAGGATAAAACTATCCTTGTATATGACTTGGGTGGTGGTACATTTGACGTTACAATCATCAAAGTTAGCCAATCATCAATCAGAACTATTGTAACAGGTGGTGATAGTAGACTTGGTGGTGCTGACTGGGATAAAGAGATCGTGAAATATCTAGCAGCTCAATATGAGAATGAGACTGGCGAATCTGATATCCTTAGCGACCCAGAGACAGAGGTGAACTTGTATCTTTTAGCTGAAAAAGCTAAAAAAGCTTTGTCGTCTAAGAAGCTATATAAAGCGTCAGTTGTGCATGATGGAAGCTCTGCAAAGATAGAGTTTACATTGGAGACATTTGAATCGATTACAGCAAATCACCTAAGCCGTACAATCTCAATTTTGCAAGATGTGATTCAAGCAGCCAAAGATAAGGTGGATGCAGATAATAACCCTGTTTTTGACGGAACTATAGATGAGGTGCTTCTAGTTGGAGGTTCTTGCCGAATGTTGCAAGTCAAATCAGCTGTTGATAGTGCATTGGGGTGTGATTCAAAAATGTTTGATCCAGACCAAGCTGTTGCCAAAGGAGCAGCTATGTTCGCTATGTTTAGAAAGGATTATGAGATTGCACAAGATGAAGAGACCACTTCTGGAGGTGAGAAAAAACCACGCGAGAATAGAATTGGTGGAGACAAGCAAGAGGAGCAAACTACAGTTGGTGGATCAACAATCATCAATGTATTGAGTAGAACTTATGGAATTGGTAGCGTTAAATGGTGCGACGAAAATGAGCGAGTTATATCGACTATGGTTTTCGAACAATCAGAGCTTCCATTTAGTGCATCTTCTACATTCAGCACAGCTTCAGAGGGGCAAACTTCAATGAGAATTGATGTGTATGAGTGTGTAGCTACAAAAAATGATCTGATAGTTGATAAAGACGGTAGTGAGGAGTTTTCATATCCTGGTATTCCTGCTGATGAGGGAACTCTGCTCGACAGTGCAACTCTTGAATTTGGCAAAGCGATGCCGAAGGGTTCGAGTGTAACTGTTTCGATCAATGTCGATACTCAAGGTATGATGGATGTTACTGCACATGAAGAGGAGACTGGCAAATCAATATTAGTAAATATCAAAATCCAAGGTGTGAGAACCAAGGAGGAGGTTGCAACTGCTGCTGCTCGTGTAAGTAGAGTAAAAGTAGAGGGTTAATTTATCAAAATAGACTCAACCACTATGGTATTTCAAAGTGGTTGAGTTTATTACTTAAGTAGTGTAAAACAATTATTGCCATATTTTTAAAAGCACTCTTGAAGCGATATTTTTCACTATTAAATTTCAATGTAGATCCACTATATTTTCAATTCAATAGCAAAAAATCTCATCTCCAATAGTACTCTTAAAAACACACCAATAATTATTTTACCCTACTTAATTCGTACCGCTCGTATTATTAAATTATATATATGGAGAAAATTTACGGAATAGATCTTGGCACAACATATTCGTGTATTGCAACAGTTGATGAGTACGGCAAAGCTATCGTATTAAAAAATAGTGATGGCTCTGATGTTACCCCTTCTGTTGTGTACTATGAGAGTCAAGACAATATCGTTGTTGGTGAAGCAGCGAAAGATGAATATGATGCAGATAGACGAGTCGCGTTTATTAAGAGGGAGATAGGCAATGATAATTTTGTCTCGAAGTGTATTTTTCCTGAAGACCCAGTTATTGTATCTTCATATATATTGAGGAAGTTAGTTCAAGATGCCAACGAGGAGCTTGGTGCCGACATTAAAGATGTTGTAATAACTTGCCCCGCGTACTTTGGAACAAAAGAGAAGATGCAAACTCAGCAAGCTGGTGAGATTGCAGGTTTAAATGTATTGGCTATTTTGCAGGAACCTACTGCGGCAGCAATATCTTATGGGGTAAACACAAAAGAGAATAAAACAATTCTAGTCTATGACTTGGGTGGCGGTACATTTGATGTTACATTAATAAAAGTTTCGGGGTCTAAGATTCATACTATTGCCACAGGTGGTGATAGTAGACTCGGAGGTGTAGATTGGGATAAGGAGATTGTAAAATACTTAGCTTCACAATATGAAAATGAGACAGGTGAAGTGGATATATTAGACAACAAAGAGACCGAGACTCAACTCTATTTATTAGCCGAAAAAGCTAAAAAGACTCTTACTAATATGAATCTTTACAAAGCCCCTGTAATGCACGATGATAATCGTGTAAAAGTGGAGCTTACTCGTGAAATGTTTGATTCTTTAACCTCTAACCATTTAAATCGCACAATGTCAATTGTTGCGGATGTTATTGAGGCCGCAAAACAAAAGGTTGATGGAGATAATGAGCCTTTATTTGATGGTCAAATAGACGAAGTGCTTTTGGTTGGAGGCTCTTGTCGAATGCCACAGGTGAAATCTATGGTGGATGAAACCCTAGGTTGTGATTCGAAAATGTTTGACCCCGACCAAGCAGTTGCCAAAGGTGCTGCTCTACATGCTTTAGCTCTCAAAACGATATATGATAGCAGAGAGTCACTTGCAGAACAGCCCAAAGATAAAGGTTTATTGTCAAAATTTTTTAAGCCAAAAGCCGATGCACCTACAAGAAATGTAGAGGATCCATCTGTTATCAATGTTCTTAGTCGATCATACGGCATAAGCAGTGTTATGTCGTGTAACCATGACATACACATCGTTTCAACAATGATTTTTCAGCAAGATGAACTCCCTATTGAAACCTCACGTACATTTAGAACAATCAATGAGGGGCAGAATAGGATGAATATTGCGGTATATGAAACAGTAGCAACGAGGGATGATATTATTCACGATGTAAAACATGGTAAGCCAATAGAGAAGTTTGCTGTGCCAATTGATGAAGGTGTATTGCTAGATAAGTCAGTGATTAGGTTCGGAAAACCTATGCCAATTGAAACCCCAGTTAAGGTGACATTTCATCTGGACGCACAAGGTATTCTAACTGTTTCAGCTAGTGAGGCACTTACAGGAAATGCTATATCATTTCAGATACACTTAAACGGAGTCAGAACAAAAGAAGAAGTAAAAACCGCAGCGGTTAGAGTGAGCCGTGTTAAAATACAATCTTAAGAGATATGAAAGAAGCGTTAATAAAACTCAGATCAGACATTTTTTCTGGAATCGAGATAGATATTAAAGATAAAAAGTTACAAACTAGATTTAAGCGAGAGCACCCAGGCGTTGATCTCGCAAAAGCGTATAGTATCGTAAAGTCTCAGCTTGAGCCGATCGAACTAACGGGGGTGTTATATTCAGATATAGATAATTTTCACAAAGCAGTAAGTGCTATAAATGAGTTGTTGGAGCTCCCTGGTTTGAACTTAGATGCTGCTCCTTTATCTGCTTATTCATCACTGCTTGCATCATTCGGCGGTGCGAAAATGAGTGCTAATGACGTAAAGGAACGTTGCGAATACTTAGACAAGCGTGCCAGGATAGCTGTGCAAAAGGGTAAAACTGAAGCCGCTGAATATATAGGTAAATTCACCTCAGATTGTAAGAAAATATTGACCAATAATCAATATGCTTCATTCTCTGTGGTGTTTACTCCTGCTTTTACCCCTATTATATTAAAAATAAAAACAATTAAAGGCTCAAGTCTCGGAATTATTCAATATCGAGATTTGGCAGAGAGTTGTTTTTCGTTGTTGAAATGTAACCCTGATAATATTGCTGGATTTCAGCTTGTTCTTGCATTGATAGCTCTACAATGTAAAGATTTTAAGATGGAATTACCTTCAATTTCATCAATGACTGTTTGTCCTAAATGTGGAGAGAAGGTTAGTGCAGGAAACATTTGCCAGAAATGTAATGCTTATATAAAATGTCCTGGTTGCCAAAAAGCGATTCAAGCGGGAAGTAAGCAATGTATTGGCTGTGGTGTCGATATTGCGAAAATAGAACAATACGAGAAGATTTTGGGTGAGGCTCAATACAAATTGGGTATAGGCAAAATTGATGGTGTTGAGGAGTCCATAAAAGAGTTTGCTGCAAATTGGGATAAATATGACAAGGTAATCAAAGTAAAGGAGTTGCTATCTGCCGTAAAGGGTGACCTAGGCAACCAAGAGAAGGCATTTGCGGAGGCTGTGAGATCTCTTCAATTACAAAAGGCTCAACAGATAGCGAGAAAGATTCTCGAAAGTAGTAAGTCTGCATCAATAGAGAGCTCGTTAAAAGATATCAATGCCAAAATAGCCGACGCAGACTCTATTGTTAAGAGAGCAAATGATAGTAGTTCATGGGTTGAGAAAATATCACTACTACGACAAGTAGTAGCTAAATGCTCGGATCACGCAGAAGCAATTAAATCTTTGTCGAGAGTAGAATTGCAGTCGCCATCTAATTTAACTGTGAGTGTAGCAGGTAAGAGCGTGAAATTATCGTGGAATAAATTCTCAGCCGATTTTGTTTCGTATGCTGTAGTTCGTAAAGTTAATTCTGCTCCAAAATCACATAATGATGGTGAGCTACTAAACACTATAAATAGCAGCAGCCTAGATGATGTGACAACTGAAGCAGGTGTTAGTTACTACTATGCTGTATTCTCAAAGGTGGACAGTAATTACTCTAATAGCGGTAGTAGTGTAGGCCCTGTTGTTACGGTAACAAACATCGATACAAAATCTCTAACGTATGATATTAAAGAGACTTATATTAGTTTTAATTTCACCCTTCCTAAGAATGCAAAAGAGGTTGAAATATATAGAGATAAGAAGTTAATTAAGACAGTCTCAGGTAGTAGCTATATAGATCAAAATCTAACCCCAGATGTTGAATATAACTACACTTTTGTCGCTGTTTTTGAAGATATAACAAACAAAAAGAGTAAAGCTACAGGAGTAAATATATCACTCACACCAACCACACCGCCCAAGGCGATAGATTTGAGTGTAGATACTGTTAATGGCAAGTCTACTATTTCATGGAAAACACCTCCTAAAGGTGTGCTTGAGATATATTTAAGTAATAAGCCATTCTCACAAAATCGAAATGATATTGTATATAAAGAATCTCTTACGTTTGATAGGGTTGCGACATCGGGTAATTCATGTACTGTAAACAAGGATTTCAATGGTGTTAGATATTATTTGCCTGTTGTCTTTTTGGGAAGCATAGGTATTGCTGGAGAACAAGTATCTATTACATCGATTCTAGAGCCTCAGGATGTTACCTTTGATAGAGTAAGCGAAAGAACATTTGAAGTCTCTTGGAAGTGGAGCAATGGCGTCGAGTCTGTTAAGATAATCTCTCAGGTCGATGGCGGAAAATTAGTGGAGAATATTATAAATAAATCGTCTCAACCAACTCCGAAATTTTCATTGACTTCACCTCAAGGTGCAAAGAGTATAGCTATCAGTTTGCAGACCCGAATTTTGGATAAAAGTGGTAAAGAATTGTTATCCACAGGCGTGAAAAAAGTGTTTAGCCTTCAGGTCGCAAGAGTCTCTTTCGTGGAGATAAAACAGGGCGGATTTTTCTCACGAAGTTCTTTCTCGCTAACCATACAGTCCGATACAGCTCTGCCTTGTAGCTTAGAGTTGCTTATTGGCGAGGGGCGTACACCGATAGATTTGAATAATTACAAGACCTATTTAACAATCAATAGTGATGAGTTGCAAGTTGGTCAAAGGCAAACCTTCAACTTCAAATATAAAAGAAGTGACAAGAAGAAACCTCTAATATTTAGATTGATTCCATCAGACCAATCTATGTTTAAGTTATTGACAATAATGCCTGAAACGAAACAAATAAAATAAAATAATATGAAAAAAATAGTTTGCCCATATTGCTTCGAAGAGTTCAAAAGGTCTGAGGCGTTGTTTAGATGTAAGAATAATACCAATAGTTGTCCTGATGTTGAAGATGAGGCAATGTATAGGTTCTGGGGTGAGACATATAAGGATAAAAAGATTGTTAAGCCATCAGGCGGACTAGGTGCTATATTTGATTTAATGCCTCAGTCTGCAAAATGTGATACCTGCAAAACTGTTACTACAAAGACTGTTTGCCCTCATTGTCACAATGAACTTCCTCGTGAAATGGTTGAAAAGGGAGGTTTGATAATTTCGGTAATCGGAGCTCGAAGTAGTGGTAAGACCAACTACATAACCACATTGATTAATGAGTTGAAACACAAAGGTCACTTAATAGATATTGGAATATATGAAACTGGAGTAGGCCGTCGCCCCGATGAATATACGATCGCAAGATATGAGAAAGATTTTTATAATCGACTATACAAGAACAAGGAGTGTCACGCCCAAACAGATGTAAACGATTCACGAAGTAAAATACCATTGATTTACAAGTTGTTTAGTACAACCAAAAACGAGCAGGCATATTTAGTTCTGTATGATACTGCGGGTGAGAATTTTGCAGATCCAACGGCGATTGAAGAGCGAGCTAAATTTTTGAGAAACTCTGATGGTATTATTTTACTATTGGATACCTTCTGTATACCTGATGTTCACGATAGATTGAAGCAAAAAATCAAATTGCCCAATATAGAGCTTACGTATGATATAATCCTAAAAAATGTGATTAAGCATTTTGATGATCAAGTCAATAAGAAGGAGTTCTACACAAAACCATTAGCACTCACATTTAGTAAGATTGACTCTATTGTCAATAATGATGAGTTATTCATGGATGCTAGGCTGCCTAATATCAACATGAACTATAATAGTCAATATTTAGATGGTAATGGCTATTATTTAGATGATGTAGATACTGTTAATCAAGGTATTCAAGATGGTCTCAGAAGTTGGGGTGAGAGTCACTTTATTGCAGATATAAATGCTCCTGTGCACTTTAATGGCAAGGCGACATTCTTTGGAATTTCCGCTTTGGGAGATATGCCAGCAGGAACATCGGTAAAGCATATTAAGCCATATCGAGTTATGGATCCACTAATCTGGATTCTCTATAAGTTAAAATTTCCATTACCTGTAAAAAAATAGAGCTATGAAAAAGATTAAATACTCCGCTATTGCGTATTGTTCTTCTCAAAAAAGTGCCTTGACAGGGCAACCTGGATTTGGTGTGAGAAGTTATACTAATGGTTTTGACACAAATATTTGCGACTACCTATCCTCGGAGAGGGACATAAATGATAATCCACAAACGAAAGCTTATGGATATGAATTGCCTGATGATAGAAAATTGTTGTTTGCAGATATCGAAGCTAATGCAGATGTAGTAAAAGATTATCCTGTTTCATACACATACAAAACGTTGCTAACGCCTAATAAGATTTATTATGTTTTGGCAAGAACGGTGTATGTGGGAATTGATTATGGCTATTTTTGTGGTATTGAAACTGCTCGACGAGTTGGTGCTAACTACTACTCTCACATTCTATTGTTTGATGAAAAACCTCCCAAAGAGATTTTTACCCTACTCATCGAAAATAATTGTTTTCAGAACAATACTTTCCTGCCACTTAATTATAGCTGTTTGCCAGATAATCAAGAACTCACACATCTTATTACTGGGGATCCAGTGTCGTTGCCGTCGGATGAATTCTGCATAGAAGAGTCATTAAATGCAGTTGATATTACAGATAGTGATGCAGATATTATAATTGGAATTTTGCAGTTATATATCAACAAAAAACACGGCTTGACAGATAAGCGTATGATTGTAAAAGCACCTCACAGAGAGGCTGCTCGATTTGTTGGATTCCTAAAATCGCAACTGCCAGCTTATCTAGTTGATGATATATTGTTTCAAACAAATTATAATAAAAGTGGCACACCAAAGGATATAGATGCAATATTTGTAAATGAACATTACTTTGGTGGGGAGCTATACGAAACAGACCATGTATGTGTAGATTTGTTTACTAATCAACACATTGGAGTTGATAAGAACTACATATATGATAGAGTTAAGGAGTTGGTTGCATCTAAAGATTTAGAAACTCTGACTCTGCTCTTAGATTACCTGTCAAGTTTCGAGATATCATCCAATACAGATTATGAATTTATATACAAATTGTTTGTGTTGGCAAAATCTCGTTTCGAGATGACAATATACGATCTGCCATTAAGTTTTATCGATAAACTCAATAAGTTTAAGTTAGGAAAGTCGGATAATGCTGCCGTGTGGGGTAGAATAAACACGATTATAAATGATGCTATATCGTCAAGAGATAACTCTCAGATAAAATTGGCTATAGATTTAATAGGGCATATTGGAGCGTCAAAGGATATAATTATCTCTGATGCGTCAAAAGTTCTATTTACAAAACATGTGTTTGATGTTCCAAATAATTTTGGAGAGGTAATATCAAACAAGAGTGTTGATATTACCATTAGTCTTATAGCTAAAGTCGAGATAAAAGATTCAGCGCGATTATTTGTGTCGTTAAAAACATTGAGTGACTCTGTGGTATGGGATAAATATATAAAGTTGTGTTTCCCTGCAGGCGAGATAGAAAAAAGATATAACCTAATCATCAATGAGATTCTTAGTGCAAATTTTGCGGAGGCGGAGCAACAATCTGTAATAAATTTGCTATACAAAAACAATGTAAAGCCTATAATAGCCTATATTGTTGAAAATCCTGAGAATATATGCGCACTTAGAAAAACGACAGAGGAGTTATGTAGCAATAACATTGAGTTAATCGTTAAATTTATAAATGCAGCAAACAATGATGCTAACACGCTATCTATATTTAAACGCTTGGTAGATAGTTATTTTGTTAAAAAAATGACTGCTGGTAATAGCATAAAAAATGTAAGTGAATATGTCGATTTTGCAAATCAAATCACTATTGCAACGGCAAATATGCTAGGTGCGTTTGAGGTTGTAGATAGGTTTGCGATGGAGCTTCAGAAAAACCCAGATGCAAAAACAAAAGATGTAATTTCTAAAATCCTTGATTCGGGTATTGATATAAGCAAGCAGTCAAGAAAAACGCTAGAGGATATCTACAATATAATTTGTGATAAAGCTCCAGATTGTGTTGATAGACAATTGATGAAGATTGCATATATGCTCGACAAAAAAGAGTTGCTATATCCAATGTTTGAGTTGTGGATAAAGAACAGAGTAAGCATTGATGTTTTAAAGGATTACATAAATGATTGTGAGAGGCTACAACGAGATCCAAAATTCATAAAGCACATGATTGTATCGGTGTGGAAATCAACCACGTCAAATATTCGTGAGAATAAAGAGGGTTATATTATATCGATAATTGATAATGCGAAATGGACACAACAGGAGTATAAGGAGTTCTTGGGGAGCTGTGATGATCCAGAATTAGCTGCATTTATCTCCAAAGCAAATTCGTTCATCAAGAAAATGATGAGAAAATTATTTAAATCTTAAATTTATCAAAACATTAAAAGAATATATGAAGAATCTATATTATTATATATGTGCAATAATAATTCTATCGCTGACTTCGTGCGAAGGAATCTTGTCATATGATGGTAATACACCATATGATTTGGATACCTACAATTTAAAGCAGAATGTCAAAACTGTAGAAGAGACAGAGTACAGCGTTAAGTTTGTCAATAAAGTTGCTCAAAAATCAAAAGTAAATAAAACTAAAACCTTTGCATTTAATGCATTAGGTAGATTGACCTCTCTCGAATCTAAGGTTGATGGCAAAAAGGATGTGAGTAACTTTAATTATGATCCGAGTGGTAAGTTCCTGGGAACTGACGACATGAATGGTGTAGATGTCACTTATAATGACAAATTAGATATTGTTAAAATAAGCTATCAAACATCAAACGGGTTTGATTGCGTCAATGAATATGTATATAACGCATCTGGTTTTGTTACAAGCGAAAAATTTACATGTAAAAATTCGGAGTACGGATTTACAAACACCACGACGACTACCTATAAAAACACTGTCCGAAGTAAATATAGAACCAACAATGATGCATACCAAACAATAGTATACACATGTGATAAAAACGGAGATGTGGTACTAGAGGAGACGTATGAAGTGAATGAAAAAAAGCCTAGCTTAAAGGCGACTTTCACTTATGAATATGATAATCATGGTAACTGGATAAAGTGCACAAGACGTGAAAAATATACAAAATCAATCACAGAGCGAAAAATAGCGTATTACACCGATAAAGAGATAGCTGCTGCTAAAAGTGCTCCTCCAGTTAGCAATAATAACTCAACTTTTGCGAAAAATGCAGGCAGTGAGCAACCTATCACAGCTGCTGGGTTCTTTGGTAATATAGTATCAAAGCTAACCAATCCCAAGGCATTGGGCGGGCCATCGACTACGTTGCTAATAGTTGTTATCGCATTAACTGCCGTGATTTCTGGTTGGATAATCTACGAAAACAGAGCTAAGTTATCTAACTTCTCGGGTGTATTTAGTAGCAATGGAATGAAGAGGTTGTGGATGTATAATAGTCAGCCATATTCAAGAGTTGCTTCTTACATCATTGTAGTACTCGCCGCATTCCTGATGTCAATTGTTGTGCTATTTTTGTTTGGAGGCGGAACTTTGGCTATATTCTGGGTGCTTAAGATATGTATAACGATACTTATTTGGGTTGGTATTATTTGTACGATTTTGGGTGGTTTGTTGCTCTGGGGAGGTAGTCCGTATGGTTTGTTGCTTGGTATCCCAGGTGTTATTGTATGGATATATTCAAAAGATATGGAGGCTGCTGGAAATAGACTCGTTAATAATGGTTTTGAGTTTATGAACAATCTAAATATGTTTAGATGGGGAGTGAATTTATTTGCCAATTATTGGGATGTGTTATTAGCAATCTTTATATTGCCAATGCTAATGTTCTCTATATTTGCGTTGTTGATTATTGTTGTAAATACAATTCTTAACTTGTCGGAGTTGTTGATAACAAAGATATATAATGTAAGACGCCCTTGTCCCGTATGTGGTTCAACATCAGGTTATCATTATTTGGTTGCAGGCAAAGTACACCCTGTATCTTTGAGACCAGGTCTATATGGTATCCTCTCTCATACATCACCTGTGGATGGCTCTAAGCTACCAACTATGTTGTTTAATGGCAAAGCTAAACTTGATAGAGAATGTAAGAGTTGCCACGCAAAAGTAACAGCCAAAATGGAGGGTCAAGATAATAGCAGCTTTGGAACGGATATCCACATTGGTGTTGTTGGTCATAGATCTTCAGGAAAATCATACTTGCTATATAGTGGATTAAGTTTGCTACAATCTCAATATCCTGATCGTTTGTCTCAAATTGACGCCGATAATGACACTGCTATTGTTGCAAAGAAGAAAAGAATTGATGCAGGTGGAGATATTCAAACGGATGAGAAATCTCAATATCGTGCTATTCAGTTAATGTTAAAAGATAAATTTAGAGCCGTGCCTTATCATCTATTCTTTTATGATGTGGCTGGTGAGAAATTTAACGCAGCATCAAAAGCCCATCTCTCTGCAATGGATTTTTATCGTAATGTTGAGTCAATAGTATTTGTGATAGATCCAATAATGGTCGATTTTACTGGTATTCCTGCTAATGACGACCTATTAAACTGGATAGAGCGCAAGGATAAACAGGGTCGAAGCGAGAAGAATAATATTGGTAACACATTCACAATCCTTAAAGAGATATTGGAAAAGGCTGGTCGAAAATCTAAAAAGATAGACTTCTCTTTTGTGTGTGTTAAGATGGATCTTGGCTATTTTGAGGCTATGAATTATGATTCAAGCACCATTACACCAAAAGAGGTGGAGCAATTTATACGCAGAGATATGGCTCTAAACAACGTTGTGAATGCAGCAAAAGCTGAGTTTAAATCTGTGAACTTTGCCGCTGTTAGTGCAACCTCTAAAGACACTGCTCCATTGAAGGATTTATTTGTGTCTATATTGAAACAAAAAGGAATTAAATTATAAATCTTAGATAAGAAGATGCGAGGCGTAAGTTTACGCATCTTCTTATCATAACTAACAAATTAAAAAATATGAATAAAGCAGTTGCAATTATCTACGCGGTAATTTTATTAGTTTCAATGGGTATTAGTTATTTATGGTGCAACATTAGCCCCGAAGTATAATACTACCCCAAATTAAGACAGCAAGTTAAGATAGAAATAATTCGTATCTTTGTGTCATAACAACAGGGACAAATGAGAAAACGCCACACCGCCGAGTTTAAGGCAAAGGTAGCC
>JAWXTU010000063.1:0-13840 GCA_044433285.1 bacterium | reverse complement strand
TTTTTTTTTCCGAACTAGGTACTTTTTTAGCATTAAGTCCTTGTGGTAACACCACAAAAATTATATACTTCAATCTTTAGATCAGAATTTTCATCGTCACCTATAGACAAAAGCGCATAAAAAAAAGGTGTCTCAACATCAAAAAGAGTTGAGACACCTTTGTATATAATAGGGGGACTTTTAAAAACTCCCCAATAGGAGTTAATCCTTATTCAGCTGCGCTTTCTGCAACCTCAGCATTTTCAGAAACTACTACAAGAGTAATTTCTACTGCTACCTCTTTGTGAAGTTTGATAGTTACAGTGTAAGTACCAACCTCTTTGATAGCATCTTTGATGATGATTGTTTTGCGATCTACCTCTAAGCCAAGTTTAGCTAGTTCTTCAGCAACAAGAATGCTGTTTACTGAACCAAAGATTGTGCCAGTTGAGCTAGTTTTAGCTGCGATAGTGATTGATAAATCTTCAAATTTAGCAGCAAATGTTTCAGCATCAGCTTTGATTTGTGCCAATTTGTGAGCGCGTTGTCTCAAATTTTCAGCTAATACTTTACGTGCAGATTCTGTAGCAATAATAGCTTTGCCAGTAGGAATCAAATAGTTGCGACCGTATCCACGTCTTACGCTTACGATATCGTCTTTGTAGCCTAAGTTAGCTACGTCTTCTTTCAATATAATATCCATTGTATATTCCTCCTGTTTAATTATTTCATCATATCTGTTACATAAGGAAGCAATGCCAAGTGGCGTGCTCTTTTAACTGCTTGAGCTACTTTACGTTGATATTTCAACGAAGTACCTGTAAGACGACGAGGAAGGATTTTACCTTGCTCGTTCAAGAATTTTTTCAAAAATTCTGGATCTTTGTAGTCAATGTACTTAATGCCTGTTTTTTTGAAACGGCAATATTTTTTCTTGTTGTTATCGACTGCCACTGGAGTCAAATAACGAATATCTGAATTGTTTGCCATAATTTAGTTCTCCTCTTGATTAACGGTTGTTTTGTTCATACGTCTGTTAGCATATTCCAAAGCATACTTGTCAAGACGGAAAGTCAAGAAACGGATTACGCGCTCTTCGCGACGGAATTGCAACTCTAATTTTTTGATCAATTCTGGTTCAGCTTTGAATTGTAACAAAGCATAAAAACCTGTTGATTTCTTTTGGATAGGGTAAGCCAATTTTTTCAAACCCCACAACTCCTCATTTTCAATTTCCGCTCCATTTTCGAGCAAGAAATTTCTGAATTTTTCTACTGCTTCCTTCATCTGAACATCAGATAAAACGGGAGTTAAAATGAAAGCAGATTCATAATGATTCATCATAACGATAAAATTAAGTTATAAAGGGGACTTCTAAAAACTCCCCAAATAAAAATAAATATTCTAATCCTCACACAGATACGCAATCAAAGCATACTATGCGAAAACGGCTGCAAAGATACTACATTTTTCGGAAACCACAAAACATTTTACCAATTATTTATTTTAAAGAGTGCAAAAAGAGGGGGAACAGGAGTTTGACAAACACCCCGAATAAAAAATTAATTCAATTAAAGAGAAAACTTTTTTAATAAAGACAATGTAAATATAATTTTTTTTTCGTACCTTTGTAGCTGAATTATTAAGGGGATATCCTAAAGGGTATTTCTAAAATTATTCATCAACTAATTCGAGCATGAAAAAACTAAAATTACTATTTAAACGCATAAAGGATAACAGGTTTATCAATAAATATACTATCACTTTGACGGTCTTTTTTGTATGGCTTATCTTCTTTGATGCCAACAGCATTCTGAATATGCTCGAGGCGAGAAGAGAACAACGTGAGGTGGACAGAGAGGCGCAAATATATAAAAATAGTATAGAGAAAAACAGGGAGACAATTGAAATTTTAAGTACAAACAGACAATCAATAGAAAAATTTGCTCGTGAAGAATACAAAATGAAACGAGAAAATGAGGATATATTTATTATAAAGGAGTGATTTATATTATAAAGACGTGATAAAAACGAATGAAAAAAGAGAGAAAAAAACGCCAGGTACATACGCACAAGAATTTTACAGTAAAGCGCGATGAAGAACTTTTAAAATATCTTATCGAGATATTTAACGACCAGAGTCGCAACACGATAAAATCATATTTAGCTCATAGACAGATAGCTGTGAATGGCAAAACCGAAACGCTATTTAGCCATATGCTAAAAACTGGGGATAATATTAGATGGAGCAGCGTGGGCGAACAACGACCAAACCCAAACCACAAGGTGAAAATTATATATGAAGATGACGATATAATTGTGGTGGATAAGAAAAATGGTGTACTCACTATGTCGACAGGCAAAGAGGGAGAACAGACTGCATATTCGGTTATGACAGAGCACGTTCGCCGCCGCCACCGCGACAACAGAATATTTATTGTGCACCGCCTCGACCGCGATACATCGGGTCTATTGCTGTTTGCCAAATCGGAAGAGGTGCAACAGATATTACAGCACAACTGGAACGAAAATATCATTTCGAGAACCTATGTGGCTGTGGTAGAGGGCAAACCCGCTGAAGAGAAGGGCAAAGTGGTGAGTTGGCTCACCGAAAACGAAAGATCGCTAAAGATGCAGTCGTCGCCAACAGATAATGGCGGTAAAAAAGCCATTACCAACTATAATCTCGTAAAAGATAATGGCAGATATTCGTTGATTGAACTCAACCTAGAGACAGGCAGAAAGAATCAGATCAGAGTGCAGATGGCATCAATCGGACACCCTATTGCTGGCGACAAAAGATATGGAGCCCAATCAAACCCACTCGGTCGCCTATGTCTGCACGCACGCACAATTTCATTTATGCACCCTATAACTCGCGAGATAATGCGTTTCGATACTGATATACCTAAGATATTTAGATAATAGGGATTATTTTGATAGGTAGGGATCAATTAAAGGAGATATTTTAAATATAGAGAGAGGTGGGAAAAATAGAGAAGGATGAAGTAAAAGCATAAAAAAAGCAATTTTCAAGATGCTTGAAAATTGCTTTTTTCGAGGGTGGCTGATGGGACTCGAACCCACGACATTCAGAACCACAAACTGACGCTCTAACCAACTGAACTACAGCCACCGTATTTGCTTTTGCGGTTGCAAAGGTACAACATTAAATTAAATTACACAATAGTTTTACAATATTTTTTCATAAAAAAATCATACAATGAAATATTTTGCAGTAAATGAGCATCTTGAAAGCGAAATTAAATCGATAAAACAGGAAATAAGGCTATCAATGAACGGCATTTGTAGCGAAAATATGGGCGAATTGGGGCTAAACTACAAAATAAATTTCGGAGTTAACTGGATTAGATTGCAAAATATCGCAAAAACCCACACTCAAAATTATGAGTTAGCTGTGCGATTGTGGGCTATGCCAATAAGAGAGACAAAACTGATGGCTACCCTACTCTGTCCGCCAAACGAGATGACTGCGGAGCGACTAAAAGAGTGGATTGAGGGGATAACTACTCCAGAACTGGCAGAGATAATTGCTATGTCGCTACTATCAAAAAATGCAACTCTATCACCTTATATAATAAAATTATTAGACAACGATGACAACCTCATAAAATTAACAGCACTCAACACCATGGCTAGAACAGTTAAAAATCTCAGCAATGACGATTTAAGAAAAATTATCCTAATCCTACCCACAAACATAGAAGATATATCTACATATCGCGCAACGGAAGCTCTGCTTTTAAACATAATTTTGCATACAAATGAGCTAGACAATAATATCTCTGAATGGCTAAAAAAGATAGAACAAAGCAACTCACAACACTCACAACTGCTGTATAAAGTCATAAAAGAGGAACTAGAATATAGATAATCAGGCAAATAGGAAAAGTTGATAACTTGTTGATAAATCAATCGACAAAATGGATGATAAAAAGAAAAAAAGTATTAATTTTGCAGTGTGAAAAATATATCGCAACATATAGAAGATTTAATAATTAAACACAACTGTGTTATTGTTCCTCAACTTGGTGGTTTTTTGACCTACCAGGCATCGGCGTATATATCTAACAACAAGCTGCACGCTCCGATGCACCAAATACGCTTCAACAACCTTCTGTCGCACCAAGATGGATTGCTCACAGAGGCATATATGGCAGAGAGGGGACTTAGTTATGCCGATGCGATAGAGACTATAAATAGAGAGGTAGAGGAGATTTTTTCAGTTTTGGAACGAGGTGAGAGTTATATTTTGGGACGATTGGGTTTGATTTCTATGGGCGAAAATAAGAAGGTTGTTTTCACTGCGAACTCAGCATTTTTCTTGCCCGAGAATTTTGGTTTAGCATCAATTAATCTGGTGAAATTGCCACAAACTACTGACAATAAGATTGTAATTACACTGCCTAGAAACAACAGCAACTTTATTAGATATGCCGCGGCGGTAGCAATTCTCTTTGTGTTTACATTTTTTGTGCCAACAACGATTAAAGATAGCGCACATCACGCTACTATCTCATTTGATTCATTGCAAAACTTGACATTATCAACTGCTGATGTTTCTTCTGCGATTAAAACGGAGGAGATAATTGAAAATATTTTAGTAGA
Source organism: bacterium (assembly GCA_044433285.1). GTDB lineage: Bacteria > Bacteroidota > Bacteroidia > Bacteroidales > Paludibacteraceae > Aphodosoma. The sequence continues at coordinate 9,232 of JAWXTU010000063.1, read as the reverse complement.
GGCAAAAACAGCTACAGATGAGACAAAAAATGTTGATTTAATTCAAATTTTCGGAGAGACTATGGCGGCTGAGGCTGGAACAGTTGAAACTGGGGCTAGAGGCTCAATGGTGGCTGAGGCTGAAACTATGGCAGATGATGAGGCTGGAACGACTGAGACTGAGACTATTGAGACTGAGGTTTTTGCTACTGAAGCTCAGGTGATAGTTGAGGTTGAAAATACTGAACCGGAAGCGGTAGAGGTCAAAAAGACTAAGAGAGTGGCTGCCGAAACAAACGACAAATATCACCTAATTGTTGCCAGCCTTACAAGTAGAGCGCAAGCAGAGAAATATATTGCGGAACAGAAAAATTTCGACCCAAATCAGTTGCAAATAATAACAAAAGATAACAAATTTAGAATATCCGCCAAAGGTTTTGACTCATACCAAATGGCTGTAAACTATATGGATAGCATACGCGAGAATAAACCTACTACTAAAAATGCTTGGATTTTGCGAAACTAAAATTATACTTCGCGAAACAAAAGGAGACTTATAACAAATGACAAAAAAAACAAGATTTATATATTTATCATTTGACATCTTGGCATCTCTTATTGTTTGGGTGCTGCTATACCTTTATCGCCAATACATCAACGACTATGCAATAAATGACATATTGACACTGAATATATTATCTAATAATTATCTTCTTCACTCAATATTTGCATTTCCATTAATTTCCATACCAATACATTATCTATCTGGATTTTACAACACAAAAAACAAACGCTCGCGCATTGTAGACCTTTTTACTACAACTATTGCGACGATGTTTATCTCACTCGCTATATATTTTACAATATTCATTGATGATATAGCAGCTGATTACACTTTCTATTATAAATCATTCTTTATTTTGTGGTTGGCATATTTTATTGTAACATATATCTTTAGAATTGTTCAAACTACATTAATAATTAGGCGTTTACGAACAAGAAAAACAGAATATAACCAAATAATTATCGGTACTGGAGAATGCGCTAAAAAGGTAACGCTAGCACTTCAAAGAAAGAACAAAAAAAATGGTTCGTTACTGTTAGGGTATATTTCTGCTACTGATGAAGTTAAAATAAAACCAGAGATGATTCTGGGCGATTTGAGTCAGCTAGAAAAAATCGTTGTTGAGAAGAATATCAAAGATGTTGTTATTGCGATGGACGATATGAACAACGACACTATCTATTCTATAGCAAACAGATTGATGAAGTACGATATAGAAATTCGTTTTTCTGTACGACTATTTGAAGTGGTAACTGGTAAAAAAATCTACTTAGATTTTGAAGAGCCAATAGCGGATATTACTAGCTCTACGATGCCAGCATGGCAGCAATCTTTTAAACGCACATTCGATATAATCGTATCAGCGACACTAATCACAATCCTCTCACCATTAATGCTATATGTAGCACTACGAGTAAAGAGAGAGAGTAAAGGAAATGTATTTTTCAGACAAAAGCGAGTGGGTGTTGGTGGTAAAGAGTTTAATATGTACAAATTCAGAACAATGTATTCTGACGCTGAAAAACTTGGTCCACAATTAAGCTCGGTAGACGACAATAGAATCACCCCATTCGGGAAAACGATGCGCAAATTTAGATTAGATGAGATACCTCAATTCTGGAACATTTTAGTAGGAGATATGTCGATTGTAGGACCGCGCCCTGAACGACAATTTTATATCAAACAGATAGAGGAGATAGCACCATATTACTGTCTGGTATACAGTGTACAGCCAGGACTATTCTCGTGGGGACCAATTAAGGTAGGATATTGTGATACAGTGGATAAAATGGTAGAACGTTTGAGATATGACCTTATTTACATCAATAATATGAGCATATTAAACGATATAAAAATACTGTTTTATAGCATAGAAATTGTGCTGAAAGGGAAAGGGCAGTAAAATAAGAGCCTACTAAAGGGGATTTCTAAAAACTCCCCTAAACAAAAATATATCTATAAAGATTTTGCCATATAAAAAAAATGTCGTATCTTTGCACCGCTTTTCGTGAAAAAGCATAACTAGGTATTAATAATTTAAATAACAAAAGAAAATGGCAACTAAAATTAGATTGCAACGTAATGGTCGCAAGGGGTATGCCTACTACCACATCGTAATTGCAGACACTCGTGCTCCACGTGATGGACGCTTTATCGAACGTATCGGATCTTACAATCCAAATGTAAATCCGGCAGCTGTAAACCTTGATTTTGACCGTGCTCTTTATTGGGTATCGGTAGGTGCGCAACCAACTGACACAGTTCGCAATATCCTTTCAACAGAAGGTGTATTGATGAAAAAACACCTTCTTGGTGGTGTTAGAAAAGGTGCATTTAATGAAGCTGAAGCTGAAAAACGTTTTGAATCTTGGAAAGCTGATAAAACAAAAGCTATCGATTCAATCATCAGCAAAGAGGCTGCAGACAAAAAAGCTATAGCAGACGCTCGTCTTGAGGCTGAAATAGCATCAAACAAAGCTAAAGCTGAAGAGATTGCAAAGAAAAAAGCTGAAGAACTTGCAGCATTAGAAGCTGCTGCAAAAGCTGCCGCTGAAGAGGCTGCTGCAGCTGCTAAAGCAGAAACTGAAGCTGAAGCTGCTCCTGCAGAAGAAGCTGCTGCTGAGTAATCATTCGGATATTAAACGAAAGATTGCTTGATAGATTTTGTCTATCACAACAATAAATAAAAGCCCGAAAACTATTATTAGTATTCGGGCTTTTATATTAGGAGAACTTCTAAAAACTCCCCTAATAAAAAATAAATCAAAAGAGGCGTATGTTTAATTTTGTCTGTTTAACAGTAGTAATACTAGCTTGCTTATCAATCGTAGAGTTGATGTTTCCATCACAAAAACGATTGAGCAATCAACTATATATTATAGGTTTGCTAACAACAGCATTTTTAACCATAATAAAATATTACTACGGTCCTGACATTGCTACATATGTACCTATGTATGAGGATATCCCCCTACCCTCTGTAATATTATCCCCATCATACATAACAGATTACGAAAAAGGGTTCTTGCTCTTCTGCTCTATTTGCAACCACTACCTCCATATGAGTTTTTGGGCAATGACTATGGTTATTGCTGTAATATATTTAACCGTAATACATCTAGTAATAAACAGATTAACTAATCTGAAAACCTTTGCCCTGTTTTTCTTGGTTTTCTTACAAACCAACCTCATATTCGTAGAATTACGTCAATGCTTGGCTGTTTCTCTATTCATTCTCAGCATCTTATCCTTTGAGAAAAAGCATTACATATTGTATGCGCTATGTACATTAGCTGCAATATCACTACATAAATCGGCACTGATTGTATGTGGCGTGTCATTATTTTTACTAATAGTAATGCAATTTAGAAGTAGCAACACAATGTTTGCTATTTCGATGTTATTCTTATTTGTGTTTATAATGATACCTCTCCAGCCACTGCTCACATATTTTGTTGATTATATGCCATTTAGTGCAAACATAATAAAATCGATAGAGCACCACCTAATAATCAGTCGTAAAGTGCAAGCAGTATTTGCTATTTATCTATTAATTTTGTACTCGCTATATATATATTTCTCACGAACAAACAAGCTGAAAACGTGGCATATAATAACTATATGCGGATTATTATTTATATCATTATTTTATCAATATTGGTTTTTTATCAATAGATTACGTTCATATTTTCTACCAATTATCATCACATATGTAATAATGCTAGGAAATAATTATTCAGGCAAACAATTATTTTTCAAGCAAATCTCTATCATAGCTGTCTATCTATTGTTTTTTGTCAATTTCCGTACAATGTACAACAGCAATCTCAATCTAAAGAGCGGTATTGCTGAGACATCTACAATATTTAAACTCCGCCACCAATCAAAAGAGTCTGTTATTAATGAGAACATGAAAAAAGCTGAGATATTTTGGAAAACTGAATACCTTAAAGACTAATGATATGGAAAAGAGTATTTTAGTATTAATGTCGACATATAATGGCGAGAAATATCTTAAGGAGCAAATAGATAGTATCATAGCTCAAAATGGAGTGAAGGTTTATCTATTAATCAGAGATGATGGTTCTTCGGATAATACTTGTGAGATAATTGAGAATTATCAAAAAAATGAGGGCAGCAAGATTATAGAATTTATTAAAGGTGAGAATATAGGATTCGGAAATAGCTTTTCTGATTTAGTAAAAAGAGCATATGAGTTATCACTCAACAACCAACCATTTGATTATTATGCATTTGCAGATCAAGATGATGTTTGGATGGAAAATAAACTATCTGTTGCCGCAGCTACATTAGATAAATACGAAGATAACGAACCACTGTTATATTGTTCAAATAGCACCCTTGTAGACGAAAATCTAAATATTATTGGTTATTATAAGAATAAATTTTACACACCAACTAAAGGCAATGCGCTAGTCGAGGGATTTGCCAATGGTTGTACAATGGTATATAATTTAGAGGCACTAAAACTATATGCTGAAAATATTATTCCCGAAATGAAAGTTCACGATTTTTACCTCTATCAGGCAGTAACCTTACTAGGCAAGACGATATACGATAAAGAGTCGTATATATATTATCGCCAACACGGAAGCAATCAGATAGGAAAACAATCTATCTACCTAAGATGGAAAAGACGATTTAAGGGAGAGATAAAATACGAAATCAGAGACATTCAACAGAAGAACTACTATCTACTTAAGTCGATTGGGCATTTATTACCTAGTAGAGATGTAGAATTGATATCAAAAATCGCCTTTTACTACAAAGACCTTAAGTCAAAAATGAGATTAATTATAGATAGAGACATTAAATATTCTACTATAAAAACAAATATAATTGTTACTATAAAAATTCTATTGGGTATATTTTAATATGCTAATTGGTTATATTATTGGTTATGATGAATTCTGTATGTATTGCAACATATAATGGCGAAGAGTATATCGAAGAACAACTAAATTCGATTCTTTCGCAAATTGCAGCTGACGATGAGATAATTATCTCAGACGATGGCTCGACCGATAATACTTTAAAAATTATACAATATATCAACGATAAAAGAGTTAAAATAGTAGACGGTGGTTATAAAAATTTCAAATGGAATTTTGCAAATGCTATTTCGCACGCCAAAGGAGATGTGATTTTTTTAGCTGACCAAGATGATATATGGATTGAAGGCAAATACGATGCTTGTATAAAAGCACTAGAAACAGTTGACCTGGTGTGCACCAATTCAACAGTTGTAGATAATGAATTGAATGTTATAATTCCGTCATTTTTTGACTATTACGGCTCTGGCAAGGGGGTGATAAAAAATGCTCTGAACAACACCTATTATGGGTCGTGTATGGCATTTAAAAAAGAAATAGTGACTGCCGCCTTTCCTCTACCCAAAACAAAAGAGATAGGACACGATATATGGCTTGGTTTAGTGGCTGAAATTGTTGGAACAGTAGAGTTTATAAAAACGCCATATCTATTGTACCGACGACACGATATGACATATACAAATATATCAACTAATTTATTAACACGCAGTAAGCGTTCGATTATTAAGAAAATATGGTCAAGAGTGGTGGTGTTATACCATATAACACTATTTAAGGGACTTATAAAAACTTCCCGAAGAAAAATAAAATAATATGCAAGAAAATCTACTTTCAATAATCACACCAATATATAATGGAGAACGTTTTGTGGCTAAAACCATAGAGAGTGTTTTGGCACAAACCTACACAAATTGGGAGATGATAATTATCAACGATGGGTCAAAAGATAATAGCGAAAATATCGTAAAAGAATACTGCGATAGAGACAGTCGCATACAACTACATACACAACCTAATGCGGGGTCTGCTGCTGCGCGCAACAATGGTATCCGCAGAGCTAGTGGTAGATATATCGCCCTACTTGATGCAGATGATACGTGGGAAGCGAATTTTATCGAATCGCAACTAAACCTTATGCGTCGAGAAGGGGCTCAGCTTGTATGTGCTGCTCACAAACGAATTGACAGCAACGACAAAGAGGTGCTATCGCCATTTGTTCCGCCACAATACTTTACATACAAAGACATGCTAAAAACTTGTCACATCTCTTGTTTAACAGGGGTTTACGACTCTAAACAATTTGGGAAATTCTATCTAAACGAAAATTTTGGCAGTTTGCGCGACGATTATGTATATTGGCTAGAGATAATAAAAAAGACCGAATTTGCATCAGGCAATCAAGAAGTTATAGCTTCATATCGAATTCTGGATAATTCTGCAACAAGCAAAAAAAGCAAAATGGTTAAACCTCAGTTTAGAGTATATCGCGAAGTGGAAAAACTTAGTTTAATTTCAAGCTTATACTACTTAACCCATTGGGCTATAAACGGTGTAATAAAATACAATAAATAAGATGAAAAAGAAAATATATGACTATTTAATTGTAGGGGCAGGATTATACGGATCTGTATTTGCCCATCAAGCTACACAAAATGGCAAATCGTGCCTAGTAATAGATCGCCGCTCGCATTTGGGTGGAAACCTATATTGCGAAAATATTGCTGGTATCAACGTACATCAATATGGTCCACATATTTTTCATACATCCGATTTAAAAATGTGGAATTTTGTAAATTCCTTTGTTAGCTTTAATCGATTTACTAACGAACCTCTTGCTAACTTCGATGGTAAATTATACAATCTACCATTTAATATGAACACGTTCAACCAAATGTGGGGTGTAACAACACCAGAAGAGGCAAGAATGAAAATTGAGGAACAACGACAACCATACACACATATTCAAGCACGCAATTTAGAGGAGATGGCTCTGAAAATGGTTGGTAAAGATATATACGAAACATTAATCAAAGGCTACACCGAAAAACAGTGGGGACGTAAGGCTACTGAGCTACCTAGTTTCATTATCAAACGTTTGCCTATACGATTTTCATACAACAACAACTATTTTAGCGACACCTACCAAGGAGTACCTAAAGGAGGATATAATCTACTAATAAACAAATTATTAAAAAACTGTGATACTTGTTTGAACGTGGATTATAATAAAATGAAAGATGAATTAAGAGGGCAAGCTCGCACTGTGGTGTATACTGGTATGCTAGATGAGTATTTTGACTATTGCTATGGAGAACTAGAGTATAGAAGTTTACGCTTTGAGCATCAACTCTTGGATAGAGAAAACTATCAAGGTAATGCCGTGATAAATTATACAAGTAGCAAAGTAGACCACACACGCATTATTGAGCATAAACATTTTGAATGCGGATGTCAACCTCAAACTGTTATCACCAAAGAGTATCCGCTCGCATGGAATAGAAAAGAGGAGGCATACTACCCTATCAATGACCTAAACAACAACTCTCTTTACCTCAAATACAGAACGTTAGCTTCTCAAGAAAAGAATTTTATTTTTGGTGGAAGATTGGCTGAATATGCATATTATGATATGGATAAAATTGTACACAATGCGCTGAATAGAGCAAAAGAGGATATGAGTCTGTAATATTTTTTTAGATAAGTAGTATGTTGAATGTATCAATAGTTTTATATCGTACGCCAGCAAGTGAGGTGCAAAAAATTGTTTCGACCCTACGCCTCTCTGCTGTTGTAGACGAGATTTGGCTGATAGACAACTCAGAAATACAGACAGAGGCATATATGTTTCTGCCTGCTACATACATCTTTAACAATAAAAATTTAGGATACGGTGCAGCCCATAATATAGCTATCCGAAAATCACTTGCTAGCGGTGCAAAATACCACTTGGTAATTAACTCGGATATATCATTTAAACCTGAAATATTAAAAATTTTAATCGATTATCTCGATATAAATGAAGAGGTGGGACAACTTATGCCACTTGTACGTTATCCTAGTGGCGAAATACAATATTTGGCAAAACTACTGCCCACCCCGTACGACCTTATAATACGCAGATTTCTACCTGCCTGCGTCACACACAAGCGCACCTCAAAATACGAACTGCACAATATACCACTAGACCGTCCGAGCAATATAGCATACTTATCTGGCTGCTTTATGATGTTCAGATGCAGCGCATTGCAACAAATAGGACTATTTGATGAGCGATATTTTATGTATCCAGAAGATATTGATATCACCCGAAGAGTACACAAGCAATTCCGCACCGAATTTTACCCTTTAGAGGAGATAGTGCACAACCACGCACAAAGTTCCTACAAAAATTATAAAATGCTAAGGATTCACATCATTAATATATGCAGATATTTTAATAAATGGGGCTGGATATTTGATAGAGAAAGAAAAGAGATAAACAGACAAATTTGCGATAAGATAAATGACGAAAGAGAATAGAAAATACATACTACCAACTACTTACCTTGGCAACGTATTATATTATGCGCTATTGGCAAACAAGAGTTGCATAATAGAACAGCATGCAAATTATATAAAACAGACCTACGCAAATAGGTGTACAATACTCTCGGCAAATGGAGCTCTTAATCTCACTATCCCGGTAGAAAAAACAAAAGAAAAAACACCGATATGCGACATACGCATAGCAAATAACGACAATTGGCAACAACTACATTGGCGAGCCATAGAATCGGCTTACAATTCATCACCATTTTTTCTGTTTTTCCGCGATGAAATGGAAATATTTTACTCAAAAAAGTGGGATTTTTTGGTGGATTTCAACCTTGAAATAGAGGATTTTATTATTAATTCACTAAATTTAAGAGGTGTAGATTGCTCTATATCAGACAATTACATAAATTGCGACGGAATAAATAAAATAGACTGCAAAGATTTGATAAACCCAAAGAAATTTTGTGTATCTTTGCGTGAGAATTGCGATACAGATTTAAGCAAATCTATTAACGCACCATACTATCAGCTTTTCGACCAAAAATTTGGATTTACACCAAATTTGAGTGTAATAGATTTGCTGTTTAACATGGGCAATGAGGCGAAGATATATCTCAAAAATATAGGTCGCACTTTAGGGGATTTTTAAAAACGCCCCGATATGAAAATAAAAATAGGAAAAAACAACCTAAAATCTAAATTAAACAAACACAAAAAAAAATTATTTATGGAACAACAAGACATCGACTGGGGAAATTTGACGTTTGGTTATATGCCGACGGACTACAACGTACGTTGCACA
>JAWXTU010000062.1:0-14340 GCA_044433285.1 bacterium | reverse complement strand
TCTCGATTTTAAATAAAATTTTAGGCCTATCAGCCACAAGGTTGTCGTACATCTCGGTACAAGACATTCTTGATACAATCATAGTGTTTAATTCATTCTAAGTTAATAATATAGCCATCGTGCTGTCCTGAGAACATCTCTTTCAGAAAGCTCGATGTGCTTGTTCGCTATATAAGACTAGAGGCTTTGTGTATCGACTGGGTGAAAATGGGTGAGAAAAAGTGTGATTATTTTTCTTTGTGCAGATAGAATGCACATAGCTATTGTACTTTTGCTCTAAATTTCTCATTGCTGTTTAGTTATTAAACAGCTCACAGTAATGAGAATGCTTAAAAATTCCCCAATAAAAAACAACAACTTTGGCGAAATTTTTATATCTTTGTTGTCGTAGTCAAGTTAAATTGATAATAAAATGAAAAAGATCAACAGGATAAAAGAGGTTTTAAAGAGCGAAGGCAGAACAGCCAAATGGCTCTCAGAGAAGATTGAAGTCGATGTCGCAACGATGTCGAGATGGTGTAACAACCATACTCAGCCCTCGGTTTTAGCCCTTGATAAGATGGCAGCTGTGCTTGGGGTTAGTATTCGAGAGTTGTTGAATGAGTAGTAATAAATTATAGTAATATTGCGAAATAAGCAATTATGAGTAAAAAGAAATTAAGATTTATAGATCTATTTGCAGGGGCAGGAGGCTTATCTGAAGGATTTATCCGTGAAGGATATGTTCCAATAGCTCACGTAGAGATGAATGGTAACGCTTGTGATACACTTAAAACAAGAACGCTGTTTCATTCGCTGTCAGAGAAACAGAGAGATTTATATGATAGATATGTGAAAGGTGAAATTTCGAGAGAAGAGTTCTGGTCAAACGACAAGAAAAAACTTCTTAACACAGTAATTAATACGGAGATTTCACAAGATACATTAGATGGTTTATTTGAAAAGATTGACAAGCTAAAAGGTGATAAAAAGGTAGATATTATTATCGGAGGTCCACCTTGTCAGGCGTATTCAGTGGCTGGCAGAGCTCGTGATCCAGAGAGTATGAAGGCGGATCCTCGAAATTTTCTATATAAGTACTATTTGGAGTTTCTGAAGAAATATGAACCTAAAATGTTTGTATTTGAGAATGTACCAGGAATCTTATCCGCAAAAAATGGGGAGCACTTCGCAAATATCCAGAAGGGCATCAGGAAGGCTGGATATGAGCTAGATTATAAGATCCTTAATTCTTCAAACTTTGGGGTGCTACAAAGCAGAAAAAGGGTAATAATTATTGGCTGGAAAAAAGATTTAGATCTATCGTATCCAGAGTTTCAAGAAATAGCAACTGATTATGGCGTATTGAAAGATCTGTTTAGTGATTTGCCTTGGCTTGCGCCTGGAACAGGAGATGCAACTACGTCTTATAAAACAACGGCAACCGAATATTTAACCTCTACTAAAATTAGAAAAGAGGAAGATACATATGTTTCGCAACATATTGCAAGGCCTCAGAATAGTCGAGACCTTGAGATATATAGACGAGCTATAGAACTATGGATAAATGAACGCAAAAGATTAAACTATGCGACATTGCCAGATGAATTAAAAACACACTCAAACCAAAAATCGTTTCTAAATAGATTTCAGGTTGTTAATGATGCAGGATGTAGTCATACTGTCGTTGCTCATATATCGTGCGATGGTCATTATTATATATATCCAGACTTGAATCAGGTAAGGTCTATTTCGATTAGAGAAGCCGCTAGAATCCAATCATTCCCTGATGATTATTTTTTTGAGGGAGGACGAACAAATGCATTTAAGCAGATTGGTAATGCTGTGCCTGTTTTGATGGCTGAGAAGATAGCAAAGAAACTTAAAGATATGTTGTAAATATGAATTACGCAGAAATAGAAAAGGTGTCGGCTGTACCAGCACCAGCTTCAATGATAGAGACATTCAGGGCTATTGGTTATAGCCTTGAGACAGCTGTGGCTGATATTATAGACAATTCTATTTCAGCTAATTCTAAAAATATATGGCTTAATTCTATATGGCGAGGGGAAGATTCTATTATTACAATACACGATGATGGTAATGGAATGAACTCCGAAGAGCTAATAGAGGCATTAAGACCTGGCACAAAACACCCCCTTGATGATAGGAATGAAGGGGACTTAGGTCGTTTTGGTTTGGGTTTAAAGACTGCATCATTTTCTCAATGTCGAATGCTGTCTGTGATTAGTAAAAGAGAAGGATATGCCCCAGTGTATTACTCTTGGGATCTTGATTATGTAAATGAGTCAAGACAATGGGAGTTATTAAGGTATATACCTGAAGAGTTTGAACATTTCTTTGATGACAAAAATTATGGAACTTTGGTTGTGTGGAGCAAGATTGACAGACTCCTGCCAGTTGGAACCACCTCCTCTGACGAGAATGCAATGGCTAAGTTTACAGAGTCTATGGAGCGTGTGAAAAATCATATCGCTATGACGTTCCATAGATTTATTGAAGATAAGCAAGTTAAACTATATTCTTGGGAGCGACTTATTAAACCTTGGAATCCATTTTTAGCTTCAGAGCCAGCGACTCAGGTGCATCCAGAAGATTATATCTCGAATGGTGCAACTATGAGAGGTTATATACTTCCTCATAAAAGTCGAATAAGCGAGGACGTGTATAAATATGCTGAGGGTCAAAATGGCTGGGGTGCTCAACAAGGATTTTATGTATATCGAGGTAGACGACTATTGTTGTCAGGTGATTGGCTTGGATTATTCCGAAAAGAAGAGCATTATAAGCTCGCTCGAATACAAATAGACCTTTCTAATAATCTTGATACAGAATGGCAGATTGATATAAAGAAATCAACTGCACGCCCTCCTTTATCTTGCAAAGACCAATTGAAGTCATATGCTATGCGAGTTAGAAGTCAAGCGTGTGAAGCATTCAGGCATCGAGGTCGTATTATCAAGCAACGATCAGGACAAACTTTTCAACCGTTATGGCTTGATAAGAAGAAGGGGAATAAGTGGTCTTTTACTGTTAATAGAGATCACGCCATCATTCAAGAGTACAAAGATCTTGCGCAAACGGAACCTGAGAAAGCAATTGAGATGTTGCTTCGATTTGTAGAAGAAACTATACCTACAAAGACAATTTTCATTAAAGAGTCTGAACAAGGTGATAGTCAAACAAAACCTTTTGAAGGTGGTGATAACTACAAAGAGCTTATTGTTCCAGCAAAGTTAATCTATAAGAACCAACTGATTCAAGGTAAGACAGTGGAGCAAGCAAAAGCATTCCTAATGAACCTTGATCCATTCAATAATTACCCAGAACTAATTGAAACACTTGAAGAGCTATGATAGATAATGTTATAAATGTTTGCCGAGCGATGATTGGCAACAAACTTAGTGCAACGGATGCAGAAATTAATGATGCAATCAGCAAAGCGTTATTGATCTATCCGAATGTAGATTCAGCTCTTTTAAAGCAGGAGTTATTACACAAGTATTGTGTAAATCAAGAGGAATATAAAATACTGGAAAAGAGAGAGGGACGTACTCCTTGGTTAAGAAACTTTTTTGCCACCAAACCCAAGAATGATTGGCAGTTCTGGAAAAGGTATGAGGATTATTTGCTTAACCAGAAGGGATTTGCGCCTATTATCATTTCAAATATAGACAAACTTACCGATAATATAGTAGATAAATTATATGATCCAACAAAAACTGATGTGGGTGTATTTAAGAAGGGTCTCGTTGTCGGTCAAGTTCAATCTGGAAAAACTGCAAACTACACAGGTTTGATATGTAAAGCAGCAGATGCTGGGTTCAACCTTATAATCGTTCTTGCTGGAATACATAATAACCTTCGTAGTCAAACTCAGTTGCGACTTGATGAAGGATTCTTAGGGTATGACACTATGTATGAAAGAGGTAGTGAGATTAATGGAAACAATAAAATCGGTGTAGGTAATATCGGAGGCTTCCAAAATGCAATAGCTAGTTCTCTAACGACAAGTGCAGAGAAAGGTGACTTTACAAGAAATGCAGCTATATCTTTGGGCGTAAACTTTAATATGCCTCAGCCAATATTAGTTGTTGTAAAAAAGAACTCTGCTGTACTCAAACGCCTATATAATTGGCTTGCATCTCAGGGCAGACAGGAAGTTATGGGTAAAAAATTAATAGTAACAAAATCGCTTCTTGTTATAGACGATGAGGCTGATAACGCTTCAATAAATACAAAAAAAGACCAATCAGACTCTCCGACAGCCATAAATGGTTTGATTCGTAAAATCAACTCACTTTTTCTTAGATCTGGGTATGTGGGTTATACAGCTACGCCATTTGCTAATATATTTATACAAACAAAGTCAGATGATTTATTCCCAAGTGATTTTATCATAAATATACCTGCCCCAGATAACTACATTGGACCTGAGAAGATATTTGGCACATCTATCATCCCAGATGAGAATGATGATTATCTGTTACCCATTGTTCGAACAATATCAGATTATGATGAATTTGTACCAGATAAGCATAAGCGAGATGATCCAAAGCCAATGCTACTGCCAGACTCTTTAAAGATTGCGATAAAGTCATTTATTATTACTTGTGCTATTCGTATTCTTAGGGGTCAAGAGACAAAGCATAATTCAATGTTAGTCCACGTCACAAGATATATAGCTTGGCAAAATCACATTAAAGAGTTAGTAGATAGTCAATTTCAGATATATAAAAGAGGCATAGAGCAAAATGTGCCGAGTATAATAGAAGAGTTTAGAAAAATATTTGAAGTTGATAGTGCAGATTATATGTCATACGCTACAACGACGAAAGATATTTTAAACTCAAGATACTCAAAATTAGATAGTAGATTGCAGATTCATAACTGGGAAGATGTTTTAAATGTACTTTATAAAGCTGTTGTTAAGATTGAGGTTAAGTCTATCAATGGTCAGTCAATTGATGCCTTAAAGTATTATGAAAATGAGAAACACGGAGTTTCTGTAATTGCAGTCGGTGGAGACAAACTCTCACGAGGACTTACATTAGAGGGATTATCAGTTAGTTATTATCTCCGAGCTTCTAAAATGTATGATACTCTAATGCAGATGGGGCGATGGTTTGGCTATCGTCCTGGCTATGTGGATCTGTGCAGACTTTTCACTAGCTCTGAACTTAATGAATGGTTTAGACATATTACAAATGCAAGCGAGGAGTTGCGAGATGAATTTAATTATCTTGCAGAGTCTGGTAGTGCGCCAGATGATTATGCTCTTAAAGTTAAAACCCACCCAGGGAGTCTGCAAATCACGGCTGTAAATAAGATGCGAAATGCCGATATGGTAACAGTCTCTTGGTCTGGCAAGTTGTTGGAGACGTATATGTTGAGCTTAGACAGAGGTATAATTAATCAAAACTATATTGCTACGGACAAATTTCTAAGCTCGCTTTCATCCGTTGAGGAGATTGGAGTTCAGAAAAAGAATTATTTGTGGAGAAATGTTGAGGTAAGTAAGGTCCTATCCCTATTTGGCGAATTTAAGGTCTCGGAGGAGTTGAAAAGCTTTGATCTGAATAGAATTGCGAGATTCATTGCTTCGTTAAATCGTTGTGGTGAGCTTACAAATTGGAGTGTTGTATTGATGAATAAAGATAGTAGCAAGAAGCGAATGGTGTTACAAAATGGCATCTCTGCTGGCTGCTATACACGTAATAGAGCAACAGATACTATTGCTGCAAGTTCATTACAAGAGACTTATTTCATTAAGAAGAACCATATCCTAAGTAATCAATCAGATGAGTTTATAGATCTGTCAGATGAGTTGCTTAAACGTGCTTTGAATGAAACTGAGCTAAGAGCAGCTCAAAATAATAAAGTGTGGAATAAAGAATATCCATCGCCAAGGATAGTTCGCAATGAATATAGAGATCCTGCCAACCCTCTACTTTTGATATACCCTTTAAACCCAACTGGAGCAAATACAGATAAGATCAATTTGTTTACAGATGAAGATACTCCAATAATAGGTTTTGCTATAGTGTTCCCATCGAGTAACACTGGCCATACCGAAACATATGCTGTTAATATGATCGATAAGTTTAGAGAATCTGAAGAGGACTTCGATACATATAATGATAATATTGATGACGATGAGTAAGATAATTGACATATGGAAAAAGTTACCCTTGGGTGACTGCGCAGGTCTTGTGAAAAATCTTCACTCTGGCAATGCGCCTCAATTTGTGTATTGTACAGTAGAGAATCCTAATGGATTCTATGGAATTGGCATATCATATAATAGAGACATAGAGGTTAATCTAACATCATTTAGTAAACTGAAAGATGTTCACGTATTTATAACTCAGGACTCGTCTTATAAATCAAATAATATCCTAGTATTACAACTGAATGATAATCGCCTTATTGATATTTTTGCAGTTCTGTGTGAAAACTTAGTGCAATCAATTTCTAATCTGGATAATTCAAAGCAAGCTATATTTACAATAATAAGCCACTTAGAAAAATGGCGAGCTCTATTTAGCAAAATAAACAATGAAGGTTTGTCTATCTTAGAACAACAGGGATTATATGGTGAACTATATCTTCTCAAGAAGATGCTCGTGTATTTTAATAATAATATGGGAGTCTTAGAGTCTTGGGTTGGAGTAGATCGTGCGTTGCGAGATTTTCAAAATGGGGAATGCGCTATTGAAGTAAAAACTACTTCCTCAAGTAATCACCAAAAACTTACGATAAATAGCGAAAGACAGTTGGATGAAACCTTATTGTCAAACCTATCTCTGTACCATCTATCGGTGGAGGTATCTGCAAAAAATGGCGAGACTATAAATCAAATGGTTAATAATATTAGAGAGCTATTAGCTGCTGATTTTGTAGCTCAGAATATATTTAATGCGAAACTAATGACTGTAGGATACTTTGATGCCGATAGCGATTTATATGATAAACGAGCTTATAAGTTTAGGCGAGAAAATTCATATAAAATTCAAGGTGAGTTTCCAAGAGTTAAAGAATCAGAGCTAATGAATGGTGTTGGAGATGTTCAGTACACAATTATTACAGATATGTGTGCTGAATACCTGATAACTGAAACAGAAATGTATAAAACTTTAGGATTATGCAAGAGATAGAAAAATACTACGCAACCTTACTCCAAGATATTCGCTCAATGCAGGATTCATCTGAAGAGGGCGATTCTCAAGAACAGCTATTTACTCAAATGGCAATAGAGATGCTATCGGAAGGAGGAGAAACCGAGAATGCAAGGACAGCTTATGATGAAAAAGCGTTAGGAACACGCAATCAACATAAGATAAATGGCTATGCTCTATCAGATAACTACGAAACGGTAGATCTATTTATTACGATATATAATGGTAATGATACGATACAACGTATTGCAAAAGAAAAAATAGATCAAGCTGGCACCCGTATATCAAACTTCTTTCGTAAGGCTATTTATAATGATTACGTGAATGAGGTTGAGGAATCTTCTCCTATATTCGAGTTTGCAGATACTCTTGCTAACTATAAAGATTTGAAAGATAATTTGGTTAGGGTTAATGCTATAATACTCACAAACGGAGAGTATAAAGGTGACTTCCCTCCAACACAAGAAATAAGTGGGTACAAAGTATTCTATAGAGTACTAGATATTAACTATCTTTATGGCATTTCAGAGGCATCGAGAGTTCCGATAGAAATATCATTCAAAGATGATGGTATTCAGGTTCCGTGTGTTACAGCGGAGACAGGTACCGAAGAGTACCAAGCATATATAGCGATTATGCCAGGGCAAGGTTTGGCGAATCTTTATGAAAGGTTTGGGTCGAGGTTGTTGGAGCAGAATGTTCGCTCATTTTTGCAGTTTACGGGCAAGATAAATAAAGGCATAAGAGAGACTATCAAGGGGAAACCGTATATGTTTTTGGCGTATAACAATGGTATATCAGCGACAGCAGATCATATCGAACTTGATGAGAGTGGTCACTTTATCACTAAAATTTCAAACCTTCAGATAGTAAATGGAGGACAAACTACTGCGTCAATATATCACACTTGGAAAAAAGATAAGGCTGATATATCAAACATATTCGTACAACTTAAGTTATCGGTAATTAAGAATCAAGATAAGTATGCGGATATTGTATCTGATATTTCTCGATGTGCCAATACTCAAAACAAAGTCAATGAAGCAGACTTCTCTGCAAATAATCCATTCCTTATTGAGTTTGAGAAGTTGTCAAGATATATACTATCTCCAATTACAGAGAGTAATAACCTGCAAACAACTTGGTTCTTTGAACGAGCAAGAGGGCAGTATAAAAATCTTCGCCAGAAAGATGGGTTTACTAAGGCAAGACAGAAACAGTTCGATTTGAAACATCCCAAACAGCAGATGTTTACCAAAGTCGAGTTGGCTAAATATATCAATGCCTATCAAGAGGTATGGGATGGTCGCAAGCTTGTGATAGGTCCACATATTGTGGTTCGAGGTAACGAGAAAAATTATGCTCAATTTATAAACAACAATATTCCGAAGAAGATAAATAATGTTTATTTTGAAGATGCTGTAGGAAAGATCATTCTTTTCAAGACAGCAGAAAAGCTATATGGAGTCAAACCTAACAATATTGGCGAGATGAGATCTGCTGTTGTACCTTATGCTATATCTTTATTAGGGTTTCTTACAGAAGGAAAACTTGATCTATATAAAATATGGAGGACACAAACTATCTCTTCACAACTGAAAGAATTTATTTATGACTTAATGAAACAGATCAATAAGTTCATTATTGATAATTCCCCTAGCTCGCACTACATTGAGTGGGCTAAGAAAGAGGAGTGTTGGTCTGCAATTAAGGCACACAAGTGGGCTGTAAATGTTATTGATATCAAGTC
The DNA here is from genome assembly GCA_044433285.1 of bacterium. Lineage (GTDB taxonomy): Bacteria > Bacteroidota > Bacteroidia > Bacteroidales > Paludibacteraceae > Aphodosoma. The sequence goes on along the minus strand of JAWXTU010000062.1, from coordinate 5,412 downwards.
TGATATGATCGATCCAAAGCAAGCTGCGAAACGCAATGTCATTACAGAGACTGATGATGAAAAAGAGCAGCAGAAGTATGAGACCGAGCTATTGAAGTCAATTCCATTTAAACTTTGGAGAGAGATTGAGACTTGGGGCAAAGAGTCTGGATGTTTATCGCCCAACCAAACAACCGTAGCTTATGATATTTCGAATAAGATAAAGAATGGTCGACCTATTGAGGAGGTGCGACAACGAGCGATGAAAATATTTGAGATTGTCTGTCAAGAAAACATAGAGTTACTTAATCACGCTGATGAACTTCAGGATGATCCTCAACCAGAAGATAGAAATACAGATAGCACTACCACTGAAATCACAATAGACGTAGTTAAACAGATGGTAGAATGGGACAAGCGAAAGCGAGTGCTTGAGGATTGGAAATGGAACGCAATGAAGGGTATTGTAGAGGGTAGGTTTCCACTCGAAGGGAAATATATCATAGCTTGTCAACGTAACTTAGAAAAGTTAAAACAGAGAGGGTTTAGGTTGCGATAAATTTAGGAGCCTATATGCAATATAGATACGACTATCAGATAATATGAGTGATGATGAGCATATTTCAGTGGTAACTAATGTTGTTCGTAGAATAGAAGGATATGCTAAAATTGGTTTAAACTATCTTCAAAATAAATATGATAACGAAAAGAGATATTTAGAGCTTCTTTTGTGTCATTATTAAGAGATATTAAAAACGCCCATTAAAGAATCCGTGTTATAATTGTTTTTTAATATCCAACATACCTATATTTGTATATATATCATTACAACTATGCTTACATACGATCAAAATAATATACGATTAACAAACTCACTTCTTACAAATAAGTTTGAAGTAGAATTGTTGTCTATTGAACTTTACAATGCTACTGAAACAATAGGTGGTAAAGGGACTATCTGTCAAAATGATAATGGGGAACTTATTCTTAAATTCTTCTCGAATACTTTAAGATCTGCAATCGACAGAATTAAAGATATGTGTGACAGAACAAATGCAGCTAATTATGAAGGACAGTTTATAGGCGATGATGAATGTTATTCGATGAAAGCTTTGGATTTCAATGGCGTTAGTTTTAGTTGTTCAAAACTATATTCATATAGGCCAAAAGAAAATTACACAGTATTTAAGCTGTGGGATAAACTTCATAAGGAATCGTCTGTGTCAGAATCGAGAATAGTATGCATCGGTAGCTATCAGATACCTAAGTCTGATCAACTAGATATTCGTGCTAATTGCACTGATATTTCTTTAGCAAGAACAGAACATATATTTCAAGTTGACTTAACGGACTCTATTAGACTGCGATTGTCTTCACAGTCTGATTATTTAGATGTACATATTTCAAGTTCTGACACGCTGGATTTAAACACAACAAGCAATATTATTTCAACTTTGAATTTTGTGTTTGGGTTTGATATTGAGCCAATGTATGTAAGTCTCAAAACAGAGGGCGTTTGGTTTTATCCTATGGCAAAGAAGAAGAAACAAACCTCTCATCTTTCTGCTCCTTTAAGTCTGGGTAACTCATATGGTCAAGATTTCTTTGTTAACCACAAGGAGATGTCACGCTGCTATTTTAATTTTATATCAAATGAGCAAAACTTTAATCTACAAGCAGTTCAAAAGCGTATATGGAGTGCAGGACAATCCTATCCGTATATTTTGGCGGTCACATTAGTTGCGCAAATAGAAAATATTGTAAAGACATATTACTATCAATACTATAAGCCGAATTTGGATAGAAATGAATGTATTGATATAGCATTAGAGTGTATAAAAGAGTCTGATATAACAAGAAAAGATAGAGAGTGGCTTGGATCTATACTTGGGCCCAAGAAAGCCGTAGAACATCCTAATAGAAGTCAAATAAATATCAAACCAATCTTGGCGACATTGATAAAACAGCAATTGCTGTCAAATGTTAAATATGCTGATAAATGGCATAAATTACGAAGTTGCGTAGCTCACGGTGATTCATTATCAAACACTGATGATAATTCTGCTGAGAAGGAGATTATTAAACTTTCGTACATTTGTATAAATTTATATTACGAGTTGATATTTTGCTTAATTGGATACTGTGGCACATTTTCACTGAAAGATTATGATGGCAATAGATTAGCCGTATACTTGCCAATTAATTTAAAGAGCCTAGGGATTGAGGCAGGCGAACAAATCACTTGTAAAGCTGAGAACTTCATAGTTAGTGACGCTGAAAACAATATTATTTATAAACAGGGAGAAGAAAGTAACATATCAACAATTTTAGGACTTTGCAATAAAAACGTGAGAGGAAACTACATTGTTCACTCACAATTATTTTATAATGGCACGTCTCTATTAGATCTACATAAAAGGAAATAACGATTATGGCAACCAACAAACACGCAACAATACGCTATCAGGCGTTAGATAAATGTTTCTCTAACTTTGGACGCAAATTCTTCATAGAGGATTTGATAGATGCGTGTGCCTCTGCTATTTATGATTTTACTGGAATAGTTGATGGCGTGAAACGTCGCCAGATTTTTGATGATATTACCTTTATGGAGAGTGAGGAGGGTTATTCGATTCCCCTTGCTCGCCATAAGGATGGTCTTAAAACCTATTACCGCTATGATGACAAAGAGTTCTCGATAAACCAACAACCTTTGTCTCGCTCAGAATCGGAGCAGTTGCAGAGTACTATGCTGATGCTATCGAGGTTCAAAGGTCTACCTCAGTTTGATTGGCTGGAGGAGTCGTTGGCTCGCTTTGAGACGAACTTCAAGCTCGAACACCAAGATGCTGAGAATATCGTTTTCTTTGAGCAGAACCCATATTTACGTGGTCTGGAACACTTCTCTGGGCTATTCTCAGCCACTATATCGCACCAACCACTCAGCATAGAGTATCACCCAGCTTTCGGTCAGGTTCGTAGCTATACAATACACCCTTATGCCCTCAAGCAACACGCTTCTCGCTGGTATATCGTTGGCTTGTCAGTAGTAGAAGGTGTAGAGAGCCGATTACTCACCCTTGCCATAGATCGCATTGATAGATTTGAGTCTATGTCAACCCAGTTCATACCAAATGAGATAGTAGATTTAGAAGAGCACTTCGATGATGTGTTGGGCGTAACTATAAGCTCGTCTGCAAAGCCTGAACGTATACGTCTCAAAATAGATTCTAAACGTTACAACTTCATTGCTACAAAGCCCCTGCATCACTCCCAGAAGCTAATTAAAAGTGGAGATGGATATGTGGTGATAGAGCTAAAGATAGCCTATAACTACGAGCTGGAAACGGCTCTTCTGGAATTTGCAGATACGGTAGAGATATTAGAGCCTCGACATCTTAGAGAACGTATTCGAGAGCGTGCCGAGAGGATTCTTTCCACCAACAAATAGCTTTGTGCAGATAGAGTGCATATATAATTCCTACCTTTACCTAAAATTTTTAATGCGATGATGACACTATTAAAAAATTCAGAACCTGTAATTCACAAGCACAATGGCCTTAGTAAAGGAGATGTCTTGACATTAGATGAACTTCAAGATTTTGCAGTTGACGCTTTGCTATCTGACTATATGGCCTGCAATATGAGTGTTGTTAAATGTCAAAAAAAACACTCTAATGAACCTGATTTAAGGCTTAAACAAAATGGTTTAGTGATAAACATTTTAGTTGTCTACAGCCCCAAAGACGAAATTCCTACACATAGTGTTGATGAGTCTGTTTTAATATCACAATATTATGAATTAGGTATTATACCTAGGATAATCTATGCATTCTCATGGAGCTTAGATTCAGAGGATGGTAAAAGTTACAATCCTTCAGGCGGAAGCTATTGTTTTAAGTATCATCCTATAAGTGTGTTGCCAGAACAATCTAATTGTGTGTTTGCTAAAACACTTGACAATAATGAGTTGATTAAGAAATTCGCTCAAGCATGGATAATGTTAGATATAAGTATTGTTAAAGAATATCTTGATAAAGATTTTCATTATAAATCAGATTGGGTGTTTGATGAACTCCCATCTAGGTATGAATATCTAAATTATATAGAAGGGAAATTTAGGAAAATCAAAGATACCAACTCCAAAATTGATGTTAAAGTAATGTGTGATGAGAACAGTAGTGATTCTCTAGGACTTCTTATAACTCAGGAAGGAAATACGTCATGTTTTCTTCAGATTGAAACTCGTGATGGGTATATCATCTCAGCAAAAATGATGGAATATGAAGTGAATAGAGACACTGGTAGTAATAATAGTGAGGAGGAAATGGTTGAGGGGCACGGTGATCGTTTACAAGCACTAATGGAACCAGAAGAACTCTTCGATGGGACTATTCAAAAGGTCTTAAAAGAGGGAAGTGTTATCAATAAAGTAAAAACATTATGTCAATTTGAGGGGAATAGTCGTCCTGAGTCTACAGATATATTTTCTATTAAATATACTGAAGATCAGATGTCTATTTTAGCTCTATTAGGACATAATAAAAGAAATGACACGAATGAATTTATAACAAGTTTACTCGATTTCCAAGGTTCGGTATACACTGCTAAAATTATTGAGGTTAAAGAGTGGAGTAATCTTATAGAGGCTATTGTGAAATGCTCTGTTGCTGATTTTGAATTTTACTTTCTAGCAACAGATTACTACTTAAACAAACATTTATATAAAGAGGGTAATAGCTTAAATCTCGAATTATTTACATACTCCAGTCAAATTGAAAAACTTGGTGATGGATTTACGTTTGAAGGAGAGAAAGCATTAGAATATTTAAACAAGATTGGCGAAGAACCTAAGTATGATGAAGATGGAAATATTATGCCTGTTAAATTCTCAACTAAGAGTTTAGTAGCATTTTTACAAACATATAAAGATTATCCTGATGGAGCTCAATTCCAGTCTCCAATTACACATCAAGGAGAACACAATTTCCTAGAACATAAATTTATCAAATACAATATATGTATTTCTAGGCATCCAGAGATATATCTGCCACTATATCTCCGCAAAGAACTAATCTCCCAAATGTCTGATTTAACATCTTTATTAGGGATGTTGTTCGTGAGTGGCTCAGTTGCCGATAGAGAGGTTACAAAAATTCAACATGTTGATACTTGTGATGAAGATAGTTCTAATAATATTAGAGAGTGTGATACATCCCCAACAATAAATGATGAATTAGATATTTATGCTAAAGAATATCTATCATATTTAAACAAATGTGAGAAACAAGGGTTGTTAGAGCAATTTGATGACATCGAGTTTATTCGTAAGTATTTGTCTCTAATTGGAATCAAAGAGGGATATTGTTTAGATGCCTTCAGATCTGGCGATAATCATGGAAGTATGTTTAAATTCTACGCTTGTAAAATAGG
>JAWXTU010000061.1:0-14801 GCA_044433285.1 bacterium | reverse complement strand
TTTTTTTCCATTCAGAAAAGAGAAGGAGAGATTTTTTTCTCTCTTTCCTTTCTGATAAAGTAATTATCTAACTATCAACGCCTCACAAGGTGTTGCATTTATAAGTTGAATTTAAGTAATATAAACAACGGAAAAATGAAAAAACTATTTTCAGCATCTATAACAGCATCTATAACAGCAGCAATATCAACAGCCATCGCCGCATCGGCGATGATGTTCACCAGTTGCGATAGCAACTCAAATGTAGATGTGCCTTTTGATGGCGAAGTGCGTATTACATCTGCTATCGGCACTCGCGCCTCAGGTGCCACTTGGGATGCAGGCGATGCAATCGGGGTCTATATGAATCTGTATCAAGGTGATTTGGGTGCGCTCGGGGAAAATATAGAGTATACCACCGCTAGTGGCGATGGAAACTTCACATCAACATCTCCGCTCTATTTTCCAACAGAAGATAATGCAACCGTAGACTTTTTGGCGTATTACCCATATGTAACTGATGGCAGTTTTGACCCAACGGCTTATGGCGTTGATGTATCAAATCAAGATGATTTAACTCTTATCGACTTGATGACTGCATCAGCAACCAATGTAGTGAGAAGTTCAGATGCGGTGAGTCTTGAGTTTTATCACAAACTCTCAAATATCGTAATCAATATCACTCCTGGTAGCGGTTTGAGCGAAAGCGACCTTGCTGGATTAACCGTAACACTCTCGGGCACAGATACAGAAGCATCATATAATCTTACCACCAACGAGATAACATTAGGCGAAAATGTTGCAGATATCACCCTGAACACAGAAGACGATGGATTGAGCGCAGAGGGTATCGTGATACCGCAAACGCTTAGTGGCGTGAAACTTAGTTTTGCAACAACTACTTATGGAACTTTTGAGGCATCAATAACTAACACCGCCGAGTTCACAATCGGCAACCAATATGTTTATAATGTAACCGTAAATACTGGCGGGCTCACAATGAGCAATGCATCGATTATTTCGTGGACAGGCGGTAATAACGGAGGTGAAGATTTAAATGCACAACCAGAGAGCACCACCGCATCACCAGCCGCAATCGGCGACTACTACTATAGCGATGGCACCTGGTCGACAGATTTAGATGCGAATAAAACAGCAATAGGGGTAATCTTCTCGGTAGGCACCGACGGCACAAGCGGCAAAGTTGTATCGCTCGATGAAGGAACTGATCTAGCGTGGTTAACAGGGGAGGTAGTTACAGGTGCAACATTAACGAGCGATGGACTCGCTAATATGGCAACTATTACAGCGATATCAGGTTGGAGCACAAGTTACCCTGCATTTGCGTTGGTAGATGCAAAAAACACAGATGGAACTACCTATGCAAGCGGAGCCACAGGCGTTTGGTATCTGCCAGTATATCAAGAGTTGCACGAGTTGTACGCCGGTATGAGTGGACTACAGTGGGTAGAGAGCGGTGCAGATGCAGGAGATGGCGAGATTGATGATTGGGGAACTTACAGTAGTATGCCAAGTTATAGCAGCTATGCAACTGCAAGAAAAGAATTTAATGCATTAATCACATCAGCAAGCGGCACTGCTATAAGTACCTCTTATTGGTATTGGTCTTCCTCTGAGTACTACAGTACTTACGCATGGTACGTGGATTTAGTCAGTGGGTTTGCGAGCACCAGCAGTAAGCGCAACGCCCTCCCAGTGCGTGCAATCCTCGCTTTTTAACTATTTAACTAACCTCAAGTCAATCACAATTAATGCAACATCACCAATACATCATAAACCTGTGGAGTGAGTAAAGCGGTCTCATCATTATTGATGATATAATCAGATTTTGAACGGTTTAGAGAGTCGATTTCGTGTTGGCTCTCTATCCGTTTAATTGCTTCAAATGCAACGGTATTGTCGCGCTTAAGAATCCTATTTAAACGTATTTGTTCTGGTGCATCTACATAAATCACAGCGGATGTTAGCTGCTCAATGCCACTCTCAAATAGTATGGCACTCTCCACAAAGCAGAGTGGAAACTGCACTCGGTTTGCACGTCCAGATAGGGTATTGTACCACTCTTTTATATCACCGCACACCACTGGGTGCACAATCGAGTTTACCCTCAATCTCATCTCTTCGTTGGAAAAAATTGCGTTGGCTAGTAGTGGTTTGTTGATTATCCCATTACTGAGATACACTTCAGCCCCGAACAGCGATATCAACTTCTCTCTGATAACGGCAGATTGATTGATTAATCTCTTTGCCTCTCTGTCAGAGTCGTAGACTTTTAGCCCTGTAGATTTTATTATCTGGGATACCACGCTTTTGCCTGCCCCAATGCCCCCTGTAATGCCTATTAACTTCATATGAACCAGAATTGATAAATAGTTATTGATAAAAAGCTATTGATAAATTACTTCTCAATGATATATTCTACCTCTCTGGGTGAAAGGCGTAGATTATATATGTCGCTAGGAGTTTTGTTGACTCTCAGTATATTGGTTTTTATCTCATCGGTTTCTGACGACAATATATCGTTGAAATCAAACACTATCTCAAAATCGTTTTCATCAACTAATTTATATCTGCTCAGCCCGATGCTGAAATTCGCCTGCACGGTTGAGGGGAATGTGTGTAGCACAATATCATCTGGCAGATTAACAATTCGCAACGGTAGTTGAAGTGTCTTCTCTGTGCTCATCTCTGTCGAAATATCAATATTTACTACGCTATCTCTAACGTTTATGCCCTCAGCAATTTCTAGTGGTGCGCTCAATGATACACTTTTGTTTATAACCACATCTATTGGTTTTATGTATACGCAAGTGATGGAGTCAATCAACTCTTGTTTGCCACTGATTTTAATGGTTTTGTGCGAGATTGATATTGAATCTTTTAGCACCATATGTTCGGCAAATTTAAATGGTGTTTTGAGGTAAATAGGCACCTCTTTGCTCTGTAATCGGCTGTACTCTCCGAGATAAAAATTAGGCGATATCTCTACAATGTCTGTAGACGATTCGAGGTGCAGCTCTATGCGCGAAATAGACTCTCTATAGTCAATATTTAGCGTGACATCGCTCGCGTATATGAATTTATCAGTTAAATCTACCCTTACAGCATCGAACCCATTGATGTAGTAGTTCCACAAGAATTTACCCTCATCTTTAATGGTTACGCTAATGGTTTTTGGTAGCTCATTGATAAACTCAACCTCCTCTGGTATACCAATATAGGCTATCTCAATGTTGCATTTTAACTTGCTCCGTGAACTGGTGCCGTGCATTAACCACAGTAGAAAAGCGAGTACCAGAAAAACTAAAAAAGTTACCACATCCTTAGATTTTAAGAATGTAGTAACTCTATTTTTATTTGTAGTTATGTTAGCTTGAAAATTTTTATATTTCATACTATGACTTCTAAAAACTGCTATTTTGAAATTTTAGAAGAATTATTAGAGATACTTTTACCGCTCTCTCTTATTATTTTTGAGGTGTTTGTTGTGCTGCCTCTTTTGGAGAGTCGAACACCATATTTTTGTTAACTCTGATTTTTACACCATCTGCAACTTCAAGTAATACGTAATCATCTTTTACTTCACGTATTTTGCCATAAATTCCACCAGATGTAACCACTTGTTTGCCATTCTCTAGTGAATCTTGGAATTTTTTAATCTCTTTTTGTTGTTTTGTTTGTGGACGAATCATAAAGAAATAGAAAATCACGAAGATTAACAAAATCATAACGATGTTAGTCCAACCAGCTCCACCTGTTGTAGCTGCATCGGCAGCTTGTAAAAAAATTGTAAGCATAAATTTTTATCTGTTTATATTGTAATTATTTTAATATTTTATTCTCTTTACGTAGGTCTTTCACTATCTTATCCAACACACCGTTTACAAATTTACCGCTCTTTGGCGAGTTGTATGCTTTTGCAAGGTCGATATATACATTCAACGTTACATTAGCTGGGATAGTATCAAAATCTAGTATCTCTGTTAGTGCCATTTTAAGGATTAGGATATCCATAACTGCCATACGCTCCAACTCCCAATTTACCATATACGGACGAAGAAGTTCATCAAATTCCGCACTCTTTACGATGGTGTTGTTCAATAAATTATTCGCAAATGTGTAGTCCGATTCATCTTTGTACATCGGTAGCAAAACATCGCCCTCGCCCTCTGGTTTGTCAAAGTTTTTTACACTCTTCTCTACAAAACTTAGTATAATATCCACATCATCAATCCAATATATAGATATATCCTCTAATGTAGTATATAAATCTTCGTTGTTAGTCAGTTCTGTGCGTATTATTTTGCGTATCAACGATTTATCGTCTGTTACACTATTCTCATCGCTATTCATATAGTTATTGAAATAGTCAGATTCTACCATACTGTCATATATTTTTTTTACAACATCTGTATGATCTGCCCACGATAGACTACTGTTAGAGATATACGAATTAAACTCTTCGCTATTCTCAAGATATTCAATGAATTTGTTATTCACAAATCGCATATTTGGGGTGTAGTTCCCGCCTGTAATTGATTCGCGACTTTTGATTAGTTCAATGCGACTTTCTGAATATCTTTTTACCTCAACTATCAGCAGTAGAAGAGAATGATACAGATCGTATGATTTTTTTGCGCCAAATTGCAACTCTTTTTCTGCTACAGCTAAATCTGATGATTGCTTGATGAAAAAAGAGTATAAAATTTGCAATACTTTTACTCTTAAAAGAACTCTGTTTACCATATTTCGTTAAATGTTTTTACGGTGCAAAGATACAAAAAAATATGATACGATTGGTATGTTTATTTGATGATTTTGGATTATGTTTTGCGAGTGGTGGTATTGTGTTGATTGTTAGAGGTATAACTTGCTATTTTGAGCTTGAAAAAAAAACTTAAAAAAAGAGCAAAAAAATTTTGCAGTATGAAAAATTTTTCTCAACTTTGAAGTCAGAAAAATTCGGCTGTTTTTTTTGTGGAAAATGAGTTGAAAAAACTATTTATTGGCTGAATAATAACAATTTATAATCAATAAAACTAATTTATGGAAGAATTTAAAAACGAGAGAAAAGAGCAAGAAATTGTGTTTTCTAAGGCGATTAAAGCTGGTAAGCGTATCTATTACCTAGATGTAAAGAAGAGTAGAAACAATGATCTTTTTCTTGCAATTACAGAAAGTAAAAAACGATTTAATGACGATGAGAACGCACCTGTAACATTCGAAAAACATAAAATTTTCCTTTACAAAGAGGATTTTGATAAGTTTTCAGACGCGTTTCTTGAAACAATTGATTTTATAAAAAAAGCTAATGAAGCTAACGGTATAACTGATTATAGAGACTATCGTTCGCAAAATCAACCTAGACAAGTAGAGGAGTCAGCAGTTGTAGTCGAAGAGCCAGTGGTGGCTGACGTAAAAGCTGAAGAGAAAGCAGAAAATCCTGTTAGTAAATACGATGTTGAGGTAGATTTTGAGATTTAATAACATATGAGAGAAGCAATAAAAAAGTATTTAAATGCACGTGGTTATACTTCGTTAAAACCTAAAGCGGCTTTTTTTGATATGGACGGTGTTCTGTTTGACTCGATGCCATATCATGCAAAGTCATGGAAGATGACGATGAGTGAAGAGGGGATAGAGGAATTTACTGAGTATGAGGCTTATCTAAATGAGGGGCGCACTGGGCATAATACAATAAGAAATGCTTTTCTGAGGTACAATGACCTGCAAATTTCAGATGAAGAGGTAACCCGTATTTATGATAAGAAATGCCAAATATTTAGCGAGATTTCTGAAGTAAAACCTGTTGCTGATATTATAGAGTTTTTGCAGCGACTCAAGGCAGATGGGGTTGATATATATATAGTTACTGGTTCTGGGCAGCACTCGTTGTTTCAAATATTAGATGAATATTTTCCCGGTATTTTTATGCCAGAGAAAATGATAACTGCATATGATGTAAAGCACGGAAAACCCGACCCAGAGCCCTATCTGTTGGCACTGAAAAAGTCTGGAGTAGAGCCTAATGAGGCTTTTGTCGTAGAAAATGCACCTCTTGGTGTGCAATCTAGCGTGGCTGCTGGACTCTTTACTGTGGTAGTAAACACTGGGATACTCAATGATGAGGATCTCTCTGTCCATTGTGGCAATAGCGGACTTGTTTTTGATTCGGTTGCGCAGGTAATAGATAGTTATTCGGAGTTAATAGAGCGAACATAGAGCGGCTACCCTAATGAAAAATAAAATTATATGAAAAATAGATATTTGTTTTTGATAATTTTGTGTTGTATGTTTTTGCATACAACGATGATATATTCACAAGATAGCGAGATTGTAACGGTTGATAATGAGGTTGAAACTCTAGTTAGTAGTGAGACTGAAATGGTTGATAATAAGGTTGCAGCTATAGCTAATGAAACGCAAACCGAATTGGATACAAAGGAGAATAAGATTTTAAATCAACTATTTTCGCCAGCTGACGAAGAGAAGGTTGATGGAGTGCGTTTGGAAAAAAAGAAGATGGAGGCAGTGGATTATGTGCCTCATATCAGCGGTACTATTAGAGGTAAATATGAGTATTGTCCTCAATTAGAGGCTGGTAGGTTTCAGGTGCGCAATGCGAGATTTTCGCTTACTGGTAATGTGCATCAAATGGTAGCATATAAGGCTGAGATTGATTTGTCTGATAAAGGGGTTACAAAAATGCTCGATGCATATGTAAAGGTGATGCCAATTAAATCTTTGTCGTTATCTATCGGACAAATGAAGATACCATTTAGTACTGATAATCTTCGTTCACCTTATAATATGTATTTTGCAAATAGAGCTTTTGTTGCAAAACAGATTACTGGGTTGCGTGATGTGGGTTTCACTGCATCGTATAATGCAAAGAAGTATGTACCGATAACTCTTACTGCTGGTGTGTATAATGGTGATGGATTGTATGACCAGAGCGAGTGGCAACAGTCAATGAGTTATTCGGCTCGTATGGAATATAAGGTGTGCAAATATTTTACGTTCGACCTCAACTGGCAGTCGGTAGAGCCTGAATATATTCGTCTTAATTTTTATGACATAGGTCTCAGAGCCGACGTGGCAAACTTCCATTTCGAGGTGGAGGGGTTGTACAAAACATATGGTACTTATGAAGCCTCTTATGGCACATATACTAATGATGTAACTTTTGATCCATCATATGGATTTACAGGAATGATAAATTATGATATCCTTTTGCCAAAGGTTTTTCATAAGGTGAGCGTGTTGGCACGTTATGATATGATGAATGATATGTCTTCGGGTTATCTCTCGTCAGGTTCATATGTGGCAGATGAGATTGCTCGTCAGCGCCTTACTGCAGGTGTAACTCTTACACTCGGTTCTCCAATTTTGGCTGAGCTACGTATCAATTACGAAAAATATTTCTACGAAGATTGGAGCCTAGCCGACGATGCCGACAAAGACAAAATTGTAGTAGAAGTTGTAGCCAGATTTTAAAGATGTAAACTAGATTTTAAAGATATAAAACTAACAAACTTAAATTAAATAATATCATGTACATTGATTTTCAAAAACATTTAGCCTCTGAGCTTACAGCAATCAACGAGGCAGGACTTTATAAAAACGAACGTTTAATTTGCTCTCCTCAAGGCGCAGAAATTGAGGTGGCTGGTAAAAAGGTATTAAACTTTTGTGCTAATAATTATCTAGGCTTGTCTAACCACCCAGCATTGATAGAGGCGGCAAAAAATGCACTCGATGCTCGTGGTTATGGTATGTCATCTGTTCGCTTTATTTGTGGTACACAAGATATGCACCGTGAATTGGAACAAGCCATTGCTAGATTTTTCGGTACAGAAGATACTATTTTATACGCTGCTTGTTTTGATGCTAATGGTGGGGTGTTTGAGCCACTTCTTGGTGCTGAAGATGCAATTATTTCTGATGCGCTTAACCATGCATCTATTATTGATGGTGTGCGCCTTTGCAAAGCACAACGTTTCCGCTATGCAAATGCGGATATGGCTGATTTAGAGGAGCAACTAAAGGCTGCTGCTAACTGCCGTTTCAAATTAATAGTAACTGATGGTGTTTTCTCTATGGACGGAAATGTTTGTCCGCTAGACAAAATTTATGAGTTGGCTAATAAATATGGTGCAATGGTGATGGTTGATGAGTCGCACTCGGCAGGTGTGGTTGGTGAAACTGGTCGTGGTGTAACCGAATTGCACAATTTGCGTGGTGAGGTGGAGATTATTACTGGTACTCTTGGCAAAGCATTTGGTGGTGCTGTGGGTGGTTTCACTACTGGTAAAAAAGAGATTATTGATATTTTACGTCAACGCTCTCGTCCTTATCTATTCTCTAACTCATTGCCTCCTATGGTGGTGGCTGCTGGGGTTAAGATGTTCCAAATGATGGATGAAACTAACGAACTTCAAGATAAACTACACTCAAACACAAGCTACTTTATAGAAAAGATGTTAGCAGCTGGTTTTGATATCAAACCAACGCAATCTGCAATCTGTGCAGTGATGCTCTATGATGCCAAATTATCGCAACAGGTAGCAGCTAAATTGCAAGAAGAGGGTATATATGTTACTGGATTCTTCTATCCAGTGGTACCTAAAAATGAGGCTAGAATTCGTGTGCAAATTTCAGCAGGTCACGAGGTTGAACATTTAGATAAATGTGTTGCTGCATTTGTGAAAATTGGTCGCGAACTTGGAGTGATTAAATAAGAATAAGAATATCTATTTGGGAAATTATAAGAAGTCCCCATATCTATTTGGGGAATTATTTAAACTCCCCTTAATACTAAAAAATAAAAATGAAAGCACTAGTAAAAAAAGAGGCTGGTAAGGGTATATGGATGCAAGATGTAAAGATGCCAGAAGTGGGCGTTAATGATGTCTTGATTAAAATAAAGAAAACAGCAATCTGTGGTACCGATTTGCATATTTATAAATGGGACGAATGGAGTCAAAAAACAATTAAGACTCCTATGACAATCGGACACGAATATGTGGGCGTTGTTGCCGAGGTTGGTGCAGGCGTGCGTAATATAAAAGTTGGTGAACGTGTTACGGGTGAGGGGCATATCGCTTGCGGTCATTGTCGTAATTGCCGCAGAGGAGAAGAGCATATTTGCGAGGGTTCTGTTGGTGTTGGTGTCAATCGTGATGGTGCATTTGCTGAATATCTGTCTATACCTGAGAGTAATGTAGTTAGATTAGATGACTCAATACCAGATGAAATAGCCGCAATTATGGATCCGTTTGGTAATGCTACTCACACAGCTTTATCGTTTCCTTTGTTAGGCGAAGATGTGTTGATTACTGGTACTGGCTTGATCGGAACTATGGCTACTGCTATCGCTCGATTTGCTGGTGCAAAAAATATTGTGGTTACAGATTTGAATGACTACCGTCTTGAAATAGCAATGAAAATGGGTGCAACTCTCTCTGTAAATGCTACAAAAGGTGAAACTGTTGAGAATGCAATGAAACAGCTGAATATTAAAGGTTTTGATGTTGGTCTAGAGATGTCGGGTTCTCCTATAGCGTTCCGCAATATGGTAGAAAATATGTACAACGGCTCTAAAATTGCGCAACTTGGTATACTGCCTCCATCTACCACTGTGGATTGGAGCGAAATTATATTTAAAGCTCTTACTATTAAGGGTATATATGGTCGCGAAATGTGGGAGACATGGTACAAAATGCAACAAATGCTTCTCTCAGGTTTGGACTTATCGCCTGTTATCACTCACCGTTACTCTGTAGATGATTTCCAAAAAGGATTTGATGTGATGGAATCAGGTCAATGTGGTAAGGTGATACTTGATTGGGAATAAACAACTTAATTTTATAGTCGGGGGTGTTTTTGATATCACCTCTTTATAATCGGGAGTTTTTTTAGAACTCTCCTAAACTTAATTATATATGAAAAAATTTTCTTTAGTAGTAGTTCTATTAGTGGCTACAATTACATTGCAAGCGCAATTTTTATCAGTAGGAGCGAAAGCCGGTTATAATGTTACAATTGGCAATAACACCACATTTTCAGATATTTATGACGTAAAAGGTAATCTAGGAAATGGTTTCAATCTTGGGTTATATGCTCGTATCGGTAAAAGATGGTATGTACAACCAGAGTTATTATATAGTTTTTCATACCAAAAAGAGACTTTATCTGCTGTAGGTGTTGATATAACATCATATAATAAAATTAACAAAACTAGTACATTTGATGTGCCTGTATTGCTCGGGTATAGCCTTTTAAATTGGAGCTCGCTAAAGTTAAATTTAATGGTTGGACCTAAATTCTCATTCAACGCAGGTTCGTCTACTTCAGATAATATAGATGACGATTCTATTACTGGTGCGATCGATGACGCTGTAAGTAAAGTGGCGCGCGTTGGTCTTGACTGCGGTGTCGGTATAGATCTATTCAGATTTAATCTTGATGTAAGATATAACTTGCTTCCAAATATGTACTCATATGAGGATGAAAGTTATGATGCGAAAGCTATAAGCACTTTCGTTGTATCTCTTGGTTTCCGTATCTTTGGTAACAATAAATAAAATAGTATAGAATTTTTGTATGTCAGAAGAAAAAATAGTAACAGAAAATATAACACCCGAAAATAACCATCTTACGGATATGTTCCGTAGTTGGTTTTTGGATTATGCCTCGTATGTGAATCTAGAGAGGGCTATCCCTCATATAAATGATGGATTGAAACCTGTGCAGCGTCGTGTGTTATATTCTATGCGTCGTCTTGATGACGGTCGTTATAATAAGGTTGCTAATATCGTCGGACATACAATGCAATTTCACCCTCATGGCGATGCCTCTATTGGCGATGCGTTGGTGAATATTGGACAAAAAAATCTATTGGTAGATTGTCAGGGCAACTGGGGTAATGTGCTCACTGGTGATGGTGCTGCTGCACCTCGTTATATCGAGGCTCGGTTAACTAAATTTGCACTAGAGGCGATATTTAATCCGAAAACTACCAATTGGAAACCCTCATATGATGGTAGAAATAAAGAGCCTATATCTCTGCCTGCAAAATTTCCTCTGCTCTTGGTGCAAGGGTCAGAAGGTATTGGTCTGGGACTAAACTCTCGTATTCTACCGCATAATTTTACAGAACTTTGTGATGCCTCTATTGCCGAACTGCGTGGGGAGTCGTTCGAGCTATATCCCGACTTTGTTACAGGCGGTATGCTTGATGTGGCAAAATATAATGATGGGGAGCGTGGCGGAAAGGTTGTAATTCGTGCAAAAATTGAGAAAATAGACAATAAAACGCTTAAAATAGTCGAAGTACCATACGGTACAACCTCTGGAGCATTGATAGATTCTATTGTAAAAGCTAATGAAAAGGGCAAGGTAAATATCAAAAAGATAGAAGATAACACCTCGCAAAATGTGGAGATTCGAGTACATCTTGAACCTAAAACATCGAGCGATAAAACTATCGATGCCCTATATGCTTTTACTAAATGTCAAGTAAATTACTCTCCTAACTGTTGTGTGGTAGATGACAATAAGCCCTGTTTTATCACAGTGTCTGAGGTGTTGCGTCGTAGCACCGAGTCTACAGTCAGTCTCCTCAAGCTAGAACTTGAGATAGAGCGCGGCGAGTTGAGCGAACAGTTAAATTTTGCATCTTTAGAGAGGATTTTTATTCAAGAGCGCATCTATAAAGATAAAGAATTTGAGCAGGCAAAGAGTACTGATGCCGCTCTTGATCATATCGCATTGCGACTAAAACCATTTGAAAAGTTCTTCTTGCGCGAGATAGTTCGTGAAGATTTGCAACGTCTGTTGGAGATTAAAATGGCTCGTATCTTGCGATTTAACAATGACAAAGCAGATGAGCAGATAAAGTCTCTAAAAAATCGTATTAAGGAAATTGATTATAAATTAGCCCATATCATAGATCATACTATAGAGTGGTTTACACACCTCAAAGAGGTATACAGCGCAAGTTATCCTCGTTTGACGGAGTTAAGAAGTTTTGAAACTATTCAAGCGGCTAAGGTTATTGAGGCAAATGAAAAATTGTATATCAATAGGGTAGAGGGGTTTGTTGGTACAGCACTCAAACGTGATGATAACAACGAATTTATATCTAACTGTTCAGATATTGATGATATGATCATCTTCTATAAAGATGGTAAATATAAGGTAACAAAAGTGGCGGAGAAGTTGTATGTGGGTAAAAATATCGAGCATATAGCTATTTTTGTTAAAAACGATAAGCGCACTATATATAATATGGTGTATCGTAATGGAAAAAAAGGCGACTACTATATCAAACGTTGTGCGGTGAGTTCAATTACTCGTGATAGAGAGTATGATATGACTCAAGGAACTGCTGGTTCTCGTTTTGTATATTTCTCAGCAAATCCAAACGGTGAAGATGAGACAATTAAGGTATCGCTAAAACAGACTACACGTCGTGTAAAACATCTTGTATTTGAGAAACAATTTTCGGAATATTCTATTAAAGGTCGTCAATCTATAGGTAATATTTTGACTAAATTTGATGTATTGAAAATCGCCTTAAAACATAGAGGTAGCTCTACTCTGGGCGGCTCTGATATCTATTTCGATAGAGATGTATTGCGTTTAAATTCAGATGCACGTGGTGAGTATCTTGGTAATTTTGATAATGATGACCAAATACTAGTTATCACAAATAATGGTGAGTTTTACACCACAAGTTATGACCTATCTAACCATTATAATGATGGTATTACAACTATAGAGAAGTTTGATCCAAACAAGATTTGGAGTGTAGCTTTTTATGATGCTCAACAGGGATACACTTATCTAAAAAGATTTAAATTTGAGGCGACGCAAAAACCAACGTCGTATCTTCAAACAGCAGGTACTCTCTCTCGTGTGATTTTAATTACTGATACTGTATATCCACTATTGAAAGTGGAATTTGGTGGAAATGACGCATTTAGAGAGGCTATTGAGGTAGATGCAGAGAATTTTATCGGAGTGAAAAGTTACAAGGCGAAAGGCAAACGATTGAGTAATTTTGAGGTGGGTAGTGTAGTGGAACTAGAACCTCTACGTCAGCCAGAAAAAGAGGCGGACGAAAACCCCGATAATGAAAATTCTGGTAACGAAAACCCTAGTAAAGAAAACTTTGGCAATGAAGATAATGAAAATTCATCAGAATCAAATGCAGAAGTAGAATCGAATGATGCATTAGAATCTCTCAATAAAGAGAATGGTGCAAATGCTGAAGAGAAATCTACAGGTTCAAAAAATAATTCTAAAGCCAGAAAAAATAATTCTCCAGCTGCTAAAAACGAACCTAAAGTTGTTGAAAGTGAAGCTATAATTGTAGAAAATAATTCTAAAGCTCCTAAAAACGAACCTAAAGTTGTTGAAAATAATTCTAAAGCTGCTGAAAATGACGATGCTTTTGCTGGAATTGAGATTATTTCAATCACTCCAGACGATCCAGAATTGGTAGATGAGGTAGGGCAAACAAAGTTATTTTAATCAAATCTCTATTAATCCTAATAATTTGTACGAATTTTAGCGATTTTTTTATAAGAAAATATTATTTTTTGTGATAAAAATTTCTTGTAAAAAATATTCTTTTTTCTATTGTGTATGTCAAAATTTCTAACTACTTTTGTGCACACAAAAATATATATTGAGCAGAAATCTAATATTTAAAAAATCTAACTTTAAAAAATAATATCAAATGGAATTAATTAAATCTTTCGACGATTTAACCGCCTATTTAACTAATGGTAAAAATGGCGATAGAAAAAAAATGGCGATAGCAAATGCTGTTGATATGCACTCATTAGAGGCTGTAATGATGGCAGTTAATGCTGGTGTTATTGATGCTTATCTCGTTGGAGATAAAGCGGTTATTGTAAGCAAATTGGGCGAAGATGTGTTGACTTCGGAATTTGTGCACATTGTGGATATTGCAGATGTACAAGAGGCTACAGAAGAGGCTGTACGTCTTGTAAAATCAGGCGAATGCGATATCTTGATGAAAGGGTTGGTTAATACAGATGTGATTTTACGTGTTATCCTAAATAAAGAGCGTGGGTTGCTTCCTCAAGGTAGAATTCTTACATACAACGCACTTTTAAATATACCAAACCACCATAAATTGGTTTTCTTTACAGACCCTGCTGTTATACCTGCTCCAACAAAAGAACAACGCATCGAGATGATAAAATATGCTCTTGAGGCAGCTCGTAAATTTGGTATTGAATCACCAAAAGTAGCTCTATTGCATGCTACAGAAAAACCAAGTCCAAAAATTGCCTATATGCAAGACTATATGGATATTCTTGAACTCTGGAAAGAGGGATTTTTTGGAGATTGTATAATCGATGGTCCGATGGATGCTTTCTTGGCTCTTGATAAAGAACGTGGCGCAATCAAAAATGTACCTACTCCAATTCTTGGCGAGGCTGATATCTTAATGTTTACAGATTTTGCAGCTGCAAACAGTTTCTATAAAGGATTGGTATCTTTTGCAGGTGCTCAAATGGCTGGTTTGTTGCAAGGAACAGAAAAACCAGTCGTTCTTACCTCTCGTTCAGAAAATACAGAATCAAAATTCTATAGCATCTGTATGGCTGCTGTATTAGCATAACAATTAAAATATACGACAATGAAAAAAATATTAGTAATCAATCCAGGTTCTACTTCTACAAAATTTGCGGTCTATCACAATGAAGAGCCTATTTTTGAAAAAACTTTGCGCCATCAAGGTGAAGAGTTGGCTCCGTTTG
>JAWXTU010000060.1:0-14847 GCA_044433285.1 bacterium | reverse complement strand
AAATGGCGGTGTAAATGGCGGTGTAAATGGCGGTGTAAATGGCGGTGTAAATGAGCGAATTTTAGAACTTATTACCAATAATGCAGGGGTTAATGCCAAATCGATGTTAAATCAACTTTCAGATGTAACATTCAGAACATTAGAGCGTTGTATTAAAGAATTGCGTAAGGGTGGATTGATAGAATTTGTAGGTTCAGCAAAAACGGGTGGATATTATATAAAAAAGAATATTGATGATATTTATAATGTTGGCGGTGTAAATGGCGGTGTAAATGGCGGTGTAAATGGCGGTGTAAATGAGCAAATTTTAGAATTCATTACCGATAATGCAGGGGTTAATACGAAGTCGATATTAAAGCAATTTCCAGATGTATCCTCAAGAACATTAGAACGCTGTATTAAAGAATTACGAAAGAATGGTTTAATTGAATTTGTAGGTTCAGCTAAGGCTGGCGGGTACGTAAAGATTTAAGTAGTCTTATTATTATACAGTAGAGATTCTTTCTGATGAACCCCTCTCTACCGAAACAAATTTATATCCCCAGACAGTCGATACTTCACCTGCTTGCCATCAGTATCTAAATCGGTGCCGTATGCCACTATTACATAGTAATATGTACCCTCGGCAGCGGCTTTGCCGCCGATAGTGCCGTCCCAGCCTTTGCCGGGGTTGTTGCTTGTGAATACAGTGCGCCCCCAACGGTTTTGTATTACGCAGGTGTATTTGTCAATTGATTTGTATGCCACTCTCCATTCGTCGTTGATACCATCTTCATTAGGTGTAAAAACATTTGGGGCATTTAATAATGAGGTTAACGCAGTTACTGTCAGCGAGTCGCTGTAACTGCATCCATCGCCTGAGGTAACAACCAATTTTACACGATAATCTCCACTATCTTCAAATGTATAGCGCAATTCGGTATCGTTGTATCGTTGGTAACTGTCTGTGTTATCTATACTTGAAACAAACCATTCGTAATAGGTAATATACAAGGGATTGACATTAGGGATAAACTCGACAACGAGTGGGGCAGAGCCTTGTATACTCGATGTAGATGAACGGTCGCTCTCATTTAGATAATCACGCTCAACTACTGTACCCTCTGGATAACACTCCACCGCTACTGCTGTGTAGTATACTTGTGCCGTGTCTGCCGTAATTCCCATTTGAGTGCCCCAAGTGTCTCCCCAAATTTTAAATGTGGTGTTCATCAATGGTGCGTTTACATAAACACCTGTAAGTGGCAATGTTAGAGTCTCTGTAACGGTACTCTCTTCCCAAGTGCTCCCATCCCATTCGGTATCTTGATATTCCAACGTAAATTCGCGGTCGAGTGCTCGGGTAGTTCCATCGCGATCTGTGTAATATATGTCGCTAAATGTATATTGCGCAGATAGCCACAGTCCGATACATTTGGTGTCATTATCTGCAACCACCTGCAAATCTTCAAACGAAATTGCATAATCTGTATAATCAATGCTGTAAATTGTATATGTCAGCACACCATTAATGTAGAGATTGTAGAGCATTGATGCCTCTGGATTGATGCTTTTTTGAGTTGAGTTGTAGGTCGAATTATTTATGGTGTATCTCCACTCGGTATCACTCTCGGTGCCTGTGTATGTGATTGATGTGGTGGTGGTTATGCCGTTTAATAATATAATTGCATCTATATTATAACTTGCATCTGTTAGTTGTACATAACCGTTTGCATTGCTCACGCTAAATTGTGCAATAGCGGTTTTGCTTACAAGCAATATGATTGTTAGTATAAATAATATTCTTTTCATTTCTTAAATATTTTTGAAATGCAAATATACAATTTTTTTTTAGAATAGTAGATAAAAAAGGGAGAAAATTTCACAATTTCCTCCCTTACTCTCAAAACAATTTTTTAAAATCTTACAATATATTCAAAACATAGACATTCTAATTTATTCATCTATTTAGATTTGATAAAAGCACTTACTACATTATTTTCATCGCTTTCTCTTTCACCACTATCATCGTTGTTACTGTTTTTGTATGTAATTGCCATATCATAATTGCCATATGTGCAGTCGTTTACGCTAAATGTAAGGACTACAGAATCAGCAATATTAGTTACAAATGATGATATATCAAACGAGATAGCCGCTTTTGATGTACTACCATTTGCATCGTCGTTATTATCGTGGCGGATATAAAAGTTGATGGTGTCGTTGGTAGAACTACTTTTATCTTCAACTAGATAGAAATTGTGTTGTATCTCGTTCGAGGCATCTATGTAGCATAATAGATTAACATAATTACATGCGCCCCACACCCAAATAGGTGTTATGCAGTCGTCGGCGTAGCTGTCCAATTCGCTACTATCATCAATCGATGATACATTTTCTATAAACATATATTGCACACTCACCACGTTTACTTCGTATGTGCTGCTACTTATAGTTTGGTATATCTGAAATTCAACATAATAGCGTTGGTTTAGCAGACTATCGGCAGCAGAAATGGTGTACATTGGCACCAATTTCAAACTATCATCTGTCATATAAACAATCTCACCGCTCTCTTCTTTTACAAGTGTTGTTGCAGCACCATATACTGTGTAGTCTTCAAATTCATAACCATCACCAGCCAAAAAGCCTTCAGTGCTATCGCAACTAGCAAAAATTGTTAATACTACCACTGCAAAAAACAATACCTTAAATTTCATAACCTTTTTAATTTCTAATTATTTATAATACTAGGGACAAAATTATCCCTCTACTTTTCATTTTCTTCTATTATAGCATTGTTTACTAATTCAATAAACTCTGCTCTATAACCATATGTATCAAAATTTAAGCACGTTTCGGCTAATTCGATAATCATATCTTTTGTGGTATTACCCTTAAATTCGGAATTTTTCAATAACAGACCAAACATTGTAACGGCAGAGGCAAAACGTTGATTTTCGGATAATTCGTTTGTCTTTATCTCGCTGTAATCGCCTGCAACTGAATGAGAAATCTCTTTTTCTGTATCGGTGTCTTCATCTTTATATCTGAGAGTAAAAGATGTAATATCATCATATCCTTCAAGATTGTTAGGGATTATTTCATATATCGCAGTGATAGTTTGTCCTACACCCACTTCGCCAGCATCTTTATCCGAATCGTCAAAATCCTCTTCGTTCATAACTCTATTTTCGTAACCAATCAAGCGATATTGCGCCACGCTATTAGGGTTGAATGTAAGTTGTATTTTAGCATCTTTAGCTACTGTATATAGCTTGCTCAACTCATTTATAAACACTTTTTCTATCTGTGCCGAACTATCTATATATTCGTAGTTTCCATTGCCATTATTAGCAATTTTTTCCATCATAGCATCGTTTAGATTGCCTGAGCCAAAACCTAAAACAGTAAGATAGATGCCTTTGTCAAGATAATTTTCTACTAGTTCTACTAGTTCATCTGTATCTGTAACACCTACGTTGAAATCACCATCGGTTGCTAATATAATACGGTTATTTCCTCCCTCTACGTAATACTCTTCGGCTGTTTCATATGCCATTTGTATGGCACTACCACCGTTTGTACTTCCGCTTGCTGATAATTGTGCAATAGCCGCTTTTATTTGAGTTTTATCGCTTCCGAGTGTTGGCTCTAATAGCATCTGTACTTTGCCAGAATATGTTATTATTGTAACGCGGTCGTCGTCTCTAAGATTGTTTGCAAGTTTTGTAAACCCAGCTTTTGCTAAATCAATTTTGTCTTCCGAACTCATCGAACCAGACACGTCTACTAAGAAAACGTAATTTGACGGTGGAAGTTGTTCAATTGGAGTAGTTTTACCTTTTATTCCAAAACGTACTATGTAGTGTTCCTCGTTCCAAGGGGCAACACTTACTTCAGATTCTACAGATAATAGGTGGTCGCCTGTCGGCTCGGCATAGTCAAATGTAAAGTAGTTTAAATACTCTTCTATCCTTACTGATGATGCAGGAACAGCATAATCATTATTAATATATCTGCGTGCTACAGCATAAGATGCTCCATCCGCATCTACCGAAAAGGTAGATGTTGGACTCTCTTCTGCCGAGATAAATTGATTTTCATCGTAATCTGTAAATTTATCTCCACTGGTTGAATAGTATTCACCACCATCGTAATAGCTACCAGAACTTTCTCCGTCGTAATAATCACACGATGCAGCTAAAATCAAAGCCGCCATAGCCAAAAAAAGAATAAATTTTTTCATAGTATAAATGTTTTTAAGTGTATAACTTATCGCCCATTTATAATATGAGATGCTTTATCTATTACTTTTGTTGCAAAGAACTGAAAGATTTAACTTTATTTAACCTCTTCGGCACGTTTTATCGCTGCATTGATATTTGAACAGACATTCTCTTTGCCGAGACTATTAAAGAAACCTGCTGTCTCAAACGATTGATATACCTCTTCATTTACACCAGAAAGTACAATCTGGATATTATCATTTTTAGATTTCTTTATCAGCATCTCAAGGTTGTGTATACCAGTTGAGTCGATAAATGGCACACGGCGCATTCTGATGATTCTAACCTTTGGCTTTTCGCTTATTCTACCCATCACTTCATCAAATTTATTAGCGATACCAAAGAAATAAGGACCGTCAATTTCGTAAACCACCACACCGTCGGGGATATTTAGTGTATCCTCTTGGTGGAATACCATATCCATTTCGTTGTTAGGGTCAATTTTTTCTTTAAACTCTTTGATATGTACCGATTCGCTTGTGCGTTTCAAGAAGATGATAATAGCAAGTAGTAGTCCTACCTCTATTGCAATAGTCAAGTCGAAAATCACAGTAAGAATAAATGTAACCATCAACACCATAAAATCACTTTTAGGATTGTGAGATAGTGCGACAAACGTGCGCCAGTCGCTCATATTATACGCTACAATAATTAATACCGCAGCCAAACAAGGCATTGGGATAAGTGCTACAAGTGGCGACATAAACATCAATACTAGTAGCAACACAAGCGCGTGGATGATACCAGCAATTGGGGTGCGTCCGCCATTGTTGATATTTGTCATCGTACGAGCAATTGCTCCTGTGGCAGGGATACCACCGAAAAACGGAACAACAATATTTGCAATACCTTGTCCGATAAGTTCTGTGTTGGAGTCGTGTCTATCAGATGTAACCCCATCTGCCACCATTGCAGATAATAGCGATTCAATTGCACCTAGCATTGCAATAGTAAATGCCGCTGGCATAAGGCTCTGTACCGTAGCCCAGATAGATTGTCCCTCAGGTAATTGCATTGCAGCGATAGATGGTTTTGGCATTCCCGAAGGTAATTGGTATAGGTCGCCAATTTTTAAGATACCCTCTAGCCCCATATATTTCTCACCAAGCCACACGGCAATAGTTACCACAATAATAGCAATCAACGAACCAGGTATCTTTTTAGAGATTTTAGGCATAAATATTATTATTAACAGACTCACCAATCCTGTTATTAAAGCGGCAAAATTTACAGCCGAGAAATTGGAGAAGTAGCATATCCATTTATCAATAAAGTTCGAGGGCACATCTTTCAACCCTAATCCAAAGAAATCATTCATTTGAGTAGAGAAAATAGTGAGCGCAATACCGCCAGTAAAACCTACGATGACAGGGTAGGGCACAAATTTTATAATATTACCCAATTTGGCAAATCCCATTATCAGTAGAAATATACCTGCGAGAATTGTGGCAATCATCAACCCTGAAATACCGTGCTGCTGGATTATACCATATATAATAACGATAAATGCCCCTGTAGGTCCACCGATTTGCACTTTTGTTCCGCCAAAGGTAGAAATGATGAAGCCTGCAAGAATTGCAGTAACCAAACCCTCTGTAGGACCAACGCCAGATGCAATACCAAAGGCAATTGCAAGCGGAATAGCAACAATACCTACAATTATACCTGCCATAATATCGGCAGAAAGTTGTTGTTTGTTGTAGTTTCTTAGTGTCGAGAATAGTTGAGGTCTGAATGCCTCTAAAATTTTATAACTCATTTTTTATTAGTGTGTTATGTGGTTTATTTTATGTGATATTTTATCTCCAAATCCTCTTGAATTATTCAATTCAAAAATCGACCGCAAAATTACAAAAAAAACTTGAATAACATTTAACATTCTGGAAATAAATATCAATTGCTTATTATTCAGCTTGTTGTGCCAAAATAGAGTAAATTTTACTTAAAATAGCGTATAAATTGGAAATAAATTTGTAACTTTGCAGCGAAAATGACACAAACAGAAGAAAGGGTTAAACTTTCTATTTCGCTTGATTAATTATGGAACAACCAAAAGTAAGAGCTGCTATTACAGCATTAGAGGCGTATCTGCCTGATTATATTTTAACTAACGAGGAATTAAGCCGTATGGTGGATACCACCGATGAGTGGATTATGTCGCGAGTTGGTATAAAAGAGCGTAGAATTTTAAAAGGTGAAGAGGCTGGTATTTCTGTATTAGGAATTAAAGCAGTGCAGGCACTTCTAGAAAAAAACAATATAAATCCTTCGGAAATTGATGGAATAATCGTATCTACGGTTACTCCAGATATGTTTTTCCCATCAACAGCAACCCTAATTGCTAATGCATGTGGAATAAAAGAGTGTTTAGCATTTGATATTAGTGCTGCATGCCCAGGATTTATCTATGCACTTAAAACTGCATCAATGTATATTGAGACTGGTTTTTGTAAAAAGATGTTAGTTGTTAGTGGCGAAAAACTTTCGTCATTCACAGATTATACAGATAGAAATACTTGTCCGCTTTTTGGCGACGGAATGGGTGCTGTGCTTCTTGAGCCAACTACAGATGGCACTGGTATACAAGATGCTATTCTTCGCTCAGATGGTGCTGGTGCGCAATATTTATATCTAAAAGCAGGTGGATCTCGTTGTCCTGCATCTCACGCAACAGTAGATGCAAGAGAGCACTACACATACCAAGATGGTAAAAATGTATTCAAATGGGCTGTTAGCAAAATGTCTGAGGTTTCTACTGAGATTATGAAACGCAATAACCTTGTGGCGGATGATCTTTATCTGTTACCTCACCAAGCCAATCTTCGTATTATTGATGCTACTGCTCATCATATGGGTATCTCTCCAGATAGAGTATTAATCAACATCGAAAACCGTGCAAATACAGGCTCTGGTACAATTCCAATTCTTATGCACGATAATAAGAAACTATTAAAGAAAGGCGATAACCTAGTGCTTGCATCATTTGGTGGCGGTTTCGTTTGGGCTTCAATGTATCTTAAATGGTCTGTGGATAATATGATTTAAACACACTGATTATATAAACCAAAAGATGGGTATCGGAAATTTTTTCTGATGCCCATCTTTCTCTTTAGTAGTCCCCTTTATATGTTTTGTTTTATCCCATTTGAATATTGATCGAATAATGATATATTCTCTAGCTCCTCTTTTACGTGAAGTAGAGCTTTATTCAGTTTATTGAATAGTTTGCAATGCTGACCTTTATTTAAGAAACACTCAGAACAGTTGTCTATTACATCTGCGCAACAGCGCATCTGCAGGTCTCCCTGGGTAATATGTGCTATTTCATATAGTGAAATAGTTTTTGGGTCGCGAGCTAAGATATAGCCTCTGTCATTGCCTCCTATTTTACTTTTTAATACTCCAGCATGCACCAATCTAGTTAATGCTGGTGTTAAAGTTCTTGTGTTAATATTGAACTGATCTCTCATTTCAGGTACGCTCATTCGTTTGTTTATATAAAATTTAGGTACCATATATACACAAACGAGAATGCATAATCTTGTCGGAATTAATAACATATAATTTATATTTTAGTGGGGGGTAAAATATTTTAGTGAGCTTTAAATAATAACGGTGATTTATATCTTTTTAGTATAAATCACCGTTATAAATTTTTATTGTACTTTTAGTTTAAAAGTGTGTACTCCATCAAGTCCGTAAGCAACATATATCAAACCATTGTCGCCTAGTTTAACGTAGTTGGCTGAAGTATCGCCTAGTTGGTATGTTTTAACCAC
Source organism: bacterium (assembly GCA_044433285.1). Taxonomy (GTDB): domain Bacteria; phylum Bacteroidota; class Bacteroidia; order Bacteroidales; family Paludibacteraceae; genus Aphodosoma. Next base: position 6,800 of record JAWXTU010000060.1, on the reverse strand, counting down.
ATCTAGCGACTCTTTATCTAAGATATAAAGACCAGCTACACCATTTGCGATATATATGTAATTGTCGTCTACATCAACACAGTTTACAGAACCGCTACCTGTGGTATTTTCAAATGATTTAACAGCACTACCATTATTGTAAATTTTTAGACCACCTTCGCCTAAGCAAGCATATATATCATCGCCGTCAGCAAATAGAGTGTTTTTGCCATCTGTAGTAGGGATAGTACCTACAGTATATTGTTTTACAAAATCTCCATCTGTATCGTATTCATAAATAACAGCATCTGAAGGCGAAACACCTGCTAGTACAGCCATATTGTTACCATATTTTGTTACAAATTTAGCTTCTGCCAAATCTGTGTAAATATCAGAGTCAACTTCGTTAGAGATTGTAATACCTCCGTTTGCACCTGATACAATCCAATTGTCTCCATCTTCTTGTAGGATACAGTTACCTGATGAACCCTCAACTGAAATAATATCGATATCTACGCTGCTATCAGTTAATGAGTAATCAATTGAAGAGTAGAATGCACCTTTACTTCTACCACCTGTTACGTAAATGTTATTTGGTGATACATAGATATGGTTGAAATCTAGTTCAGTTGTGTAATATGTAGCTGCAATTATAAGGTCTGTCATATTCATAATATCAATATATCCTTGATAGTAATCTCCTCTTTCGTGCCATGATACAAATACATATCCATCTTTAAAGTCAATTGATGTTGCAGATATACGTTCGTAGTCTGGTGAATCTAATGATGTTACGTGCTCTAATGTTACTTCATCTTCGCTAGTATCTCCGCTATTTTCGCCATAACCTCCAAAGCAATTATCTTCAGATGCAATATAGGTATTACTTGCATTTAATGAAACGTTTGCTGCCCATTGTATTGCAGTTCCGCTATAATCATCTTCTATATTTGATTCATCACAATGTAGACGAATTTCGCCACCGCTCATTCTCTCATAATATGTGTTGTTGTGGATTTTTAAGTAGCTGTCAATTGCAATTACTGCATATCCTGTAGCACTTTCATTAATAAAACGAGAGTCATTGTTATATGTTATACTGCTAGTTTTTACTAATGAATTCTCTTGCAAATAGATTTTTGCATAAGAGTCTAATGTTATAGAGGCAGATTCCAGACCTTTATCTAAATATACATTAGCGTAGTTTTCTGCATAAAAATCTTGATCTACAGTTACACACTCTGCAAATACAATCTCTTTGTCGCCGCTTAATAGGATAGATTTAGCTGCAACTTCGCTAGCAGAGTAGAATGTGCCGCGCAATGATAAGTGGTTATCTGTTGTTAATGGTTGAGTGCTGTAGTTATAGAACTCGCCCTCGCTATTAATTTCAAAATCTCCATTGAAGTTAATAGTACCCCAATTTTTAACTGCGATGTAGTTAACTTCGCCAGTTACAGTTAGACTACCACCTTCAAGTACATAAATGGTGCCTCCTGTAGCCCCCCACACATTCCAATAGCTAAGTGTTAGGTTTCCTGCTATGTAATAACAAGTTGAGTTGTCGAACATAATTTGTCCGCTGTATGTTTCATCAGCAGGTAGATAATACGATGAATTTGCAGTAACTCCCCACGATAAATCTTTACCAACCATACTTGTTGCATCTGTTGGGATTGATGGCTCTGCCTCTGATGTTGGAATAGATGCAATTCTGAACTGTGGCATTGTCGAGTATGCACTTGAAGATGCTGCAAAAGAAGGCGAATACAATTCGTGTACACGAGTTTGGTCGCTGCTACTTTTTAGTGTTACTGTTGTCGAACTCGGAGGTGATAGGTCTTTACCTGTTGTGTTACATGCTGTTAGCATCACACATGCTGCTGCAAATAAGCAGCTTTTAATAATAAAATTTTTCATTGTTTTTTAATTTAAAAAGGTTAATATAATTAAGTTGAATATGCTTATAATCTTTCGTCTCGTGCCCATATTGAGCTTTTTGACGGGTTCCATGAGTCGCGATATGAGCTGAAGAAAAAGAACTCTTGGAATGTTGATATTATTCTTGTTATTCTTAAAAAATATCCAGAATAAAATGATTGTAATGGAGCGGCAACTATCATTTTTAGCTCCTCTCTCCATCGTTCGGATATGGATAACGACATAAAGAATGATAGAAACCCTAGCGGTATCGTGATTAAAAATTTCAATACAAGCAAATCTAATAATCCGTATGGTTGACTTACTAAGAAGTTGAGCATATAAAAAATCCAGAGTATATCAAATATCAAACTAAATACCAAATTATCTAAGTTAGTTAAAAAATTAGAGAATCTAAAATTAGCATATCTAATATCTAACACATTTAGGTGTTTACGAAGTCTGAATCGCACAAGTGATTTTCCCCATCTCAATCTCTGTCTATAAAGTTTTGCAAAGCTAGTTGGTACTGCGGTTAGGCATACTGCTTTTGGTGTGAAAACAACTTTATATCCCGATTTTCTAATTTTTTGTGTAATATCACCATCTAGTCCAGGACCAATATCCCAATATCCCACTTGGTTTAAAACATCTGCTCTAAATGCCCCGAATGCACCCGAAATTGTTCTAAATGCTCCAATCTCTGAGGTTACTGTTCTGCCGAGTTGTATAGATTCTATATATTCCATAGACTGCATAAGCGTGCATAAACTATCATCAGAATTGCGCACCTTTACACATCCACCTACTGCACCCACATTTTCGTGGTAATAAAATGGTAAAAGTATCTCCTCTATAGCATCTTTATCAAGCGAAGAATCTGCATCTAAGTGGATTATTACTTCAGATTTATTGTCTATCAATGCCAAATTGGCTGCACTAGCTTTGCCCCCACGCTCATCTACGCTGTAAAATCTATTTATCAAACCATTGGCTAGCAGAGATTCGCAAATTAATCTAGTGTTATCGTCTGAGCCATCGTCTACTACCACTAGTTCATAGTTTTTATATGTCTGCTCTTTAAGCGATTGAGTTAGCTTATATATGTTTTTACCTTCATTCTTGCCTGGAACAATAATTGTTACGAAAGGATTGTTGGTGTAGAGTTCAATTCTAGCTGTTATCTCTTTTTTATTTATTACATCACGATAAAAAAAGCGTTTAATCAGGATAATTAAGTCTAAAAGGTAGTATCTTGGTATCTCAATGAAAAAGAGAAACCAAAATATTCCCACTATCTTTTGGAATGTTAAGTCCTTGGTCAAGTACTCTAAATAATTAAATATGTCAAAAATATATTCCATTATAATTGATTAAAGAATTGTTCAAAATCGTATCCAGGTTCATAAGTAAGAAAATCCACATTTAAAATCGAATCGCTATATTCTCCCATCGCTTCTTTAATAAGTTTTGCTAGCTCTTCTTCAGAAACCAATCCTCTACTTTCTGTGGCTACATATATTATATTATTTTTTACGGTAATCATCGATTGAGGGAGTTTTCCATATATTTTCTCTACGATAGTTTTACCATGAGTTGCCAAGAAATCTTCGTTTATAATAGTTGCACGATAAACACGTATGTGATAATCAAAATTGTTTGACATATGCGAGAATATTTGCAGTCTAATTCTCAAGATATCTTTAAACTGATTGCGTGAAAGTACATTATCAAATTTTGCTACATCATCTGAGTATGTAAAGTCGTTTGTAATAGCAAGCATTTTCTCCCCTCGTTTATTGATGCTAACATTATTCATTGGTATTGGCACCAAATTTTCGATATTTGATTTTGTTAAACAACTTTCGCATTCACATACCATCTTTGCATTACTAAAATTTATACTACATTTATTGCAATTATATGTAGTGGTTGGTCTGTCGTAGTCCACACCGATATGTCGAAGTTCGCGTGAGCATTTTGGACAAATCAACGACCCACTTTTCATATATGTATGTTCAGGTGAAATATTTGCGCATCTAAAGTGGTGAAGCATATTTTGTTCAGCGATATCTATCGATCCACATTTCGGACAAGTTTCGTGATATATCAACCCTTTATCAAAACATTTTGGACATACGTGCACTATTGCAACTAGCTCCTCTAAATCCATATAGTTAAACTCGTCAATTAATTTTGTGCGTGCTCCTAAAAATACTGTAGGTGAGAGTTCTAGACCTTTCAGCATTACATATAAAATTGGGTGTAAGTAGCCAAATGGCGACCCTTTTACTATCTCCATTTCTGGCAATCTGCTCGACCTTGATAAGCAGTGGCGGCAAAATGCATAGAATTGGCGATCTGCATTCCAAAATTCAGGTTTTGAGAAGAAAATTTTAAAACCAAGATTTTCCATACGAGATTTTATCCTTTTTATTTCGTTAATTACTACTTGTTCATTAATGTTATCTGCTAGAGCATCTGCAGAACTTATCAATGGACGCTCAGTAATCTTTGTATTAAAGAACATCGGTTTAAACTGAAACGCATTGTTGGTGAATGGGCTGCAAATAACCGTAAACTGTTTGTAAAGTAATTTTATATCAGTAGTGGTGAATATTACACCATCAAAGTCATAATAATCTATTGGTTCGTAATTTTCGGTTCGTAAAGTTTCGTCAATTACCACAATTCGCTGCTCTGCTTTATTTATTCTAATGTCAAATTTATATGGTGCATTTGATGTATTCATAGTTGTATTGTATTATATTAGTTTAATTTATGTTTGAGGAATTTTTACAACTCGTCTTCAATATTAATATCAGTATTTTGTATATAGTCTTGATCTGCTTGTTTCCATCTGATTTTTTTTAGTGTTATCGGAAACCCGTCCACTTGATATTTTTGTACAAGAGTTTTTTTATCCAAAAATTCAGCCCTTACTATAATCTCTTTGTTGTTGTGGCTATATTCATACTCGGCTCCAGACTGTTTTTTGCTATTGCTATTTTTTATATATGTAGATGAGTATGTAGATTGTACATCTCCTACTTTATCATCCCCAATATAAACATCAAATATCATTCCTGCATCTACATTTGAAAACTCTTTTGGTGTAAGTAGCATTTTTACGTGTATATCAAGCATTTCTGGATTATTATATGGCATATATGTTATTATTGGTTCTCCATCCATAACCAGTACTCCATGTCGTGCATCTATATCCACAATAATCATATCTACATATGCAATTCTGTGTTTATATGCACTACCAAATATCTCAAGATGTTCTTTACTATAATTGTGTGAATATGCAGATATACTCTCTATACGTTGCCCATATTCAAAGGTTGTATTTAAATTATTAATAATGCCTTGTTCTTGATTTATAAGTCGTTGTGTATTTTCCATCTTCTCATATGCTTGAATATTTTGCCATTGCAGTTCCTCTAAAAATTCTTTTGTTGATACACCTAATTTTACATCATTTTTAGTTCTTCCTATTATTATTTGTAGAGAATCTAGTGCTCTTTTCTGTTCAATATATTCACTCTTTAGTTTATTTCGTCTGTATATTGCATCCCGTTTTCGCCCATCAGTTTCAAATATCACATAAGGGTCGCTAATACGGCTTGTGTAATTTATATTGATATAACTATATAATGTGTCTCCCTCTTTAACTAGGTCTCCTGGTTTTACATTGTAGTCTACCACTACAATGTTATCGATATGCCTGATAGTGGAGTTGTGTATTACGATAAATCCATCATATCTAGCCACTGAATATATATATGCAAAATAGAATAATATAAATACCCCTAACAGAAGAAAGATTATAGTATAAGCGCGATTTTGTTTTTTTGCGCGTTTGTTCATCTCTTTAACGATGTTATTCGTCGAGTTATCGATTACTCGGGTATGCGAAATATTTTTCATAAGATTATAGTTTTAGTTTCGATTGTTTAGTATTAATAATTTAGTTTTTAAAGTTTCACGTTCGTAAACTAAATCCATAAATTTAGTTTGTGAGTTGAGTAGTGTTAAATATTGCATTGCAAGTTTTTGCAATGGCAATTGGTCTGACTGATACATTTTCTTTGCAGTCTCAATTTTACTGATGTGAGTTTCTATAACTTTTGCGGTTATATTAAGTAAGTGCAAGTTATTGTTAATCTCTCTTGCTATCAGCTCAAGTTCACTCTTTATAGAGTTGTATTGTTGTTCGCGATAATTATTGTGTATTGTAGCACGTGCTTCTGTTTCAAGCTTTTTTTGTTTAGAGTCAGATGTTAATGGTAGTGTAAAACCTACCCCAATTTGTCCAACCACTCTGTTCTCACCTACAAAAGTAGCATCTGAGTAGTGTTGTATTCGTGCATATGGTGCAACTTTCGCGTTTTTCCAGTAGTTGATTGATTCTGCTTCATTTGAAATTAGCTCACCTTCAATTGTACTTTCATTTATGATATGATTACTAACAAGTAGCGATTCAATTATGTTGTCTGTAAATATGATTTGGTTTGAGATATAAGCGTTGTGGTCAATGATATGGTCTACCTCTATATCGCAAGCCTTTATTGTTGCTTGGCATATTGTTAGTTGCAATTCAAGTTCTGCCTTATCATATATTGTAGATTGACCATTAGATTGTAGGTATTTTTGAAAATCTATTAGCTCCTCATAAAGTTCAATTTTTGTTTGATATAATTTATTGTAGTGAGCATTAATTATCTCATTTTGCAATCTGTATGTGTCATTTACTATAGCTATATTGTTATAATTGCTGAATTCAACTTGCAAATGCAACAGAATCCTGATTAATTAATTGATTAAATTTTTCGTTTGGTGTGAGGTAACCGAGTCTTTTACGAGGTCTATTGTTAAGAATATTTTCAATCTTC